>NZ_CP038436.1:305720-611440 GCF_004683965.1 Nocardioides seonyuensis
TCCTTCTTGGCACGACCGGCACCACGCGTGCTGGGAGCGCTGGTGGGAGTCGCGCTCGCCTCCTCCTCCGGCGCGGCACCAGCCTCGTCGGCCGCGTCCTCCTCGGTCGCCGCGTCTCCACGGTCCCCGCGCCCGGTGCCCGGCTTCGTGCCGCCCCCGGCCTTCGGCGTCGGTGACGAGGTCGGCCCGGGCGACCGGGTCGGTGACGCGGTGCTGCTCGAGGTCGACGTGGGCGAGGGTGCGGGCGCAGGCGACGTGGTGGACGTCGCGGAAGGCGAGGGACTCGACGTCGGGGCCGTCGGAGCGGCCACACCGGGCGGCACGGCGCCCCCGGCCTCCCGGTCCTGCTGCCAGGACCAGCCGATCGAGCCACCGGCCGGCACGGTGAGGCTGCCGACCCCGCTGCTGGAGTAGGTCCACGGCCTGGCGCCGTCGGACCACCACAGGCCCCAGAAGGCATCCGTGGGCGAGGTGTTGACGCACGGATCGCTGGTGGGCACTCCGTTCACCCTGCAGACGAACCCCGGCTGCCGCGAGGCGTAGGAGACCTGCACGCCGGCCTCGGCGAAGATCGCTGCGGCGCTCTTGCCGGCCCCGTCGGGGGCGCACGCGGTGACCGTGGTGCCGCCCAGCTCGCGGTAGTCCACGACCACGCTCACGCCGTCCCCGGAGCAGGTGGCTGCTCCCGCCGGCGCCGGGGCGACCATCACGGCCCCTCCCGCTGCCAGCGCGGTCGCGGCGAGCGCGCGGAGCACTCTCATCGCGCCTTCTTCAGCCAGAACGTCTCGGTCGTACGACGAGCGCCCGGCGCGGCCGCGACCGCTCGGACCTTGACCTTGCCGGCGGCCAGGACTCGTCGGGCCGGCTTGCGCACCTGCAACACGACCTTGCGGGTCTGTCCCGGAGCGACGGCGTAGGACTTCTTGGCGACCACGATCCTCCGCGCCCGCTGACCGGGCTTCGCGACCACCTTGCCCTTGCTCCGGACCAGGATCCTGCCTTCGCACGGCGCGGTCGCCTCGCACGCGACCTTCAGGGCGAAGCGGTTCTTCCGCACCTTCACGAGTCGCTTGGTCACGACGTCGCCCACCGACGGTGCCGGCACGGGCTGGACGCTGGGAGCCGGCGCGGGGAGGACGGTCGCGGTCACGGTGGCTGTGGCGGACGAGCCGTCGACGGCGGTCACCTTCACGGGGTACGTGGCAGCACCGGCCGAGAGGCCGAGGACGACCGTGACGTCACCACCCGTTCCAAGGACGGGCTTGGCTGCGGTGCCGAGGGTCACGCATCCCGGCTCGCCGGCGCCCAGGCCGGAGACCGTGACGCTCACCGCGCTCTTCTCGGGCGCTGTGGCCGGGACCTGGACGCCGAGCGGCCCGTTGCCGGCGGGCACGAGGGCGAGCGCCGGAAGAGCTTGGGCGGTCGTCCGACGGAACTGGTCCCGAAGCATGGTGATGCTCTTGGCAGTGCGGGACGAAGCAAGCGCCTCGGCGTCGTAGGCGACGGCGCCGTTCTCGGCGGCCAGCACCGTCGAGCACGGGGCGATGTCGGCCACCTGCAGTCCACGCACCCATGAGGCCGCCTCGACGGCAGTCGCGGTCCTTCCCGCCTCGGCGAGCGCCCAGGCAGCCAGGCCGGTGGTGTTGGCGTTGACGCCCTCGGTGCCGCCCACGTCGAAGGACCCGTCGGCGGCCTGCTGTGTCTCGAGCCAGGCGACGGCGTCCTGGACCGCGGCGTCGGCACGTGCCGAGCGCGAAGGGGTGGCGAGGAGGTTGACCACGGTCAGCGCCGTGGTGTCGAGGTGCGCGGTGTCGACGCCGTCCACGCACCCCTGCTCGGGGGCCGTCTTGTCCTCGGTGAGCCCGTAGCGGAAGAACCCGGCGTCGCACTGCTGGTCGAGGAGGAACGCCTCGACCTCGTCGGCGAGTGCGGACCCCTGTCCGGCAAGGGCGCGAGCGGCCCATCCCTGGGAGATCACGTTGAGGGAGTCCGCCGGCTCCTGGGTCTGCCAATCGGTCTCGCCGACGTTCTGGACACGCCCGAGGATGGGAGCACTTGCCGCGACGTTGCCTTCCACGACCGCCTGGAGGTCTTGGCCCCCGAAGCTGGTGGGGTCCTGGCCTGCGACCTGAGCCAGAACGGTGGCCTTGGCGGCGGAGCCGGTGTAGATGGTGCCGTAGGAGTCGTACCAGCCCTGCACCTCGGGGGCGACGGCATCTGCGATGGCAGCGACCTCGGCGTCGTACCCGCCCACCTCGTCCAGGGCGAACGCGACATCGGCGGTGAGCCCGTGATCGGTGTAGGTCACCGGGTCGCCGTTCTCATCGGGGTAGTGGCCGGTGACCAGGCCGTCGGTGAGCTGGGCCTCGAGCCAGGTGGCCCCCGCGGTGACGGCGCGGTCCCCCGCGGGGTGTGCCTGTGCGGGAGCGGTCGCGACGACCAGCGTGGTGAGAGTGAGGGCGGCGATGCCGGCCAGGACGCTGACGCGGCTCGTGCGGTGTGACATGGGTTCCTTCCCGCTGCTAGGGCGGGTGGAACCGGACGCACCGGCCCGAACCCGCCGTTTCCTCGACAGCGTGGGTATCGGTACGCGTCGTCACAGGTGTTCCGGCTCGCACGGGTCTCCGTGCCTACGGTTGCGGGTCAGCGCCGGATTCGGACCGGCTTCCCCCACGACGGGCGTGCAGTTGTCGTCGCCCCGGACGGGGTGACCAGGTCACGATACTCCGACCTGTCAGCGGAGACGGCAACGGCCCGGCGCCGAAGGACGCCGGGCCGTTGCGCTCTCACGCGGGGGTTTCCCTCACTTGCGGATGCGGATCCAGAAACGGTCGCGGTCGTCAGCGGTCTTGACGATCGCGAAGCGCCCGCGGTTGGTGAACGGAACGCGCAGCGTCCGCACGACCTTCCCGCCGGTGAGCTTGCCGGTTGCCCGCTTGAACTCGCGCTGGATCTGGATGCAGACACGCTCGCCCGGTGCGATGCCGTGGACACGGAAGTGCACCCGCTCGCCGCCGCGCGCCCGCTTCTGCCCGCTGGAGATGTTCAGCGCCTGCGGGCTGTTGGGGGCGTACTCCAGCACGGCCACGGCCTGCGCGGTCGCCCGGCGCCACTCGTCGGTCACCTCGGCGGTGATCCCGTCGGTGCGAGCCGCACGCATCGCGGCCGGTCGGTAGGCCACCGCGCCCAGCTCGCGGGTCACGGCGCTGCGGCACTTGTACTTGTCGACCGGCTGGCGCTTGCGCACCCACACGGCCGCCCTGCTCGCGGCACTGCTGTCGCCGAGCAGCCCGAGCGCGTGACCGGCCAGCGACGTGGTGTTGGTGTTGACGCGCCGGGCGCCCTCACCTCCGCGGAAGGCGCCGTTGCCACGCTGCTGGCCGGCGAGCCAGGTGCGGGCACGGGCCAGGGCGTCCTGCACCGGCTTGGCCTTCTCGTGGGACCCCACCAGGTTGATCACGGCGAGGGCCGTGGCGTCGGGGTCGGCCACGTCACCGGCAGGACCCTCCACGCAGCCCTGCGCGGCGTCTCCCGGCTTGGAGAAGCCGAGCCGGAAGCCTCCGGACGCACACTGCTGCTGGAGCAGGAACGCCAGGGCCTCGTCGGTCTCGCTCGAGCCGGCGAGCGAGAGGGCGCGCACCGCGTAGGCCTGCCCCACGACGTTGGCATGGTCGCCGTGCTCGGAGGTGTCGAACAGTCGCCCGGTGGCCAGCGACGTCTCGGGGGTGGGCGTCGCGGTCGGAGTCGTCGTCGGGGTCGTCGTCGGAGTCACCGTCGGCGTCTCGGTCGGGGTCGCCGTCGGCGAGGGGGACGGTGACGGACTGGGTGGTGGCGTGGTCTTCGGCGCGTCCTGGACCTGTCCCTCCAGACGCGTGATCAGGTTGAAGCCGCCGTAGGAGGTCGGGTTGGCGCGCGCGATCCTGGCGAAGACCGCTGCCTTGGCGGTCGGGCCGGCGTAGACCTCCTTGCCGGTCCCGATGTACTCCCCGAGCTTGGGCTCGAGCGCGTTGCGGATCGCCAGGAGCGCACGGGTCTCTCCCGCGTGGTCCAGCGCGAAGCCGGTGTCGAGGGTGAGGCCGTAGTCCGGGGACTTCCCGACCATGAGGCCGTTGTCGAGCTCTCCGGTGAGCCACTTCGCGGCGATGTTGACAGGCGTGTCGTCGGTCGCTGGTCGTGGGACCGGCGCCGAGGTGGCCGCGGGCGCGAACGCCGTCACGGTCATGGCGGTCGTGGTGAGCCCGGCTGCTAGGAGCAGCCCGGCCCTTCGGACGGAGTGAGACATTGATTTCCTTCCCGCCGCGACACGGTGGGAGCTCACTCGGTTGCTGCTGGCCCCCGTGACCGGTCCTTGCGACGTGTGTGGATGACGTTGTCCGCCCAGCACGTTAACAGAGGTGGTCTGGACCAGTCGGTCAGGTGAGCTTCTCGAGGATCAGCTCCCGCACCCGGCCCGCGTCCGCCTGGCCTCGCATCTCCTTCATGACCGCGCCGATCAGCGCGCCGGCCGCCGCGACCTTCCCGTCGCGGATCTTGTCGGCCACATCGGGGTTGGCGGCGATCGCGTTGTCGACGGCCGACGACAGCGCTCCGTCGTCGCTGACGACGGCGAGCCCACGCGCGGCCACGACCTCGTCCGGGGTGCCCTCGCCGGCGAGGACGCCCTCGAAGACCTGACGGGCGAGCTTGTCGTTGACGGTCTTATCGTCGACCAGCGCCTGGATCCGAGCCACCTGCTCGGGACCGATCGGGAGGTCGGTGAGCTCGACGCCCTCCTCGTTGGCGCGCCGGGCCAGCTCGCCGAGCCACCACTTGCGGGCGGCCTGGGGGGCGGTGCCCAGGGCGACGGTCTCCTCGACCAGCCCGAAGGCACCGGCACCGACGGTGTCACGCATCTCGAGGTCGGTGAAGCCCCACTCGGCCTGGAGCCGCGCGCGCTTGGCCGTGGGGTTCTCCGGCAGCGTGCCGCGAAGCTCGTCGACCCACTCCCGGCTCGGCGCGACGGGCACGAGGTCCGGCTCGGGGAAGTAGCGGTAGTCCTCGGCGTCGGACTTCTCCCGGCCGCTCGTCGTCATCCCGGTGTCCTCGTGCCAGTGACGCGTCTCCTGGGTGATGGAGCCGCCGGCCGACAGGATGGCGGCGTGGCGCTGCACCTCGTAGCGCACCGCACGCTCGACCGAGCGGAACGAGTTGACGTTCTTGGTCTCGGTGCGGGTGCCGAGGGTGCCGGAGCCGGCCGGCGCCAACGAGAGGTTGACGTCGGCGCGCAGGTTGCCCTGGTCCATGCGTGCCTCGGAGACGCCGAGGGCGACGATCAGCTCGCGCAGCTGCTGGACGTAGGCCCTCGCCAGCTCGGGCGCCCGCTCCCCCACTCCGGTCACAGGTCGGGTGACGATCTCGATGAGGGGGATGCCGGCACGGTTGTAGTCGACCAGCGAGTGCGAGGCGCCGTGGATGCGACCCGTCGCGCCACCGACGTGCAGTGACTTGCCGGTGTCCTCCTCCATGTGCGCCCGCTCGATCTCCACCCGCACCGTGGTGCCGTCGGCGAGGTCGACGTCCATGTAGCCGTCGAAGGCGATCGGCTCGTCGTACTGGCTGGTCTGGAAGTTCTTCGGCATGTCCGGGTAGAAGTAGTTCTTCCGGGCGAAGCGGCACCACTCGGCGATGTCGCAGTTGAGTGCGAGACCGATCCGGATCGCCGACTCGACGGCCTTGCCGTTGACCACCGGCATCGCCCCGGGCAGGCCCAGGCACGTCGGGCAGACCTGGGTGTTGGGCTCGCCGCCGAAGGTCGCGGGGCAGCCGCAGAACATCTTGGTCGCGGTGTTGAGCTCGACGTGGACCTCCAGGCCCAGCGCCGGGTCGTAGGACGCCAGCGCGTCCTCGTAGCTCAGCAGGGTCTCGGTCATGCCACTCCTCCGGTGGTCAGCTGGGGGGCCCTGGCCAGCAGCGGGCCTCCCCACTCCTGCTGGTGCAGCGCCTCGAGCGCCGCACCTACGCGGTAGACCCGGTCGTCCGCGAGCGCCGGCGCGAGCACCTGGAACCCGCTCGGCAGGTCGTCCTCCTCGGCGAGGCCGTTGGGCACCGAGATTCCCGGCACCCCGGCCAGGTTGGCCGGGATGGTGGCGAGGTCGTTGAGGTACATCGCGAGCGGGTCGTCGAGCTTCTCGCCGAGCCTGAACGCCGTCGTCGGGGCGGTGGGCGAGACGAGCACGTCGACCTGGTCGAACGCCGCGGCGAAGTCGCGGCTGATGAGGGTGCGGACCTTCTGGGCCTGGCCGTAGTAGGCGTCGTAGTAGCCGCTGGAGAGGGCATAGGTGCCGAGGATGATGCGGCGCTTCACCTCGTCGCCGAATCCGGCGTCCCGCGTGGCCCGCATGACCTCCTCGGCGCTGGGGTCTCCGTCAGGCACGACGCGGAGGCCGTAGCGCATGGCATCGAACTTCGCGAGGTTGGAGGAGGCCTCGGCAGGGAGGATCAGGTAGTAGGCGGCGAGCGCGTGCACGAAGCTCGGGCAGGAGACCTGCACGACCTCGGCACCGGCCTTGACCAGGAGGTCGAGCGACTCCTGGAACCGCGCCATCACCCCCGCCTGCCAGCCCTCGCCCGCCATCTCGGTGATGACGCCGACCTTCAGCCCGCTCATGTCACCGGCGGCACCGGCCCGAGCGGCGTCGGTGAAGCTGGGCCAGTCCTGGTCGATCGAGGTGGAGTCGAGCGGGTCGTGGCCGCCGATCACGTCGTGGAGCATGGCGGCGTCGAGCACGGTCCGGGTGACGGGTCCGGCCTGGTCGAGGCTGTTGGCCAGGGCCACGAGGCCGTAACGGGAGATGCCGCCGTAGGTCGGCTTGACGCCGACGGTTCCCGTGACCGCGCCGGGCTGACGGATCGAGCCCCCGGTGTCGGTGCCGATGGCCAGCGGGGCCTCGTAGGCCGCGACAGCCGCGGCCGAGCCGCCACCGGAGCCGCCGGGGATCCGGTCGAGGTCCCACGGGTTGCGGGTGGGGCCGTAGGCGGAGTGCTCCGTGGAGGACCCCATCGCGAACTCGTCCATGTTGGTCTTGCCCAGGATGGGCAGGCCGGCCTCCTTGAGCCTGCGGACGACCGTCGCGTCGTAGGGCGGGACCCAGCCCTCGAGGATCTTGGACCCGCACGTGGTGGGGAGCCCACGCGTGGCCAGCACGTCCTTGACCGCGACGGGCACGCCGTCGAGGGGACCGCGAGCCTCGCCGGCCTTGCGACGGGCGTCGGACTCGGCCGCCTGGGCGAGCGCGCCCTCGGCGTCGACGTGGAGGAAGGCGTGGACCGGCCCGTCCACCTCGGCGATGCGGTCGAGGTGTGCCCGGGTCACCTCGACACTCGTCGTGTCGCCGGCAGCGAGGGCTTCGGCGATGGCGGCGGCAGTGGTGCGGACGTCGCTCATCAGGCCTCCTCGTCCAGGATCCGCGGGACGGAGAAGCGCTGCTGGTCACTCGCCGGCGCACCCGAGAGCGCCTCCTCGGCCGTGAGCCCCGGCACGACGACGTCCTCGCGGAAGACGTTGGTCAGCGGCAGCGGGTGGGACGTGGGCGGCACGTCGGCACTCGCGACCTCGTTGATGCTCGCGACCGACTCGAGGATCACGCTGAGCTGCGGGGCCAGGTGGTCGAGCTCGGCGTCGGACAGGTCGATCCGGGCGAGATCGGCCAGGTGCGCGACCTCGTCCCTGGTGATTTCGGGCATGGCGGCAATCCTAGGTGCCGGCCGTCGCCCGGGCGTGGGGGGTCTTGCCCCGTGCACGGGACCCACGGTCCGTCGGTCCTGTCCCTGCCGGGACCGCAGCCTCAGGCGCCGGGAACGCTGCTCCGCCGAACGTGGCCGGAGGCGGCGGACCGTCCCCCGCCTCCGAGGAGCTGGTGACGATGCCCGAGCAGGGTCGGCCTTCCACGACGATCGCATCGGCGGTGCTGGCGTGCTTCCTGACGACACTGTGGCTGGGTGGCTGCGCCGGCCAGCCAGAGGTCGAGGCCAGGAGCGCGGGGGGCGCCCTGGCAGCGCCGGCCTCGCAGGGGTCGAGCCGCAGCGACTCCTCCCCTGCCCGGGCGGCTGAGCGGCCGCGTGGCTCGGAGGCCTGGCGGGTCCGGCGCTGGGCGGCCGATCACGAGATCGAGGCCTACACGACGCGCGTCAGCGGCTTGCCCGGCACCAGCGTGGGTCTCAAGGTCTCGACCACCGAACGGCGCTACGAGGTGTGGGCCTACCGCATCGGCGCGTACGACGGCGGGACCGGGCTCGAGGTCTGGCGCTCCGGGCCGCAGCGTGGGCGCCAGCAGCGGCCGCCGGTGCTCATGCCGGTGGAGACCCGCACGGTCGTGGCTCCCTGGGACCGCGACCTGACGGTGGACACCACAGGGTGGGAGACCGGGTTCTACGTCTTCACGCTGCGGACGGACACGGGGTGGGAGACCCAGGCGCCGTACGTCGTCACCGCGGACTCCGCGGCCGGCACGGTCGCGCTTGTCTCCCCCGTCACGACCTGGCAGGCCTACAACCAGTGGGGCGGCTACAGCCTCTACGCCGGGGCGGGGGGCGATCGGCAGAGCCACGCCGTCAGCTTCGACCGGCCCTACAACGGTGCGACCGGGGCCAACGACTACCGGTCCGCGGCCATCCCCATCATCCTGCGCGCCGAGCGCACCGGAGCGCCGCTGTCGTACTTCACCAACGTCGACCTCGACGCCGATCCCTCCGTGTTGGAGGGGGCACGTGGCTACGTCACGATGGGGCACGACGAGTACTGGACCAATGCCATGCGCGAAGCGGTCATGTCCGCCCGGGACGCCGGTACGAACCTCGCCTTCCTCAGCGCCAACACGATGTACTGGCGGGTGCGTCTGGAGGACCGGCCGACAGGCCCGGCTCGCCTGCTGGTGGGCTACCGCCACGACGCCCACCTGGACCCGCTGTACGCCGAAGGCTCGCGCGAGGCCACCAACCTCTTCCGCGAGGCACCTGCCGCCAGTCCCGAGCACGACCTCCTCGGCATGCAGTACGAGTGCTACCCGGTCGACACCGACTACGTGATCGCCTCCCCCGGGTGGTGGGGCTTCCGGGGCACGGGCGTCCGGTCCGGTGACCACGTGGCGGGCCTGGTGGGCCCCGAAGCGGACCGCGTCTACCCGGACCAGCACCTCCCGCGCCCGCTGCAGGTCCTCAGCCACTCGCCGTACTCGTGCCGCGGGGTGACCACCTCGAGCCAGTCGGTGTACTACACGACCCCGTCCGGTGCCGGCGTGTTCAGCGCGGGGACCCTGCGGTGGGGATGCGCGATCAAGGACGCCTGCGAGCGGCCACTGGGAGCTGCCACGAGCCGCTTCGTCGGCAGGGTCACCGACAACCTCGTCCGTCGCTTCGCCGCCGGCCCGGTCGGGACTCGACACCCCGCGCGCGACAACGTGGCTGCCTTCGACCTGCCCACGACGAACACGGTCCCGGCGAGTTGATCGCGCCTCCAGGACGATCCGTCATGATGAGCGGCATGGTCTTCCGCACACCGGACGCTGCGCGCACGGTGCTCACCACCTTGGCGGCGTGCCTGGCGATCTCGCTCGGCTCGGGCTGCCAGCCGGCGACACCCTCGGAGGACCCCGACGCGGACACCGACTCCGCCGCGCTGCGGGTCCAGGTCGTGTCCGGGGCGGAGGACCTCGACGAGGCTGCCCGCACCGAGATCGAAGGGTCGATCGGCGACGTGCTCTCCGGCTACGTCGTCGCGGCGTTCCTGGGAGACTTCCCGCGGGAGGAGTTCGTCCAGTCGTTCGAGTCGTTCACCAGCGGGGCGGCCCGTAGCGCGGCGCGTGACATCGCGCAGCTGACCGCAGCCGGTGCGCAGGACGCCACCTCCGTGCGCGCGACGAGGCTGGACGCGCGGATCTCGGTGCTCTCCCAGGACCAGGCTGCCCTGGGCGCCACGGCGGCGGTGAGCCTTGCGTTCGAGGCGACCATGCCCGACGGCGCCACGCGGCCCCTGACGCTGAAGGGACGGTTCCTCCTGGAGGAGGACGACGGGGACTGGTCGGTCTTCGGGTACGACGTCGCGATGGACGACGGCGACGTGGTCCGCGCGGGGTCGACGTCATGAGGGCGTCACGGCTGCGCCGGGGGCTCAGGTTCGTCGCCGTCCTCGGCGTGCTCTCCCTCGCCGTGCCCGATCCCTCCGTGCGACCTGCCACCATCAGCCTCACGACCGTCGAGACGGCCCGGGCGGTGGACTTCGGTGACGGCATGCTCTGGGTGCTCGCCCTCGGTTCGGACGCACGGCCGGGAACAGACGTGGCCGAGGGACTCACCGACTCGATCCAGCTGATCGGCATCGACTGGCGCACCGGACGTGCCGTCGGCATCGGTATCCCCCGGGACGCCTGGATCGAGCTCCCCGACGGCGAGGCACGCATCAACACCGCGCTGCGTGACGCCGGGCCGCAAGGAGCCGCCGACGCGGTCGCCGAGATCGTCGGCATACCTCCCGACCTGGTCCTGGTGACGGGGTTCGCCGGCTTCCTCTCGATGGTGGACGCCCTGGGGGGTGTCGAGGTCGAGTCGCCGGTCGCCTTCCGCACCGATGACGACGGTCTGGCCGTGCGCCGAGGGACCAACGCGTTCACATCCGAGGAGGCGCTGGACTACGCGCGCACGCGACGTGTCCTCGAGGGTGGTGACCTCGACCGGTCCGCCAACCACCAGCGGCTGCTGCTGGGCGCGCTGCGTCAGCTCCGCGACCACGAGGACGTCGAGGGGTTCATGGAGGACGTGGCTCTTGCCGCGATCTCGGGTCTGCAGACCGATCTCTCCCCACGAGAGCTCTACCGTCTCGTGCAGGCGCTGACGACGGTGGACCCCTCCCGCGCCACGTCCTGCGTGATCGGTGGCACCCCCGGCACCGAGTTCGGCGCGAGCATCATTCGCCTCGACCTCGCCCAGGCCCGAGCACTCGGTGACGACGCCCGCGAGGACGCGCGGCTCGAGGGTGGCTGCCGCTAGAAGTCCTGGCCCAGACCGGCGTCTCGGGCCTTGACGATCGCCTGGGCACGATGGGCGACCTGGAGCTTGGCGAAGATGTTGGACGCGTGGTTGCGCACGGTCTTGATCGACAGGCTCAGCTGGCGCGCGATCTCGCCGTTCTCCTTGCCCTCGGCGATGAGGCCGAGGACCACCCGCTCACGTTCGGTGAGCTCCGGAAAGGCATCAGCGGCCGGACGAGCGCGAGCCGCGGCGAAGTAGGCCATGACCTGATCGGCGATGCCCGGACCGAAGATCACCTCGCCCGCGCCCACGGCTGCGACCGCCCGAGTGATCTCGGCCCGACGAGCACCCTTGAGCAGGTAGCCGCGGGCCCCGGCGCGGACGGCCGCGAACACTGACTCCTGGTCCTCCATCATCGTGAGCACCACGACGCCGATGTGGGGCGAGGACTGCACGATGCGGGCGGTCGCCTCCACACCGTTGAGGCGCGGCATGTGGAGGTCCATCAAGATCACGTCCGGCTGGAGGTCGAGCGACAGGGCCACTGCCATCGCTCCGTCGGACGCCGTGCCCACCACGTCGATCGACGGCGCCGCGGCGAGCAGCGCCTCGAGGCCGTGACGGAAGTCGTCGTGGTCGTCAGCGATCAGCACCCGTAGTGCCTCCCCCATCACTGCTCCCTCGTCGTGTCAGCAAGAATCGGCAGGCGCGCGCGGATCGTCGTACCTGTCCCGACCTCCGTGAGCACCTCGAACGAGCCGCCCAGCTCCTCGGCCCGCTCGCGCATCGAGGACAGGCCTACACCCGACGGGCGGTCCGGGGCCAGACCTGTGCCCGCGTCGCGGATGGTCACCACGAGCTCATCGGGCTCACGCCTGAGGAGGACCCGACACTCGTCGGCCTGGCTGTGTCGTTGCGCATTGTTGACCGCCTCGATGGCGATCCGGTAGGCCGCGACCTCCACCGCTGCCGGCAGCGGGTCGACGTCGTCGGAGGCCTCGACCGTCCAGGCCATTGCCTGCCGTGCCCCCCTGCTCTGCTCGGCCGCGCGCTGGCGAAGCGCCGTGACGAGACCCAGCTGGTCCAGCGCGGGCGGGCGAAGCCCCTCCACGAGGCGACGCACCTCGGCGATCTCATCGCGCGCCTGGTCGGACAGCCGACCCACCAGGTCTGCCGCCGCCCCGGGGTCTTGGGCGATCAGCTCCTGCGCCCCTTCGAGGCGCATGGCCAAGGTCGCCAGCGACGGTCCCAGACCGTCATGGAGGTCGCGCCGGATCCGGCGGCGCTCCTCCTCACGCGCGGACACGAGGCGTTGGCGCGAGCGTTGCAGCTCACGGTTGACCGACACGGCCTGCACCAGGGCTCCGGCCTGGGTCCCCACGTCCTCCAGGAGGCGCCGGTCACCCGGACCGAAGGGGTCGTGCGCGGCGTCGACCTCGAGCATGAGCCTTCCCAGCGTGGTGCGTCCGACGACCAGGTCGATCGTCGCCGGTGTGCCGTACGACGTGCCGACGGCCGTGGAGATCGCCTCGGACGTCGGAGTCGCGAAGACCTCCACCGCCGCGAAGGACAGGTGCAGGCGCCGCGACAGCAGCTCCAGCATCTCACCCAAGGCGTCTTCGGGGGCCGTCAACGGGTCGAGACGACGCAGGTCGGCCACGACCCGGCGAGGGAACTCCCGGTCTCCGTAGACCATGCGTCGCAGCGTGCGCTGCACCCAGACCGCGACCGGCAGCAGGACCAGTGCGGCGAGGCCTCCGGCCAGCATCGAGCCGACCGAGACGTCGGCGGCGAGGTCCGCGGCACGCACGAGTCCCGTGAACGCAGCCGCCACCACGACCAGGACGATGGCCTGGACCAGGCCGCGGCGCACCTTGGGCTCGATCTCACCGAGCCGGTAGTGCGCGATCGCGGATCCGACGCAGCCCACGACGGCGGTGAGCACCACCAGGAGCAGGAGCTGCCGAGGCAGCACCGTCTCCCCCGTCAACCAGCGTGCCACCGGGTCGAGGAGCAGCCAGGCCCCCACTCCTGATCCGACACCGAGGAGCACGAGCCTGGTCGCCAGCACGTCCTCACGACGCGATGCACGCGCCTGGTCGAACGCCACCACCGACAGGAGCACGGGGATCGTGGCAACCACTGCAGGCCCGAGGACGGTGCCGATGACCTGGAGCCGTTCGCCCGGGGACCCCGCGCGCCCGAGCGCGACAGCGAGCCACACGGCGTACCCCACCCAGGGGACGAGGAGCGCTGTCAGGATGACCGGCGGGTACCGACGCCGCCACGCGTCGGCGGGGGCCAGTGCGGCGACCGCCACGAACACACACCCGACGCCGAGGGCGGCGAGCGCCTCCCCGCCCACCTGCGGCCACGTGCCCCGCGATCCGGCGAGGTCGATGGCACCGATGCCCCAGGGCGCGCTCGTGAGGACGGCGGGGAGCCCGGCGGTGCCCGCGAGGAAGGCCCTGGCAGCGGTTGCGCCCGGGCGACGCCAGAACACCGCGGAACCTGTCAGCAGGAGGATGAGGCACACCGCAACTGCCGCGACGTCCTGCACGATCGCGTCGGCCAACGGGAAGCGGACCAAGGTGACGTCCAGGTCGAGGATCCGGTCGAGGCCCCGAGCCGGCCGTCTCACCTCGTAGGTGACCACCTCACCGACGAGCCGCTCGGGCGGGGACGCGGTTTCCAGCCACTGACCGACGGAGCGTCCCCCGATGGCCAGCACGGTGTCGCCGGGACGCAGCGGACCGTCGCCGAGCGCGCGAGCCACCAAGGCCCCGCCGTCCCGGCCCGCGCCACCGTGGGCGGAGGAGAGCACGGTCCCGTCGGATGGCCCTGCGAACAGCGCACCCACCACCCACACGACGGGCACCACCCAGGCGACCGCGATCACGGTCAACCTGCGGGCGCGCGACATGGAGGCATCGTCCACCCCGGGGGTGGTGGTGGGAAGCACCACCCGCGCGTGGCTCCCGGATCAGCAGCTCGAGCGCCGCTCGGCCGACCTGCAGGTGTCGTTGCCCTTCTTGCCCCGGGCGATGTCGAAGCCCGCGCCTCCCTCGAGCCGGTCGGGCTCGTTGGAGCCGATCAGCACGTCGGCGCCACCACGCCCGTAGATCTGAGCCCGGTAGTCGAGGTCGGCGGTGATGATCTCGGAGTCGTTGGTGCCCTTGTAGATCGTCGTGGCCCGGCCCGGCAGGTAGACGTCGGAGAAGCCGTCGATGGTGCCCTCGAGCGACGTCGGCACGAGGTCGCGCACCTTCGTGCGGCCCCGCTTCTGGTCCAGGCGCACTCGCGCCTTGACCGCAGGGTTCGGGTTGGCCAGCAGCCGCAGCCTGTCCTGGCCGCCGTGACCCTTCGCCACGAAGCCGCTCTCGACCGGTAGGGGGAAGGTCACGGTGTCGGCTCCTCCGCCGCCGCGGAACACCTGGTGCAGGACCGAGGTGCTCGACAGGCGGTCCTGGCCGGTGCCGCCCACGAACATGTCGGACCCCGAGGAGCCGGTGAGCGTGTCGTCGCCGGCACCGCCCACCACCGTGTCGTTGCCGGCAGGACCGGAGCCGTCGGCGCTGATGGTGTCGTCACCGCCGTTGCCGAACGCCTTGTCGTCCCCGTCGCGCAGGGAGATCCAGTCGGCGGAGTTGGTGCCGAAGACGGTGTCGGCGTGCTGGGTGCCGATCAGCCGCATGCCGGTGGGGATGGTGACGATCGAGTCGGTGCCCTCGGCGGTGGTGACGACGGGACTCACCCGCAGGTTGATCACCAGGCCGGTCGGCGCTCCCGAGAAGCTCACGCCGTCGGGCACCGCCGTCACCCCGGCCGAGACGGGACGGGGGTCGGCGCCGGGGTCGACCCGGTCGTCGCCCTCGCCGGGCACCAGGGTGTCGCCCACGCGCCGGACTCGTCCGTAGGGGTCTGCCCAGTAGGCGTCCGCCTCGCCGAACAGCCGGTCGTCGCCGGGCCCCCCGAAGATCTTGTCGGCGCCCTCCCCACCGCAGACGAGGTCGTTGCCGCCGAGGCCACGGATCGTGTCGTTGCCGGCTCCTGCGACGATCACGTCACGTCGCGGGGTGCCCTTGATCCGGTTGTCCTGGGCGTTGCCGACGATGGTGGCCTTGACGCCGGCGCAGGTGGGGGCAGCGGCGTCGGCGGCCGGGACGGCACCCAAGGGGGTGACGACCCCCAGGACGAGCGCGGTGATCGAGACGAGACGCATGGTGGACCCCCGAGTGTGTGGCGTGCGGTCCCCTACTCATACCGTGGACGGACCTGACCCAAACCTCAGTCCTGCGCGACCGCGTCGGGACCGCCCTCGAGCAGCGCGACGAACTGCGCCTCGTCGAGCGTGCGCACGCCGAGCTGCTCGGCCTTGTCGGCCTTGGAGCCGGCGTTCTCCCCGACCACGACGAAGTCGGTCTTCTTCGACACCGACGAGGAGGCCTTGCCACCGCGGCTGATGATCGCCTCCTTGACGGAGTCGCGGGTGAACCCCTCGAGGGAGCCGGTGGCGACGACCGTCAGCCCCTCGAGCGTGCGCGGGACGGACTCGTCGCGCTCGTCGGCCATGCGCACCCCTGCGGCGCGCCACTTCTCGACGATCTCGCGGTGCCACTCGCTCTCGGGCCCGTCGAACCACTCCCGCACCGAGGCGGCGATCGTGGGACCCACTCCCTCGGTGTCGGCCAGCTGCTCCTCGTCTGCGTCGCGAACCGCGTCGAGGGAGCCGAACCGCGTCGCCAGGGCGCGGGCCGCGGTCGGTCCGACATGACGGATCGACAGGGCCACCAGGACCCGCCAGAGTGGGACGTCCTTGCGGGTCTGGAGGTTGTCCAGCAGCCGCTCGCCGTTGGCACTGAGCTGGGGCCCCTCCTCAGTCTTCTTCGGCGCCCTGGTGAAGAGGGTCGTACGGCGCAGCTTGTCGGCGTCGAGGCCGAACACGTCGCCCTCGTTGACGACGACACCGGCCTCGTGGAGCGCGGCCGCGGCCTCGGCACCGAGCCCTTCGATGTCGAAGGCTCCGCGGCCGGCCATGTGGAAGACGCGGTCGAGGACCTGGGCGGGGCACTCGCGGTGGTTGGGACAGCGCAGGTCCTTGTCACCCTCCTTCTGCTGGACCAGCGTCGTGCCGCAGGACGGGCACTCGGTGGGCATCTCCCACTCAGGCAGGCCCTCCTCGCGCAGCGCCAGCACCGGGCCGAGGATCTCGGGGATCACGTCGCCGGCCTTGCGCAGGATGACCGTGTCGCCGGGGCGGACGTCCTTGCGGCGGACCTCGTGTGCGTTGTGGAGGGTGGCCCGCTCGACGGTCGAGCCAGCCACCCGAGTCGGCTCCATCACGCCGTACGGCGTCACGCGTCCGGTGCGTCCCACGTTGGTGCGGATCTCCAGCAGGCGCGCGTTGACCTCCTCGGGCGGGTACTTGAAGGCGATGGCCCACCGCGGAGCACGCGAGGTCGAGCCCAGACGCCTCTGGAGCGCTACGTCGTCGACCTTGATGACCACGCCGTCGATCTCGTAGGGAACGATCGAGTGGCGCTGCTCGCCGACGAGATCCACGAACGCGCGGACCTCCTCCATCGACGGCAGGACCCGCACCTGGTCGGAGACCGGGAGCCCCCACGCCGCCAGGGCCTCGTAGGCCTGGGACTGCGCGGTCGGCTCGAAGCCCTCGCGGGCACCGATCCCGTGGCAGACCATGCCGAGCGCCCGCGTGGCCGTCACGCGGGGGTCCTTCTGGCGAAGCGACCCGGCCGCGGCGTTGCGGGGGTTGGCGAACATCGCCTTGCCGGCCTCGCTCATCGACAGGTTGAGCGCCTCGAACGCCGCGACGGGAAGGAACACCTCGCCGCGCACCTCGACCAGTGCCGGCACGGCGAAGCCGTCGCTCGGCGTGAGCCGGTCGGGCACCGACTCGATCGTGCGCACGTTGGGGGTGACGTCCTCACCGGTGCGGCCGTCGCCACGGGTGAGGGCTCGCACGAGGCGGCCGTTCTCGTAGAGCAGGTTGATCGCGAGGCCGTCGACCTTCAGCTCGCACAGCAACGCCGGATCGTCGATCCCGTCCCGGACGATCCGGTCGTACCAGCTCGTCAGCTCCTCGTCGCTGAAGGCGTTGTCGAGGCTCTCCATCCGCTGCAGGTGGTCGACGGCGGTGAACTCGGTGGACACCGCCCCGCCGACCTTCTGGGTCGGCGAGTCGGGGGTGCGCAGCTCCGGGTAGGCCTCCTCGAGCGCCTCGAGCTCACGCATCCGCGCGTCGAAGTCGGCGTCGGAGAGGGTGGGGTCGTCCAGGACGTAGTAGCGCCACCGCGCCTCGTCGACCTCCTCCGAGAGCGCCTGGTGACGCTCACGCGCCTCGGCGGGAGCCGCCTCCACCTCGACCTGCTCCGGGCCTCCCGGCTCGTCAGTGCTCATGGGGACCATCCTGCCGTGCCCCACCGACGAGACATCTGAGGACGTGGCGAACGGGTCCTCCCCGATGTCCGACCACACCGTCCTCGGATAATCGCTTGCGCGGGATGGAACGAGACAGTACCGTTCCATCAGACAGAACGAAACCGTACCGTTCCATGACCGCAGGAGGCGTCGACCGTGACCCCGGAGCAGGCAGCGACCCGTCCCCGTGTGGAGGGCGACCGCGAGGCCGAGATCCTCGACGCCACCATCGAAGTCCTGGTCGAGGTCGGCTACGACCGCCTCACGATGGACGCGGTGGCCCAGACCGCCAAGGCGTCCAAGGCCACGCTCTACCGGCGGTGGGAGTCCAAGCCCGCCCTGGTGTTCGACGCGGTCTGCTCCCGCAAGGTGGCCCATCCCGAGCCCGACACGGGGAGCCTGCGCCAGGACCTGATCGAGGCCTACTGCGGCGTGGGCGCCTTCGGCGATTCCCAGGCCCCCGCCGTCCTGGCCGCAGTCGTCACGGCCATGAGCCGGGACGAGGAGTTCGCCGAGACCTACCGCCGAGACTTCATCGGCCCCAAGATCGAGGTGTCGCGCCGCATCTACCAGCGCGCCATCGAGCGCGGGGAGATCCCTCCCCACGTCGACGTCGACCTCCTGGCGCCCGCCGCTGCCGGGATCGTCCTCCACCGGGTGTTCCTGCTCGGCGAGACGCCCGACGCCGACCTCATCGCTCGCGTGGTCGACCACCTGATCCTCCCGGCGGCGCGCGCTGCCGTACCCGCTCCCTGACCCGCTGCTCCCCGGTTCTCCGAGCCCAGAGCTCCTCACGAAGGACGTCCATGACCGACACGACCGCCACCGAAACGACCCCGCTCGAGCCGGAGGTCACCCCCGCCGAGCACCGCCGGCTCACCTGGGCCCTGGTGCTGATCTCCCTCGCCCAGCTGATGGTGGTGCTCGACAGCACCATCGCCAACATCGCGCTCCCCTACATCGGGGGCGATCTCGACATCGATGACGCCAACCTGTCCTGGATCGTCACCGCCTATGCCCTCACCTTCGGTGGGTTCCTCCTGCTGGGCGGTCGCCTGGCAGACCTCTACGGCCGCCGCCGGGTCTTCATGATCGGCGTCCTGGTGTTCTCGGCCGCGTCGTTGCTGGGCGGCATGGCGCAGACCGAGCTCCTCCTGCTCAGCGCCCGAGGCCTCCAGGGCCTGGGTGCTGCCATGGCCTCCCCCGCCGCCCTCGCGCTGATCACCACCACGTTCCCTGCCGGTCGCGAGCGCAACCGAGCCTTCGCGATCTACGCCGCCATGGCCGGCGTGGGTGCCGCCGTCGGCCTGATCCTCGGTGGCTGGCTCACCGGCCTCGACTCCCCGCTGGGCGTCGCCGGCTGGCGCTACACCTTCTTCGTCGTCGTCCCGATCGGCATCGCGGCCGCGGTGTTCGCGCCCAAGGTGCTCCCCGAGTCCGAGCGCCACACCGGCGAGCTCGACGTCCCCGGTGCCGTGACTGCCACGGCCGGCCTGTTGTCCATCGTCTACGGCCTGACGCGGGCAGGTCAGGAGAGCTATGGCTGGGGCGACACGTGGACCATCACGGCGCTCGTCGTCGGCGTGGCCCTCCTCGCGCTGTTCCTGCTCATCGAGACCCGCGTGGTGCACCCGCTGATGCCGTTCCGGGTGTTCGCCAACCGCAACCGCGCGACCGCCTTCGCAGTGATGATGATCGTGCCGGCCGCGATGTTCGCGATGTTCTTCTTCCTCAGTCTCTTCATCCAGAGCATCGTCGGCTACTCGCCTCTCCGCACCGGCTTCGCGTTCCTGCCGTTCTCGATCGCGATGATCGTCTCGGCGACCCTGGCCTCCAAGCTGATCAGCCACGTCGACCCGAGGTTCCTCTCCGGCGTCGGCACGCTGATGTCCGCGACCGCCCTCTTCGGCTTCTCGCGACTCTCGGTCCCCCAGGACGCGGCAGGCATCCTGACGTCGGGGCGCTACCTCGGCGACGGGGTCAGCTACTGGACCGACGTGCTTCCCTTCGTGGTGCTGATGGCGCTCGGCATGGGCCTGAACTTCGTGCCCCTCACCCTCGTCGCCCTCCACCACCTGAGGGCGCAGGACAGCGGGATCGGGTCCGGCGTCCTCAACACCATGCAGCAGGTCGGTGGAGCACTCGGGCTCGCCGCGCTTAGCACGGTCGCACTGCACTTCAGCCAGGACCGGGCCGAGGAGGTCGGCCCACAGTTGGCCGGCGCGGCAGCACAGGGCGGGACCGACCTCACCCCCGAGGTGCTGGCGGGCCTGACCAGGGCGGCGGGCTTCGCCGACGGTGCCACCCAGGCCTTCCTCACGGGCGCCGGGATGATGCTGGCGGCCTCCCTCCTCGTCTGGGTCTTCCTCGACGTCAAGCACGAGGAGCTCGCCACGGACGGTCCACAGGAGGTGGCACCGGTCCACTGACGTCCCATCCACCCCGACGACCGCGACGAAGGACAGGTGTGACTGACTCCGACGTGACCCGGTACGACACCACGGGACGCCCGCGAGCCGTGATCGTCATGCTCCACGGCGGCAAGCCCCACTCCACGCTGGCGGCGGACCGCCGCAGCGCGTCGTGGCTCCGCTCCGCGTCGATGGCTCGCACCCTCGCGGGCCCCGCACGTGAGGCCGGCGCGTCGGTGTGGCTGGTCCGCTACCGGGAGCGCGGCTGGAACGGCGGGGCGGACCGGCGCGAGGACGCGGTCGCTGCCCTCGACCAGGTCGTCACCGAGCACGGCGAGGTCCCGGTCGCGCTGCTCGGGCACTCCATGGGCGCCCGGGTCGCGGTCCACGTCGCCGACCACCCCTCGGTCGTCGGCGTGGTCGGGCTCGCCCCGTGGTGGTCCGCCGCCGACCCGGTGCACACGGTGCGGGGCAAGACCGTCGTCGGTGCCCACGGGCGGCACGACCGCATCACGTCCTTCGACCAGACCGTGGCCTACCTCGACCGCGCCCGGCCGGTCGCCGCAGAGGTCGCCCTGCACGACATGGGCCCGCTCGGCCACTACATGCTCACCGGCGTGCGCGAGTGGAACCGCGTGGCCCTGGAGTCCTCGCTGGCGATGGTCGGCGGGCTCAGAGCCTGAGCGCGACGTCGCGGCTCAGCGACATCGCGCGCCGGCTCCAGTCGGACGTCGCGCCTGCCAGCCCGCAGGTGGGCGTGATCACGAGCGACCCGCTGACGGACTCGTGGTCGAGCCCCAGCATGTCGAGCCATCGGAGCACCCGCTCGACCGACGCGGCGTCGGTCGGGGGGGTGGTCGGCTCGGTGGAGGGCACGACGCCGAGCGCTGCCGTACGACCGGACTCGAGGGCCTCGGCGAAGACGTCCAGGTCGGCAGCGCCGAGCAGCGACAGGTCTGCCGACAGTCCGACCGCCCCCGAGCCGGCGACCAGTCCCCACGGCGTGTCCGCCGCGCACGAGTGGACCCAGGGCTCTCCCCCGGCGGCAGAGATCGCCTCCATCACCCACTCCAGGTGGGCAGACGCCTCGGGCAGGTCGACCCGGCGGTGCCGCCCGAAACCGCTCGCGGTGGGCACCCCTCCTCCCACGACCGCGGCCAGCGCCGGCTCGTCGACCTGTACGACGACCCGGTCGACGTCGCGGAGCCGGCGTCTCACGTCCGCCACGTGCTCGCGGACACCCTCGGCGAGCGCCTGGGCGAGGTCACGGCGGGCTCCGTGGTCGGACACCACCTTGTCGCCGCGCGGCTTCTCGACGGTCGCCGCGAGGGTCCACGGTCCGGTGACCTGCACCTTGAAGCCCCCGGTGAGGCCATGGCCCTGCTCCTCGACCTGGTCGAGGTCCTGGGCGAGCAGCGACCGCGCGCGCCGGTGGTCGACGCCGGGGGCGTCGGTGAGGCGCCATCCTGCGGGCTGCAGGTCGGCACCCAAGCCCGACACCACCGCGAGGGCGCGTCCCACCATCGACGCGGTCATGCCGCGCCCCGGCAGCTCGGGCAGGTGGGGGAGGTCGGGCAGCTCGCCCAGCACCGTGCGGACGGCCTCGGAGTAGGCGCGGTCGTCGTCTCCGGGCAGGGACCCGATGCCGGTGGCGGTCGTCATGCGTCGCCAGCCTCCGCCAGCAGCCGGGCAGCGGCACGGTCGACGGAACGGGTCGTCGAGCTGACCAGGGCGATCCCCACACCGTGGTCGCGGTCGATCCCGACGAACGAGCGGAACCCGCCCGTGCCGCCGTTGTGCCAGGTGACGGTGCGCCGGAGGAGCGGGCCGGTGAGCCATCCGGCTCCGATCCGCATCCTCCCCACGAACGGTGCGAGCGGATCCAGGGCGTCGGCGCCGGGGATCGTGCGGTCGAGCATCGCGCGGAGCAGGACGGCCAGGTCGGCCGCGGAGGACCGCACTCCCCCGGCGGGGGCGACGGCCTCGTTGGACCACGGCTCGACGGAACGGCCGGCACGGTTGCGCGGCGTCACCGCTCCGGGCCGCAGCTGCGCGACGGACGTGGGGACGTAGGTGTCCACCAGGCCGAGCGGCTCCGCGATCCGCTGGGTCACCAGGTCGGCGTACGGCCTCCCTGCGGCGGCCGCCACCGCGTGGCCGAGCAGCTCGAACCCCAGGTTGGAGTAGGCCGGTTTCGGTCTTCGGACCTTGACGTCTTCCAGCTGGGCGAGCAGACCGCCCAGGTCCTCGCGGTAGGGATTGCGGCCCGAGCGCCACAGGGCCCAGGTGCGGCCGAGCATCTCGGACCCACCGGCCAGTCGTGGCAGGCCAGCGGAGTGCGTGGCGAGCGAGGCCAGGCGGATCTGCCCGAGGGCATCGGGGACGTCGAGGAGGTCTCCCAGCAGGGCCTCCTCGGCGACCTCGCCGCGCGAGACGGCGTCGCGCCACAGCATCCCGGTGATGCCCTTGGTCACCGACCCGAGCTCCACGTCACCGTGGACGTCGGTGCCGACCGCGTCGGTCTCGGCGCCGTGGGGAGTCACCAGTGCAGCGACGAACGTGGTGTGGCGCGGACCCAGCAGGTCGCCGGCCCGCGCGGCGAGTGGGGTCACGCGAGGGCCTCGCTGCGTGAGGTGGCGCTGATCGTGGCGGAGCCGACCACGCGCGAACCCTCGTAGATGACCGCGGCCTGGCCGGGGGCGATGCCCTCGGCGGGCTCGAGGAGCTCGATCTCGACGACGCCTCCATCGGGACTGACCGACACCGCGGCGCGGTGCTCGGCACCGTGGGCGCGCAGCTGCACGGTGACGTCGTCGGCGTCGAGCACGGCCGGCACGGTGCCGCACCACCGGGGCCTGACGCCGCTGATCCGGTCGATGGCGAGCCCGGCGCGCGGCCCCACGGTGACCGTGCCGCTCACCGGCTCGATGTCGAGCACGAAACGGGGCTTGCCATCCGGAGCGGGAGTGCCGAGTCGCAGGCCTCGACGCTGGCCGATGGTGAACCCCACCGTGCCGCCGTGGGTGCCGAGGACCTCGCCCGAGACGCTGTCGACGATGTCGCCGCCGGTGTTGGGGTTGCGCGCGCCGAGCTTCTCCTTGAGCCAGCCGGCGTTGTCGCCGTCGGCGACGAAGCAGATGTCGTGGGAGTCGGGCTTGTCGGCGACCAGGAGCCCGCGCCCGGCCGCCTCCTTCCGGACCTGGGGCTTGGTCGAGTCACCGAGGGGGAAGAGCGAGTGGCGAAGCTGCTCCTGGTCGAGGACACCGAGGACGTAGGACTGGTCCTTCGCGTGGTCGACGGCGCGATGCATCTCGATCAGCCCGTCCGCCCCCGTGCGCAGCTGCGCGTAGTGGCCGGTGGCGACGGCGTCGAAGCCCAGCCCCAGCGCCCGGTCCAGGACCGCGGCGAACTTGATCTTCTCGTTGCAGCGCAGGCAGGGATTGGGCGTCCGGCCTGCGGCGTACTCGTCCATGAAGTCCTCGACGACGTCCTCGTGGAAGCGGTCGGAGAGGTCCCACACGTAGAACGGGATCCCGATCACGTCGGCCGCACGCCGCGCGTCGTTGCTGTCCTCGATCGTGCAGCAGCCGCGAGCACCGGTTCGGTAGGACTTGGGGTTGCGCGAGAGCGCCAGGTGGATCCCCGTCACCTCGTGGCCGGCCTCCACGGCCCGCGCCGCGGCGACCGCGGAGTCGACGCCGCCCGACATCGCCGCCACGACCTTCATGCCCGGGCCGCCCTCGCTCGCTCGACGGCAGGGCCGATGGCCTCCACCACGGCGTCGACGTCGGACTCGCGCGAGGTGTGCCCGAGCGAGAAGCGCAACGAGTGGCGGGCCTGGTCGTCGCGGCACCCCATCGCGATGAGCACGTGCGAGGGCTGCGGCACCCCCGCCGAGCAGGCGGAGCCGGTCGAGCACTCGATGCCGCGCGCGTCGAGCAGCATGAGCAGCGAGTCGCCCTCGCAGCCCGGGAAGCCCAGGTGGGCGTTGCCGGGCAGTCGCCCCTCCCCGGCCGGAGCGCCGTGGAGGTGCGCGTCGGGGACCACCTCGATGACGCGCCTGACCAGGTCGTCGCGCAGCGCCTGCACCCGCGAGGCGTGCTCGGGCTGAGCCTTGACCGCCGCCTCGACCGCGGCGGCGAGGCCGGCGATCGCCGGGACGTCGAGGGTCCCGCTGCGGATGTCGCGCTCCTGCCCTCCCCCGTGCACCAGGGCAGCAACAGGGAGATCTCGTCGTACGACGAGCGCGCCCACGCCGTAGGGCCCGCCGACCTTGTGCCCGGTGAACGTCAGCGCGTCCACCCCGCTGGTCCCGAAGTCGACCGGAACCGAGCCGACAGCCTGGACCGCGTCGGTGTGGACGGGGATCTCGTGCTCGGCGGCGATCTCCACCACCCGGTCGATCGGCTGCAGCGTGCCGACCTCGTTGTTGGCCCACATGACCGAGATGAGGGCGACCGACCCGGGGTCCCGCGCGACCGAGGCGCGCAGGGCGTCGAGGTCGAGGACACCGAGGTTGTCGACGGGCAGCAGCTCGACCACCGCCCCGGTCTCCTCAGCCAGCCAGGCGAGCGGGTCGAGGACGGCGTGGTGCTCGATCGCCGTGGAGAGGATCCGCACGCGGCGCGCATCTGCGGACCGCCGCGCCCAGAAGATGCCCTTGAGCGCGAGGTTGTCGGACTCGGTGCCCCCGGAGGTGAACACGACGTCGCCCGGCCGGCAGCCGAGCGCCCGCGCCACGGTCTCGCGCGACTCCTCCACCACGCGGCGTGCCGCCCGGCCCGAGCCGTGCAGGGAGCTGGCGTTGCCGACGTCGGCGAGGTGCCGGGTCATCGCCTCGATCGCGACGCCGCGCATCGGAGTCGTCGCGGCGTGGTCGAGGTAGACGTGTGGCTCTGTCATGACCCGGCAAGCCTACGTTGCCTCAGAGCACGACCAGGTCGTCGCGGTGGACGACCTCTCGCTCGTAGCCCGCGCCCAGCTCGACCTTGAGGTCGGCGGTCGACCGCCCGAGCAGCGCCGGCAGCTCACCCGCGTCGAAGTTGACCAGACCCCTGGCCACGACCTGGCCGGAGGGGTCGACCAGGTCGATGGGGTCTCCGGCGACGAACGCGCCCGAGACGGAGGTGATGCCGGCAGGGAGCAGCGAGGCGCCCCGCTCGACCACGGCCCGGACGGCGCCAGCGTCGAGGGAGACGGTGCCCTGGCCCGACGTGGCGTGGGCGAGCCACAGCAGCCGCGTCGGACGCCTGCGTCCCGTCGCCTGGAACAGCGTCCCGACCTCGGTCCCCGACAGTGCGGCTGCGGCCTGCTCGGCGGAGGTCAGCACGACCGGGATGCCGGCGCCGGTCGCGATGCGAGCGGCCTCGACCTTGGTCGTCATCCCCCCGGTGCCGACGCCTGCGCCTCCGGGCGCCCCCAGCTCGACGCCGCCCAGGTCGTCGTCGGACCCGACCAGCGGGACCAGGCGGGAGCCCGCGCGCGAGGGAGGGCCGTCGTAGAGGCCGTCGACGTCGGAGAGCAGGACGAGGAGGTCGGCGTGGACCAGGTGCGCGACCAGCGCCGCCAGCCTGTCGTTGTCGCCGAAGCGGATCTCGTCCGTCGCGACGGTGTCGTTCTCGTTGACGATCGGCAGCACGCCGAGCTCGAGCAGCTTGGCAAACGTCTGGTGGGCGTTGCGGTAGTGCGATCGCCTGGTGACGTCGTCGACGGTGAGCAGCACCTGCCCGGTGACCAGCCCGTGGCGGTCGAACTCCTCCTGGTAGCGGTGTGCGAGCAAACCCTGGCCGACCGACGCCGCGGCCTGCTGGGTGGCGAGCCCACGCGGACGTCGCTTGAGGCCGAGCGGCGACAACCCGGCAGCGATCGCACCGGAGGACACCAGCACCACCTCGGTCCCTCGTGACCGCACGCCGGCAAGGACCTCGACCAGCTGTCGGACGCGCGCCGGGTCGATGCCGCCCTCGGTGGTGGTCAGCGAGGACGAGCCGACCTTGACGACGATCCGCCGAGCCGCGAGGACCAGCGACTTGCGACCGGTCACTCCTCGCCGTCCCAGTCGGGGTCCTGCGGAGAACCGATCTCGTAGGCCATGGGCCCGATCCCGGAGCTGTTGGCGGCCTTCTTCTCGGCGCGCTTCTCGCGGTCGATGCGCCGGGCGACATCGGCTCGCGTCTCGGTCTCGCCGCGCTCGGGCATCTGCTCCTGGATGTCGCGCCGGCGAGTGGCCGAGGGACGCTCCTCGCGCAGCCGCTCGTCCTCACCCCGTCGACCCAGCATCTCGGCGCCGGCCTCGATGCCGGGCTTGAAGTCGAAGACGACCGAGTTGTTCTCGGGGCCGATGAGGACCGGGTCGTCCTCGACCGCACCCATCTCGACGAGCTTGGCCTCCACGCCGAGGCGGTTGAGGCGGTCTGCGAGGAATCCGACGGCCTCCTCGTTGCTGAAGTCGGTCTGGCGCACCCAGCGCTCGGGCTTGATGCCGCGGACGCGCCAGCCGTCCGGGGTCTCGATGACCTCGAAGTCAGCACCGCCGTCGATGGAGGGCGGCCGGAGCACGATCCGGGTCGCCTCCACGACCGGCTTCTCGGCGCGGGCCGCCTCGACGATCTCCGCCATCGCGAAGGTGAGCTCGCGCAGGCCGGCCCCCGACGCCGCACTGACCTGGAACACGCGCAGGCCACGGCCGGCCAGGTCGTCGACGACCATGTCGGCGATGTCCTGGCCGTCGGGGACGTCGATCTTGTTGAGGGCGACCAGGCGGGGGCGGTCCTCGAGGCCGCCGTAGCGCTGGAGCTCTCCCTCGATGATGTCGAGGTCGTCGACCGGGTTGCGGCCGGGCTCGATCGAGGCCGTGTCGACGACGTGGACCAGGGCCGCGCAGCGCTCGACGTGGCGAAGGAAGTCGTGGCCCAGCCCCCGGCCCTCGGCGGCGCCCTCGATCAGGCCGGGCACGTCGGCGACCGTGAACGTCGTGTCCCCCGCAGTGACCACGCCGAGGTTGGGCACGAGGGTCGTGAAGGGGTAGTCGGCGATCTTGGGACGAGCACGCGAGATGGCGGCGATCAAGGAGGACTTGCCGGCGCTGGGGAACCCGACCAGGCCGATGTCGGCGACCACCTTGAGCTCGAGGCGGACGTCCAGCTCGTCGCCGGGCTCGCCGAGCAGGGCGAAGCCGGGCGCCTTGCGCTTGGACGACGCCAACGCCGCGTTGCCGAGTCCTCCACGACCACCAGCCGCGATGACCATCTCGGTGCCGGCCCCGACCATGTCGCCGAGGACGTTGCCGTGCATGTCCTTGACGAGCGTGCCGTCAGGGACGAGGAGGACCAGGTCCTTGCCGTGGGCGCCGTTGCGGTGGGCACCCGCGCCGTGACCGCCGTGCTCGGCGGTGCGCTTGGGGCTGTGGTGGTAGTCGACGAGCGTGGTGACGTCGGTGTCGACCCGCAGGATCACCGAGCCGCCAGGCCCGCCGTTGCCGCCGTCGGGCCCGCCGAGGGGCTTGAACTTCTCGCGGTGCACGGACGCCACGCCGTTGCCGCCCCGCCCTGCTGCGATGTGCAGCGTCACGTGGTCGACGAAGGTCGGGACTGCCATGGGGTTCCTGCCTGAGGAGTGGTGGAGAAATGGAGCGGAGGGCGTCCCCAGCATAGGGACGCCCTCCGCGGAAGATTCAGTGTCGCTGGTGCGTCACTCGCCAGGGACGATGTTGACGACCTTGCGGCCCCGGCGGGTGCCGAACTCGACGGCGCCGGCCACCAGGGCGAACAGGGTGTCGTCGCCGCCGCGACCCACACCCGAGCCCGGGTGGAAGTGGGTGCCGCGCTGGCGGACGATGATCTCGCCGGCGTTGACGGTCTGGCCGCCGAAGCGCTTGACGCCCAGGCGCTGGGAGTTGGAGTCGCGGCCGTTCTTGGTGGACGCGGCGCCCTTCTTGTGTGCCATGAGTTCAGTCCTTCTCGAGGAGTTGCGACCTGGAGCGTGGGCTCACAGGGAGATGTCGGTGACCTTGACCTGGGTGTACTTCTGGCGGTGACCCTGGCGCTTCTTGTAGCCGGTCTTGTTCTTGTACTTCTGGATGATGATCTTCGGGCCCTTGGTCCGCCCGGTGACCTCGACGGTCACGCTCGCCTTGTCGAGGCCGGTCGCGGTGACCTTCTCGCCGTCGACGACCATCACCACGGGCAGGGTGAGGGTGTCACCCTCGGCAGCCATCGCGTCGA
Source organism: Nocardioides seonyuensis (assembly GCF_004683965.1). Taxonomy (NCBI): domain Bacteria; kingdom Bacillati; phylum Actinomycetota; class Actinomycetes; order Propionibacteriales; family Nocardioidaceae; genus Nocardioides; species Nocardioides seonyuensis. Next base: position 333,796 of record NZ_CP038436.1, read on the forward strand.
TCTCGATGACGTCGCCCACGGCGACCTTCTGCTGCTTGCTGCCACTGCGCACGATCGCGTACACGGCACTCTCCTCGTCGGGACTTGCATGAAACTGATGGGTCAGGACTGGTGGGCCAGCACTGACGAGTCAGGACTGACGGCCTGCGCACGACACCGCCTACGCGGGCGCACAGGAATCGGCGCATGATCACGCCGACGGTCAAGAGTACGGGATCGGCCCTCGGAGCCGCAAAATGCCGACCTCCGACATACTGGCCGACGTGCTCGATCCCGGGCACGAACACCACACGAGGGGAAAAGATACATGAGCTCCACACCGCCTCCGGGGGACGGATACGGCCAGCCCGACTACGGCCAGCAGCCTCACGGCCAGCCCGACTACGGCCAGCAGCCGGCCCAGCCCTACGGTCAGGCCCCCTACGGCCAGTCGTCGTACGGCACGGCCGGCGACGGCCAGCAGGCCCTCATGACCGAGCCCCCGAAGTCCGTCCGGACAGCCGTCAACCTGATCTGGGCCCGCGTCGCGCTGACCGTGCTGACGATGGTGGTCACCTTCGTGATGCTCGACTCCATCATCGACGAGGCGCTGGAGAGCCAGCCGCCGACGGACGGCGTCAGCGCCGCCGACCTCGAGAGCTTCACCAGGGCGTTCGCGATCGGGACCATGGTGATCTCCCTGCTCGTCAGCGTCGGCCTGGCCATCGTCCTGCTCATGTTCATCAAGAAGGGAGCCAACTGGGCACGCATCGTCTTCACGGTGCTGACGGCGCTGGGCCTCCTCTTCGGGCTGTTCAGTTTCACCCAGCCCCAGCCCGGGATCATCCCGATCCTCAACGGCGTCTACATGGCGCTCGGGGTGGCGACCCTGTGGTTCCTGTGGCAGAAGGACTCGAACGCCTGGTTCGCCAGGCGCGCCTGACCCGACACGAGAAGGACGCCCGCCGCGATCTCGCGGCGGGCGTCCTTCTTCTGTCTCGTCCAGGCAGCGCTCTCAGCGCTTGCGCGGCCCCTTCTTCTTGATCGGGACGTGCTCGACCGGCGCGGCGTCGTCACCGGCGACGCCGGGCTCGACCGTGGCCGTGCCCGGCTCGACCTGGCCAGTCGTCGGACTGCTTCCGGCGACCCCGACGGGCACCAGCTCCGGAGGGCCGGCCGGACGGCTGGCCGCCCGCCTGCGGGTCCGGGTCACCACGGCCGGCTTCGTGGGCTCGGGCTCGGGGGATGCGGGCGGCTCGACCTGCTCGACAGGCTCGGGCGCCGCGTCAGGCACGACAGGCTCGGACTGCTCGGGCGCCGCGTCAGGCACGACGGGCTCGGGAGCCGGCTCCGGCTGGCGGGTCGGCGTGGTCTCGTCGGTGGTGTCGCCCGACTCAGCCGCGTCGCTCACGGGCTTGTCCGGGCGAGCCATGGCCGCGACGTCCTTGGGAGAGGGCGGCGTCTGCGCGGCGGGCTCCGAGGAACCGCGACCACCACGCCCGGAGCCGCGGCCGGAGCGGTCTTTTCCCGACTCGTTGTCGCTGCTGCCGTTGTCGTCGCTGTCGCCCTTGCGTCCCTTGCGGCGATTGCTGCGCCGGCCCTCGTCGTCGGACTTCGAGGGCTCGACGGGAGCGTCCTTGATGACCACACCGCGACCGTGGCAGTGCTCGCAGTTCTCGCTGAACGCCTCCAGGAGGCCGGTGCCGATCCGCTTGCGCGTCATCTGCACCAACCCCAGGGAGGTGACCTCGGCCACCTGGTGGCGCGTCCGGTCCCGTCCGAGGCACTCGACGAGGCGTCGTACGACGAGGTCGCGGTTGGACTCCAGGACCATGTCGATGAAGTCGATGACGATGATGCCGCCGATGTCGCGCAGGCGGAGCTGGCGCACGATCTCCTCGGCGGCCTCGAGGTTGTTCTTGGTGACCGTCTCCTCGAGGTTGCCCCCGGAGCCGGTGAACTTGCCGGTGTTGACGTCGACGACGGTCATCGCCTCGGTGCGGTCGATGATCAGGGAACCGCCCGACGGGAGCCACACCTTGCGGTCCAGGCCCTTGTGGATCTGCTCGTCGATGCGGTGGACGGCGAAGACGTCCTTCTCCTGCGGGCCGCGCTCGAACTTCTCCATGCGCTCGGCCAGGTCCGGGGCCATGTACTCGACGTAGTCGTGGACGGTGGCCCACGCGTCGTCACCCTCGATGACCAGCTTGGCGAAGTCCTCGGTGAAGAGGTCCCGCACGACCTTGAGCGTCAGGTCCGGCTCGCCGTACAGCAGCTGCGGCGCGCTCCCCTTCGACTTCTTCTCGACGTCCTCCCAGCGGGCCTTGAGCCGCTCGACGTCGCGGGTCAGCTCCTCCTCGCTGGCGCCCTCGGCGGCAGTCCGGACGATGACCCCGGCCGTGTCGGGGACGATCTCCTTGAGGAGGTTCTTGAGCCGGTTGCGCTCGGTGTCGGGCAGCTTGCGCGAGATCCCGGACGTCGTCCCGTCCGGGACGTAGACGAGGAATCGACCGGCAAGGCTGATCTGGCTGGTCAGGCGCGCGCCCTTGTGCCCGACCGGGTCCTTGGTGACCTGGACGAGGACCGACTGACCGCTCTGGAGCACCGACTCGATCTTGCGCGCCTGGCCCTCCTTGTGCCCCAGCGCCGACCAGTTGACCTCACCGGCGTAGAGGACGGCGTTGCGCCCCTTGCCGATGTCGATGAAGGCCGCCTCCATGGAGGGGAGCACGTTCTGGACCCGGCCGAGGTAGATGTTGCCGATCAACGAGGTCTGCGACTCCCGGGCGACGTAGTGCTCCACGAGCACCTTGTCCTCGAGCACCGCGATCTGGGTGAGGTCCTGGCGCTGGCGGATGACCATCGTCCGGTCCACCGACTCGCGGCGGGCGAGGAACTCGGCCTCGCTGACGATCGGTGCGCGTCGGCGGCCCGCCTCGCGACCCTCGCGGCGACGCTGCTTCTTGGCCTCCAGGCGGGTCGAGCCGGAGACAGCGGTGATCTGGTCGTCACCAGTGCGCGACTTCCGGACGCGGGTCACGGTGTTGGGACCCTCGTCACCGCCACCCTCCTCGCCGGTGCGGCGACGACGGCGACGACGGCGCGACGAGGGCTCCCCCTCGCCGCCCTGGTCGTCGTCCTTGCCCTCGCCGCTGGGGCTCTCTGCAGTCGAGTCGTCGTCGACGTCAGCGGGCTGCTCGTCGTCGCCGTTGCCCTCCTGGTCGGCCGCGCCGTCGCCCGGCTTGCGGCGGCGGCGACCGCCACGACGCCGGCGGCGGCGCGTGGCAGCGCCCTCCTCGGCAGCGTCCTCGGCGGACTCCTCGTCGGTGACCTCGTCGGTGGCGGCCTGCGCGACCTCGGCTTCAGCCGCTCCCGCGACCTCGACGGGTGCGTCGTCCGCAGCGTCGTCAGCAGTGTCCTCGGCGTCCTCGACCGGCGGCACGGCCGCCGCCTTCTTGCGCGAGCGGCGAACCGGCGCCTTGGTGGCGTCGGGAGCCTGGAAGAGCACGGCACCCACGCCCGCCGACGGTGTCTCCAGCGGCGCGTCCTCAGCACCTGCCTCGACCTCGAGGGGGACATCGGCCTCCGGCTTGGACGCTGCCCTCTTGCGCGGGGCGGTCGCCTTCTTCGTGGCCCGGCCGGACGCCGACTTCCTGGGCGTCGGCTCGGCTTCTGCCGACATCTCCGGCAGCGTGTCCTGAGCGGAGTCGGCCGCTGTGTCGGTGGCGGGAGCCGCCTTCTTGGCGGTGCGCTTGGCAGGAGCCTTGCGGGTCGTCTTCTTCACCACCGGCTTCTCCGGCGCAGTCGCCTGGGACTGCTCCTCAGGCGCAGCAGCGTCGGGCACCGCCTCCGGGGCCGGCGCGGGAGCCGCCGCCTTCTTGGCAGTGCGCTTGGCCGGCGCCTTGCGGGTGGTCTTCTTCACCACCGGCTTCGCCGGAGCGTCCGGCGCGGCAGGCGCCGCCTCGGTGGTGCCGCCTTCGCCGCTGGCGTTCTCGGTGCTGTTGCCGGGCTGGTCCTCGTCGAGCATGTGACGCTCCTCAGGCATCCCCGAGGGAGATGCCGGTGTATGGCGCTCGCCCACCATCGGCGGCGAACACAAAGCTTGTCTGGCGGCGACTTCCTCCGCTGCTGCGCCGTCGGGCGCCGTGACGTCACCTGCCGCGGTCGCCGAGCCCCTGTGCGACGAGTCGCTGTCACCGTCTCGTCAGGGCCGCGTCGCGGTCCGGTGACGTTCCACCACCCGGGGTGCCGGCCCGTCGTGCGGACCGGCGAGAACGTCGTCGGCTCGGCGGGTCCCTGGACGTTCCCAAGGGCCGTCGAACGTGGCGAGTATCGCACATCGACCCCCGCGCGTCGTCATGCGCGCGGGGCCAGCGGGTCGCCCACGACGCCGTCGTCCCCGATGGGACCCTGGGAGACCCGGGTCATGAGCGGGGCGTCCCCCGCCTCGAAGCCGGTGAGCTGGGTGAGGCCGCGGAGCACGTCGTCGGGCCGGACCGAGGGGGTGCCGTGACGCAGGACCAGGTCGATCGTCGTACGCGCTTGGGAGTCCACGACCGCCAGGGAGGCGACGGCGGCACGGCTGTCGAACTCGCGCAGGCCCTTCTTGGTCATCCGTTCGACCAGCACCTCCGAGGCGCCCAGGAAGGCCGTGACCGCCTCGAGTGCCGCCGCCGGCTCCCCATCGACCTCCAGACGCCAGTGGCTGGCCTCGAGGAGGTCTGCCAACGACCCTCCCTGTGACTCGACCACCTCGAGCACGTCGAGGCCGGGAGGCAGGGCCTCGTCGAGGTCGGCGTGGACGTCGGCCGGCGAGACCACCTGGGCGAGCGCCAGCTCGAGGTACTCGGCCTCGCTGGCCGATCCGGTCGGGGCGGCCCCCGCGTAGGAGATCCTGGGGTGCGGGTTGAAGCCCGAGGAGTACGCCATCGGGATGCGCGCCCGGAAGACCGCTCGCTCGAAGGCACGGCTGAAGTCACGGTGACTGGTGAATCGCAGCCGCCCGCGCTTGGCGTACCTCACGCGGAGGCGCTGGACGGGCGGGGCCTGCTGCTCGGGCTGTTGGCGCACGAGCGCCAAGGCTAGACCTCGTGTGCGAGGAGTGCCTGTCCGCGGTTTAGGGTCGCGGCCATGGAAGAAGCAGCGACCACCCGTTCGACGCGTCGCTGGTGGCACCGCCGAGGTGATCTCCTGGCCGTGCTCGCGTTGGTGCTGGCCTCGTTCGTCTTCACCACCGAGCAGGTGGCCGAGCACGAGATGATGTCGCCCATCGACGAGTACCAGTACGTCGGCTACTACGCCGTGGTCGCCGACCAGGGAATCGTGCGGCAGGGCGAGGAGATGCCCCTCTTCGCGCGTCGCTACATGGTCTGCAACGGCGTCCGAGCCATCCCGGAGATGGGGGTCAACAAGGACGCGTGCCGCGCCCCCAACAGCGTGGGCTACCCGATCGCCGGCGGCACCACCGCCGACCTCTACACCCCGCTCTACTTCCTCACCACGCGCGCGCTCGCCCAGCCGCTGATCTGGGCAGGGGTCGACTTCGTCGACGCCGGACGCGCGGTCGGCGGCTTCTGGCTCAGCCTCGGAGCGGTGTTCCTCTACCTCGCGATGCGTCGGGCCCGGGTGCCGCTTCCGGTCGCCCTGGGGCTGGGCCTGGTGCTGGTGGGGTCGCTCCCGGCCTACTGGGCGACGACGTACATCTCCACAGACGCGCCAGCCCTCGCCTCGGGGGCGATCGCCGCATGGCTGACCGTGCGGGCCCTCGACGGCGTCCGCTGGTCCCTGGTGGTGCTTCCCGCGGCCGCTGCCCTCGCCACGCTGTTCAAGCTCCAGAACCTCATCGGCTTCGTGGTGGCCGCCGTGGTGCTGCTGCTGGCCGCCGCGCTCGCGGCACACCGGGATCGCCGGGGCGCCGGCTCCCGGGTTGCTGCCTTCGTCCGCGACCGGCGCACCCTGTCGGCCCTCACCATCGTGTTCGGCTCGATGGCGGCCCAGGCCGTGTGGCTCGCGATCCGGTCGTCGATCGCGCTCGGACCCCAGCCCCAGTTCGGCTTCGCCGTCCCCCTCGAGCGCAAGCACCTGGTCATCGAGCTGGGCAACTTCCTCCCGGTGATCGGCCAGGGAGCGCTGTCCCCCCACGCGACGGGGCCGGCCAGCCTGCCGGTCTTCGCCATAGCGACGCTGCTCGCGATCGGAGGCGCGGCCGGCCTGGCCATGTCGAAGGGAGTCATCGCCCAGCACCGCTTCGTGGGCCTGGCCACCGTGGTGGTCGCGATCGTGGCAGCACCTGCCCTGGCCATCGCAGTCGGCGTCGTGGAGGAGAACTACGTGCCCCTGCCGAGTCGCTACGGCCACTCGCTCCTCCCCTGGGCCATCCTCTCCGCCGCCCTGCTCGTCGACACCCGCCACCGTTGGGCCAGGTACGCACTGCTGGCCCTGGGCGTCCTCACGTGGGGGCTCGCGCTCATGATGGGCGAGGCCTGATGGAGCCGGTGGGACCGGCGTCCGTTGGTAGCATCCCCGCCGTGCCGGCAGCCATCCCCAAGCCTCGCGTCCTGGTGATCGTGCCGGCGTGGAACGAGCAGGACTGCATCGCCGACACTGTGCGCGAGATCCGCGAGCGAGTGACTGACGCCGACCTGCTCGTCGTCGACGACGGCTCCGGCGACCTGACCACCTCGCGGGCACGTGCAGCCGGCGCCGCAGTCCTGCGGCTGCCCTTCAACCTCGGGGTCGGAGGCGCCATGCGCGCCGGCTACCGCTGGGCCTACGCCCAGGGCTACGACGTCGCGGTGCAGATCGACGCCGACGGCCAGCACGACCCGTCCTTCCTGAAGCCGCTCGTCGATGCGCTCGAGGACCACGACATCGTCATCGGAGCCCGCTTCGCCTCCTCCGACGACCCCTACCGGGTGCGCGGTCCGCGCCGCTGGGCCATGTTCCTCCTGGCCGCCGTGCTCAGCAGGCTGGCAGGCACCAGGCTCACCGACGTCACCTCCGGCTTCCGTGCCTGCAACCGGCGCGCGATGCTGGTCTTCTCACGCCACTACCCGGCGGAGTACCTCGGCGACACCGTCGAGTCCCTCGTGATCGCGCTCCGCATGAAGTGCAGCATCACCCAGGTGCCGGTGACCATGCGCCCGCGCGCCGGCGGTCGTCCCAGCGCCTCCCCGTTCAAGGCCGCGATCTTCTTGGGCAGGGCGGTGGTCGCCCTGTGCCTCGCCCTCGTCCGCAGGTGGCCGGCGACGTTCGACGAAGGCTTCCACGAGAAGATCCCCGACAGCGTGAGCGAGCCGTCATGACCAACGCCACCGTGCTGGGTGCAGTCGCCTCCCTCATCATCATCGTCACCCTCTTCGAGATGCTCAGGCGCCACCGGCTCCGGGAGAAGTACGCACTCATCTGGTTCCTCATCGCTGTCGGAGCCCTGGTGACCTCCCTCGCTCCGGGCGCCGTTGCCGCCCTGGCCGACGCGCTGGGCGTGGTGCTCCCGGTCAACCTCCTGTTCTTCCTCGGGTCCCTGGTGCTGCTGGCGATGTCGCTCCAGCACAGCTACGAGCTGGGTCGGCTGGAGGAACGCACCAGGACGCTCGCCGAGGAGGTGGCCCTGCTCAGGCTGCAGTCCGACACCGACCACCCCGGCAACGGCGACCGAGACGACGAGGTCGACCAGCCGTGACGCTGGTGCACGTCGTGCTCCCCTACTGGGGAGATCCGGCGTTGCTGGACCGCGCGGTGGACAGCGTGCTTGCACAGAGCGACCTTGGCTGGCGCCTGACGATCGTCGACGACCACTATCCCGACACGCGCGCTGAGATGACGTACTCCGCGCACCCCGACAGCCGGATCAGCTACCTGCGCAACCCCGAGAACCTCGGGGTGAGCGGCAACTTCGAGCGCTGTCGGACGCTGGCCGACGGCGACCTGGTGGTCTTCCTCGGGTCCGATGACCTCCTTCTCCCGGACTACGTCGCCGAGCTGCGCCGGGCGAGGGCCGAGCATCCGGACGCCACCATCATCCAGCCCGGGGTGCGCGTCATCGACGGTGAGGACCGCCCCAGCTCGGGGCTGGCCGAGCGCGTCAAGGCATGGCTGACACCGTCAGGACCCAGGCCGGTGGTCCTCTCGGGCGAGGAGCTCGCAGCGAGCCTGCTCCGCGGAAACTGGCTGTACTGGCCGTCGTTGGCCTTCGATGGAGCAGCCGTGGCGCGTCACTCGTTCCGGCCCGACCTCCCCATCATCTTGGACCTCGCCTTCATCCTCGACATGGTCCTCGACGGCGCCCAGCTGGTCCTCCGCGAGGAGGTGACCTTCTGCTACCGGCGCCACGACGACAGCGCGTCCTCGATCAGCTCGCTCCAGGGCAGCCGCTTCGCGGACGAGCGGCGCTTCTACCGGGAGATCGCCGGCCGGCTGGAGTCCCGGGGGTGGCGACGCGCCGGCTCGGTCGCCCGTCGCAGGTGGGTGTCCCGGATGCACGCGCTGTCACTGCTTCCGTCCGCAGCGTTGCAGCGGTCGGGGCGCGGCGTGGTCATCGTGCTACGCCACGTCCTCTCGCGTTGACGCCGGCCTCGAGGAAGGGCCCGTGAGTCAGGCCGGCTTGCGTGCGACCAGGCAGAACTCGTTGTAGGGGAAGAACCGGCCCGCGAACCGCGGGAAGGGGAAGCTGTAGTTCTTCTCGATGACCAGGCCGACCCGTGTGGCAAGGTCTGCCAGCTGAGTGCCGTCGGTGAAGTGCACGTGCGTGCTGTCGGTCGTGTAGCCCTTCTCCTGGGGGCAGATCATCATGACCGTGCCGCCGGGTCGCAGATAGGGCAGGTACGCCGAGACGAGCTCCTCCCAGTGCTCCGGCATGACGTGCTCGATCACGTGCGCCAGGAGCATGCCGTCGAACGACTCCGGCACCGCGACCTCCGGCGTCGACTGCCACTCCTCGGACGTGTAGGCAACCAGACCACGGGCCCGGCACTCCGCGATCGACTCGGCGTTGTGGTCGACCCCGACCGAGTCAGCGCTCAGGTTGAGCAGGTTGCGGCCGATGCCGCACCCGACGTCGAGGGTCCGTCCGAGACCTTGGCGGCGAAGGTTCCAACGGTAGGGCCGCTGGACGTCGAGCACCTGCTTCCACCGAGCCCCGCTCAGGTTGCGCAGGCGGTCTGCATAGGCCTCTGACTGGGTGTCCTGGGCGCTGGTGCGGGGCGGTTCGGGTGAGGAGCCGTTCATGCGCGGCACCCTATCGGGCGACCTCCGCCCGACACCGGCCGGCAGCACCTCGTACCTGCTCCCGAGTCGGCGCCAAACCTCGCCGAGTCGGCGCCAAACCTCGCCGAGTCGGCGTCAACCCCTCGCCGAGTCGGCGTCAACCCCTCGCCGAGTCGGCGCTACCTGGGCCGGGTTGCCCGATCATCCGACGGGGACGTCATGGCCACGCCTACTCGACGGCGTGTTCACGCCGACTCGACGGTCGGTTCACGCCGACTCGACGGTCGGTTCACGCCGACTCGGCGATGGTTGGCGCCGACTCGGCGGTGGTTGGCGCCGACTCGGCGATGGTTCGCGCCGACTCGGGAGTTCAGACGACGGAGAGCGGGAGGAGCTGCTGACCGGTCGGGCCGACCTGGATCTCGGTGCCCATCTCGGGACACACGCCACAGTCGTAGCACGGCGTCCAGCGGCAGTCCTCGATCTCGATGTCAGCGCCGTCGGCGGCCGCGAGCGCATCCTCCCAGTCGCCCCACAGCCAGTCCTTGTCGAGGCCGGAGTCGAGGTGGTCCCAGGGCAGCACCTCGTCGTACTCCCGCTGACGGGTGGTGAACCAGTCGACGTCGACGCCGGTGCCGGCCAGGGCACGCTCGGCGCCTTCCATCCACCGCTCGTAGGAGAAGTGCTCGCTCCAGCCGTCGAACCTGCCGCCGTCGCGCCACACCTCCTCGAGGATGCGACCGACCCGGCGGTCGCCGCGGGACAGCAGTCCCTCGACGATGCCGGGCTTGCCGTCGTGGTAGCGGAACCCGATCGCCCGGCCGTAGCGCTTGTCGTCACGCACGACGTCGCGCAGCTGCTTGAGCCGGTCGTCGGTCGTCTCGACGTCGAGCTGGGCGGCCCACTGGAACGGCGTGTGGGGCTTCGGCACGAAGCCGCCGATCGACACCGTGCAGCGGATGTCGTTGCGGCCGGAGACCTCTCGGCCCTTGGCGATGACCGCCTTGGCGAGGTCGGCGATCTGCAGCACGTCCTCGTCGGTCTCCGTGGGAAGGCCCACCATGAAGTAGAGCTTCACCTGACGCCAGCCGTGGGAGTAGGCCGTCGCGACCGTGCGGATGAGGTCTTCCTCGGTCACCATCTTGTTGATGACCTTGCGCATGCGTTCGCTGCCGCCCTCCGGGGCGAAGGTGAGCCCGGAGCGGCGGCCGTTGCGCGAGAACTCGTTGGCGAGGGTGATGTTGAAGGCGTCGACACGGGTGCTGGGCAGGCTCAGCGAGACGTTGGAGCCCTCGTAGCGGTCGGCCAGCCCCTTCGCGACGTCGCCGATCTCGGTGTGGTCGGCGCTGGAGAGCGAGAGCAGGCCGACCTCCTCGAAGCCGGTCTTGCGGATGCCGTTCTCGACCATGTCGCCGATCGTCTTGATCGAGCGCTCCCGCACCGGGCGCGTGATCATGCCGGCCTGGCAGAAGCGGCAGCCGCGCGTGCAGCCACGGAAGATCTCCACCGAGAAGCGCTCGTGCACGGTCTCGGCGAGCGGCACGAGCGGGTTGGCCGGGTAGGGCCACTGGTCGAGGTCCATCAGGGTGTGCTTGCGCACGCGGAACGGGATGCCCGGTCGGTTGGGGGTGACCGCCTCGATGGTTCCGTCGGCGGCGTAGGTCACGTCGTAGAAGCGGGGGACGTAGATGTTGCCGGTGACGGCGAGCCGGCGCAGCAGCTCCTCACGCCCACCGGGACGGCCCTGGTCCTTCCACTCACGCACCACCTCGGAGATCGCGAGCACGACCTCCTCCCCGTCACCCAGGACGGCGGCGTCGATGAAGTCGGCGATCGGCTCGGGGTTGAAAGCCGCGTGACCACCGGCGATGACGACCGGGTGGTCCTCCCCGCGGTCGGCGGCGTGGAGCGGGATGCCGGCCAGGTCGAGGGCGTTGAGCATGTTGGTGTAGCCGAGCTCGGTGGAGAAGCTGATCCCGAACAGGTCGAAGGCCCCCACCGGGCGGTGGCTGTCGACGGTGAACTGCGGGATCGGACCCTCGGCGTCGCCGGCGCGCATGACGTCCTCCATGTCGCGCCACACCGCGTAGGTGCGCTCGGCGATGATCCAGTCACGCTCGTTGAGCACCTCGTAGAGGATCTGCACGCCCTGGTTGGGCAGGCCGACCTCGTAGGCGTCGGGGTACATCAGGGCCCAGCGCACGGTCTCGCCGTCCGGCGCGCAGTCCCACTCCTTGACGACCGAGTTGAGCTCGCCGCCGACGTACTGGATCGGCTTCTGGACCGTCGGCAGCTTGGGCTCGAGCCGAGGGAAGACCGAGGCAGTGGACACGGGAGTTGGCACCTCGCAGTGATCGGGGCGACGCGCAGGCGTCTGGGCGAGGAACCAGCCTACGTCGCGCGGCCCCGTCCGGCCGCCTTGCGGGCGTTCCTGCCCGTCTCCACGGGGTCGCTCGTGAGCGGTTCCCTGCCACCGGGGTACTCGTCGTCGTTGTTGCGGACCTTGCGCCTGCGACGCTTCCTCGGGACGTCGACGAAGGGGTCGGCCTCGGGGAACCCCCAGCGACCGCGCACGATGTTGCGCTCCCAGTCGTGCACCGACCCCTCGCGGGTGCGGGACTCGAAGTGGAAGAGCTCGACGGCCGCGACGTAGACGATGCGCAGGCCCTGGCGACGCACCTTGTAGCAGAGGTCCACGTCGTTGAAGTTGACCGGCAGACCCTCGGCGAACCCGCCCACCTCGAGGAAGGTGTCGCGCCGCATGGCGGCGCAGGCGGCAGTCACGCCGCTGGTCTCGCGGTTGATGATGAGCGCGCCGAAGGGGCCGTAGGACTCGCGCGGCAGCTCGCGGAACGGGTGGTGGTAGTGACCCCAGGCGTAGACGTGGCCAGCGTGCTGGACGGTGGTGTCACTGAAGTAGAGACGGGCGCCGGTCATGCCCACGTCAGGCTCGTCCAGCGGCGCCACCAGCTGCTCGATCCAGCCGTCGGAGATCACCTCGACGTCGTCGTTGAGGAAGACCAGCCGGTCGCCGGTGGCCCGCAGGCACCCGACGTTCATCTTCTCGCTGTAGTTGAACGGCTTCGCGAACCGCTCGAGCACCAGCTTGTCGCCGGCGACCTCGCGCAGCTCGTCGAGCACCTCCGGAGGCGTCGGAACGTCGTGGACGATGACGATCTCGAGGTTGTCGTGGCCGGTGTGCTCGAGCAGCGACCGGACGGCCTCGACCACCATCACCCGGCGGGTGCCCCAGATGAGCGCTGACTGCCCGATCGTGGGGATGACGACCGACACCCGCACGGCCGGGTCGAGACGGCGGTGCACCCGGTAGTGGCCGGGGACGGGGCCCTGGCCCACCTCGGCCTCGATGCCCAGCCGGTCGAGGTGGCTCTGCACGGCCTTGGCCCCCGCGATGGTGGCGTAGGGCTTGGCATTGATGTCGGCCGACGCCGACCCCTCCACGGCGCGCCAGTGGTAGAGGACCCGTGGGATGTGGACGACGCGGCGGGCGACCTCGCCGACCCTCAGGGCGAGGTCGTGGTCCTGGGACCCGTCATAGCCCTCACGGAAGGCGCCGACCCGGCGCACGACATCGGTGCGCATCACCGAGAGGTGGGAGGTGTACATCTGGCCGCGCAGACGTTCGGGCGACCAGTCGGGCTTGCGGAACTCGTCGTAGAGCCGGCCCTCGTCGTCGATCTTGTCCTCGTCGGAGTAGAGGTAGTCGACGTCGTCGTGGGCCTCGATCATGCGGGCGTTGGCTGCCAGGGCGTCCGGGGTGAGCAGGTCATCGTGGTCGAGCAGGACGATGAACTCGCCGGTGGCTGCCTCGATCCCGTCGTTGGACGCCGCGACGATGTGCCCGTTGGTCTCGCGCTCGATGAGCCTGATGCGGGGGTCGCGGGCGGAGTGCTCGCGGATCAGGTCGCGCACGGCCTGCGAGGGCGAGCAGTCGTCGACCAGCAGCCACTCCCACTCCGCATGCTCCTGAGCCAGCACCGAGGCGATGGTGTCGCCCAGGACGTCGAGAGGTGGTTCGTAGACGGGAGTGACGATCGAGAAGAGCGGGGCCTTGCTCACCGCCCGCCCCCGAGGACCTTGCGGGCGACACGACGACCGAGGGCCGGCTGCCGCTGGGCGGCCTCGAGCTCTGCGGTGACCCGGGCCAGCCGCTGGCGCAGCTCCCGGGTGATTGCCCGCTCCTCCTGGAGCTTGCGGCGCACGTTGGACAGCATCTTGCGAGCGCGGTTGGCCTCCCTCAGCAGCCGCTTGTTGTCGCTGGTCAGCCGGGCCACCTGCGCCTCGGTGCCGATGATGTGGTCACGCTGGGTGAGCACCTGGTGACGTGCCTCCATGACCTCGGCCTCCCACCGCTCGACCTGGTCTCCGGCAGCACGTCCGTCCTCGCCCACCACGACATCTCCTCACACCTGCGCGTCCTCGTTGTCCGGGTCAGGCTAGTACGCCGCCGGCTCAGCGCCGGACGAGGACTCGGGTCGCGTCGACCACACCCCGCCTGGGACCCGGCGCGCCGGACCGCAGGGCGATGTTCTGGAGCAGGCCCAGGGCGAGCATGCCCGCGAACAGCGAGCTGCCGCCGTACGACACGAAGGGCAGGGGCACACCGGTCACGGGCATGATGCCCAGGCACATGCCGATGTTCTGAAAGGCCTGGAAGCCCCACCAACAGGCGATCCCGGCGGCGGCCACCCTGCCGAAGACGTCGCGAGCCTCGACCGCGACGACGAGGGCACGCCAGATCAGCACTCCCAGCAGCAGGATGACCAGGCCGGCACCGACCAGGCCGAGCTCCTCGCCGGCGACGGTGAAGATGAAGTCGGTGTGCTGCTCGGGGACGAACCCCGACCGCGTCTGGGAGCCGTCGAAGAGGCCCTGGCCGAACAGCCCACCGTTGCCGACGGCGATCCGCGCCTGCTCGGTGTTGTAGCCGGCGCCGCGCGGGTCGAGCCCGGGGTTGGTGAACGCCAGGAAGCGGTCGACCTGGTAGTCCTCCAGGACTCCGAGCAGCACGGCGACCACGGCGGCACCGACTCCGGCGATCGTGAGGCCCGCCAGCCAGGCCCGGCCGGCCCCGGCGACGGCGAGGACGCCGAAGACGGTCGCGGACAGCACCAGCATCGTGCCCAGGTCGGGCTGGAGGAGGATCAAGGCGGCGGGGACGGCCGCGATCGCGAGCATCCCGAGGACCTCCAGCGTGCCGACGCCGCGACCCCGTCGCCCCTCGGCCCGCTCGGCCACGAGCAGGGCCATGCCGATGACCACGGCGAGCTTGGCGAACTCGGACGGCTGGATCGACATCCCACCCAGCTGCAGCCACGAGCGGGAGCCGTTGATCGTGGAGCCCGCGACGAGCACGAGCACCAGCCCCACGACGCTCGCGAGGTAGGCCAGTGGCGCCAGGATGCGCACCCACCGGTGGTCGGTCGCGAGGACCAGGACCATCAGGACCAGGCCGATGGCCACGTTGACCAGCTGCTTGCGCAGGTAGGCCGCCGGGTCGCCGCCGGTCAGGTCGACGCGGGTGGAGGTGGCCGACCACACGAGCAGGGTGCCGAGGAGGACCAGGGCGAACGCGGCAAGCATGAGGAGCCAGTCGAGCCCGGGTGCACGCCAGCCCATCCGGACGCTCGTGCCGTGTGCGGTGGTGCTCATCGGCGCCTCCGCGCGACCGGCGGCAGGATCGACCCGTCGTCGAGGAAGGTCGGCAGCTGCCGCGGGGGACGCGTGCCGGGGATCGCCGCACGCGCGGGCACGACCTTCTCGCCCTCCACGCCGTACAGCGCCTCCCAGATCGCGCGGATGCCGTCGCCGGTCGAGCCCGAGCCGGTGCCGCCCTGGCTGATCATCATCACCACGACGTAGTCGTCGGAGTAGGAGGCGACCCAGCCGGTGGTCTGCTTGCCGTAGACCTCGGCCGACCCGGTCTTGGAGCGGATGACCACGTCGTCGAGAGGGAAGCCGCCCATCTTCCAGGCCATCGTGCCCTGGCGGGTGACGTTCTTGAGGGCTTCGTCGATGTAGTCGAGGTACTTCGCCGGGACCTTGACCTTGCCCGACTTGCGCGGCGCGATCCGTCGCAGCACCTTGCCCTCGGGGCTGACGATGGCCTTGGCGACCGTCGGCGCCCACAGGATGCCCCCGTTGCCCAGCGCGGCGTACGCGCGGGCGAGCTGGAGCGGGGTGACGATGGTGTCGCCCTGGCCGATGCTGAAGTTGACCGCGTCGCCGGCCCGGTAGGCATAGCCCTCGAGGCAGAACTCCCGGGCGAACTTGTAGACGAAGTCGCTGGTCGCCCGCGTCTGCGGCTTGTCGGCGATCTTGCAGTAGTAGTCCTTCTGGGACTCGAAGTAGGCGCGCTTCCACCGGCGGTCGGCGATCCGCCCCGGCGCCTCGCCCGGCAGGTCGATCCCGGTGCGGGAGCCGAACCCGAACTCCTTGGCCTCCTCGACGAGGGGGTCGCGAGCGTCGACGTCGGCCACGTCGGTGCCGAAGCGTTGCCAGTAGTCGTAGCCGATCCGGTAGAAGAAGGTGTTGCAGGAGACCTCGAGCGCCTTGGCGAAGCCGATGTTGCCGTAGGTGCCGGACTCGTAGTTCTTGAAGGGTCGGTTGCCGACCTGGAAGCTGGACGGGCACGGGATCGAGGTGTCCATCGAGTAGCCGTTGGTGAGCGCCCCCGCCGTCATGAAGGGCTTCCACGTCGACCCGGGCGCAAACTGCCCCTGCGTCGCACGCGAGAGAAGCGGTGTCCCGGCCTTCTCGGAGTAGAGGTGGTCGAGCTGCTTGTCGGAGATGCCGCCGACCCACACGCCGGGGTCATAGGTCGGTTGGCTGGCCATCGCGACGACGCGCCCTGTCCTGGCCTCGAGGACCACGGCGGCCCCGGAGTCGGCCTCGTAGCGTCGCCCCGTGACGGGGTCCATCTCGGCGCGCTGGGCCTTGATCCGGGCGGCGAGCTGGCGCTCGACCACGGCCTGGACCTTGGCGTCGATCGAGGTCACCACGGTGTCCCCGGGCGTGCTCTCGACCACCGAGTCGTCACCGAGCACCCGGCCCATCGAGTCCACCGCCACACGTCGGTAGCCCGGCAGGCCTCGCAGCCACTGGTCGTACTGCTTCTCGACGCCGGCACGACCCACCGAGGACGCCCCGTTGAGGGACTGGTCGTCGACCTCCTTGGCGGCGTCGTACTCGTCCTCGGTGATGGGGCTGAGGTAGCCGAGGACGTGGGCCAGGTTGACGCCGAACGGGCGGGGATAGTCGCGGACGGTCTGCTGGTCGGCCACGACACCGGGGTAGTCCTCCGGCTGCTCGAGGATCCGGAGCGCGACGTCCTTGCCGGTGTCGACGGCGACCGGGACCGGCTGGTAGGGCGAGCCGTTCCAGCACGTGTCGCGGACGCTGCCCTCGTGGCCGCAGGTGACCAGGCGTGCCTCGATGTCGTCGGCCGGCTTCCCGACGACGACCGAGACCCGGCGGACGAGCTCCTCGCGCTGCTTCTCCCCCAGCTTGTCGAGCACGAAGCGGTCGAGCGAGATGACCCACGAGGTGCGGTTGGAGACGAGAGGGCGGCCCTGGTCGTCGACGATCAGGCCGCGCTGGGGTTGTACGACGACGTCTCGCACGGACTGGTCGGCAGCCTGCGCCTGGTAGGTCTCACCCCCGATGACCTGGAGGTAGTAGAGCCTCACGAACAGCGTCGTGAACAGCGCGAAGACCAGCGCCTGGATCACCACCAGGCGCAGCGTGCTGCGCTGGGCCCCACGCGTCACGTCGCCACCCACTGCGGGCTGGACCGCTCGAAGAGCCGCATCAGCGGCGGGAGCGCGAACGGCGTGAGGAGGACGTCCCACACCACCGCGACCAGCACGACCTCCAGCAGCCCGCCGACGGAGAACGACGCGTCACCGATCAGCACGCCGCTGAGCGCGAAGACCGACGTGGCCACGAACGAGGCGGCCGCGACGGTGCCGACCACGGCCAGCGAGGAAGGCTTCACGTCCTGGCGGACGCGGGCAGCGAGGAACGCCGCCAGGGTCAGGGCGAGCGCCCACCGCCCCGCCACGTGGTCAGCCGGTGGCGCCAGGTCGAGCGCCACCCCCGCGGTGAACGCGAGCAGCAGCGCGAATGGAGCATCGACGCTCAGGGCCGCCGCGACCACGACGAGCAGGCACAGGTTGGGGACGATGCCGTGCCAGGCCAGGTGCGGGAAGACCGAGACCTGCAGGACCAGCGCGACGACGACGGCCGCAAGCGCGACCACCCACCTGACCGCACTCATCTCAGGCTCCCGTCGGCCTCGACGACCGCACGGTCGCTGGAGGTGCCGGAGGGTACGACGACGCCGACCACGTCGAGGGCGGAGAAGTCGACGAACGGCTCGACCACCGCCCGTTGGGTGGCCTCGCGCAGGCTGCTGAAGACGTCGGTGACGCGCCCGATCGGGACACCCGGTTCGTAGGGACCGCCCGAGCTGCCCCAGGTGACGACCACGTCGTCCTTGGCCGGGACGACCGTGTCGTCGAGGAGTCGCAGGTCCAGGCCGGAGTCGTCGGAGAAGGACCCGCTGCCGGTGACGAACCCGATCTCCATGCTGGAACCGACGCGACCGCCCACGGTGGAGTCGGGGTCGGCGATCAGCAGCACGGTCGCTGTCGTCCGGGTGACCCGCAGGACCCGGCCGACGAGGCCGTCGTTGTTGAGCACCGTGAGGTCGGGGCCGATGCCCGCCTGGGAGCCGGCGTCGATGGTGACGGTGAAGCTGCCGGACTGGCGTGGCCCGTAGGCGACCACACGGGCCGGGACGAGCGCCCGGCCGAGGTCCTCGGCGGCGCGGGTGAGTCCGTCGTACTGCTGGAGGCGGTTGCGGTCCACGCCCGAGCTCTCCACCTGACCCCGGAGGTCGGCATTGGCGGCAGTGAGCTGGGCGACCTCCTCGGAGAGGTCGTCCTTGCTGCGGAACCAGCCGGGCACGGCGGTGAAGGGGCGGACCGCGGACGCCGTCGCGGACTCGATCGGGCCGAACGCCTCACCGACGACGGCGCGCACCGGCTCCAGGGGCGAGTCGTCGCCGGTGGACACGTCGAGCGTCACCAGCGTGACGCTGGCCAGCACCAGGGCGACGAGCAGGGAGCGCGGCGAGCGGTTGCGGGACTCGAGGCGGTCGAGCCCACGCCAGCGACGCTCGCGCCCCTCCTGCCCCCCGAACGCACGCATCAGACGCCACCCATCAGAACCGCCGGGGGTCGGAGACGAGGACCTGCTGGAGTGCTTCGAACTCCTCGACGCACCTGCCTGCGCCGAGGGCCACCGACGAGAGGGGATCCTCGGCGACGTGGACGGGCATGCCGGTCTCGTGACGCAGCCGCTCGTCGAGGCCGCGGAGCAGCGCGCCACCCCCGGTGAGGACGATGCCGCGGTCCATGATGTCGCCGGCGAGCTCGGGCGGAGTCTGGTCGAGGGTGCTGCGCACCGCGTCGACGATGTTGTGCAGCGGCTCCTCGAGCGCCTGGCGGAGCTCGGCGCTCGAGACCACCACGGTGCGAGGCAGCCCGGAGACCATGTCGCGACCGCGGATCTCGGCGTCGGGCTCGGTCGGCAGGGGGAAGGCCGAGCCGAGGGTCATCTTCATCTCCTCGGCGGTCCGCTCCCCAAGCATCAGGGAGTACTCCTTCTTCATCCAGGCGATGATCGCCTGGTCGAGGTCGTCACCCGCCGTGCGCACGGACATGCTCGTGACGATGCCGCCGAGACTGATCACCGCGACCTCGGTGGTGCCTCCGCCGACGTCGACCACCATGTTGCCGGTCGCTTCGTGCACCGGCAGTCCGGCGCCGATCGCGGCCGCCATGGGCTCCTCGACGATGTAGACGCGACGGGCTCCTGCTTGGTAACCGGCCTCCTTGACCGCGCGCTGCTCCACGGCGGTGATGCCCGAGGGCACGCAGATGACCATCCTCGGCTTGGCGAGGTAGCGGCGTCGGTGGACCTGGTGGATGAAGAATCGCAGCATCTGCTCGGTCGCCTCGAAGTCGGCGATCACGCCGTCCTTGAGCGGGCGGATGGCGGTGATGTTGTCGGGAGTGCGGCCGATCATCCGCTTGGCCTCGTGCCCCACCGCGAGCACCTCGCCGGTCGTGGAGTTCATCGCGACCACCGACGGCTCGTCGAGCACGACGCCCTTGCCGCGCACGTAGACGAGGGTGTTGGCGGTGCCGAGGTCGACGGCCATGTCACGGCCGATCACGCTGGTTGCCATGCGCTGCCTCGCTGGGTGCCTGGGTCAGGTCTGGGGAAGGGACCCCGAAGAGCTTCCCCGACGTCCTCGCTCAGGTTAGGTAGCGGCGTCGGCTGTTCCGCGGAGGACACGCGGCGGCTAGGTTGCAGAGATGGCCGACATCGACGAGCTCGCCGCAACCCTTCCCATCGACCAGATCGCCCAGCAGCTCGGCGAGGACCCTGAGGCCGTGCGCCGGGCCGTCGGCGTCACCCTGCCGGCGCTCCTGGGTGGCCTCGAGGCCAACGCGCAGGATCCCGGCGGCGAGGCCTCGCTCTCCGAGGCGGTGGCCCAGCACGACGACGACGTGGCCACCCCGCCCGTCGACCTGGCCGATGTCGACGTCGCCGACGGTCAGAAGATCGCCCACCACATCTTCGGCGCCCAGGAGGACCAGGTCGTCCAGCAGCTGGGCTCGACAGGGGTGTCGAGCAGCCTCGTGCGGAAGCTCATCCCGATCCTCGCCCCCATCGTGCTCTCCTACCTCGCCAAGCAGATGGGCGCGAAGGGCGGCAGCGGAGGTGGCGCGCTCGGATCGATCCTCGGCTCGATCCTCGGCGGTGCAGCACAGGGCACCGGCGGCCCCTCGACCTCGGGGGGATCAGGCGTGGGTGGAGTCCTCGGTGACCTGCTCGGTGGCCTGCTCGGCGGTGGCCGCAAGGCCTGATCCGGCGTACGGCGGGCCGGTCACGCGTCGAGCGCGGCGAACCAGATCTTGATCTCGCGCGCCGCGGACTCGGGCGAGTCCGACCCGTGCACGATGTTCTGCTGGACGCTCCCGCCCCAGTCGCGACCGAGGTCGCCTCGGATGGTGCCTGGCGCCGCGACGGTCGGGTCGGTGGCACCGGCCAACGACCGGAACCCCTCGATGCAGCGCTCCCCCTCGAGCACCATCGCCGCGACCGGACCGGAGAGCATGAACTCCACCAGCGCGTCGTAGAACGGCTTGCCGGCATGCTCGGCGTAGTGGTCGGCCAGCAAGTCAGCGGTCGCCTCGCGCAGCTCGAGGGCGACGAAGCGGTAACCCTTGGCCTCGATCCGGCGCAGGACCTCGCCGGTGAGTCCACGGCGGACGCCGTCGGGCTTGACGAGGACGAGGGTGCGCTCGATGGAGGGCTGGCTCATGGCCCGCAGCCTAGCGAGAGCCCTGCTCCGCCTCCCACGCCGCCCAGGCAGCGGCGCGCTCTCGCTCGATCTTGCGGCCGAGCAGGTCGGCACCGGTCCAGAGGGCGGCGAACACGACCCCCAGGAAGAACATCATCGGCACCACCAGGCCCAGGGCGATCGCCACAGCCTGCACTGCGTAGCCGACGAGGTAGGCCCACTCGGCGCGCAGCATCCCTGCGAGAAGAACGCACAGCAGCGTCAGGCCGAGCCCGACCGTGAGCGCCGTGCCCGTGTCGACCCCCGCGACGGAGATCATCACCGGGGTGGTGAGCCCCAGCGTGATCGCCTCCAGGAACAGGACTGCCGCACACATGCCACGGCGCGGTGAGCGCTCGGGGGGCCGCGTGGTCTCCTCGGTCATCGCCTGCCCTTGAGCATGGCGCGTGCCTCTCCGACCGTGACCACCGACCCGGTGACCAGCACGGCACCGGCACCGATGGACGCCTCGATGAGCTCGCCCGCCTCGGCCAGGGTGGCCGCCCGGTCGATCGCCTCGGCCAGGTCGGGCACGATCGCGACCCGGTCCTCGCCGAAGACCTCGACGGCCGTCGCGCCCAGCGCTGCCGCCGACAGCGAGCGGTCCGTGGAGTTCTGCGTGCAGACGACGTGGGACAGGTGCGGCTCGAGCGCCGCCAGCAGCCCTTCGTGGTCCTTGTCGGCCATGACACCGAGGACCCCGATGAGCGGCGCGAACGAGAAGGAGTCCTCGAGCGCCTCGCCGAGTGCCTCGGCGCCGTGGGGGTTGTGTGCCGCGTCCAGCAGGATCGTCGGGCTGCGCCGGATGATCTCCAGCCTTCCCGGCGAGGTGACCTCGGCGAAGGCGGCACGCACGAGCGCGTCGTCCAACGGCTCCCCACCGGTGAACGACTCGACCGCCGCGAGGGCGACGGCGGCGTTCTGCGCCTGGTGGGCGCCGTACAGCGGCAGGAACACCTCGTCATAGGTGGCGCGCAGGCCCTTCAGCGACACCACCTGACCGCCCACCGCCGGACTGCGCGAGAGAACTCCGAACTCCATGCCCTCGCGAGCAGCGGTCGCCCCCACCTCGACCACCCGGTCGAGCAGCACCGGCGCCACCTCGGCGCTCTGCTGCGCGAGCACCGCGACCGAGCCGGGCTTGATGACGCCGGCCTTCTCACGGGCGATGGTGGCGGCGTCGTCGCCGAGGTACTGGGCATGGTCCATCGAGACAGGCAGCACGACGGCCACGTCGGCGTCGGCGACGTTGGTGGCGTCCCAGCCACCACCCATCCCGACCTCCACGACCGCCACGTCGACGGGAGCGTCGGCGAACGCGGCATAGGCCATGCCGACGATCGTCTCGAAGAAGCTGAGCGGATGGTCCTGCTCGGCGTCGACCAGGTGTGTGTAGGCCGCCACCTCGTTGAAGGCGCGCACGAACGCCTCGTCGTCGAGAGGCTCACCGTCGATCACGATGCGCTCGCTCATCCGCTCCAGGTGCGGGCTGGTGAAGCGGCCGGTGCGCAGGTCGAGCGCGCGCAGCAGCGTCTCGATCATGCGGCTGGTCGAGGTCTTGCCGTTGGTGCCGGTCAGGTGGATGACGCGGAAGTTGCGCTGCGGCTCGCCGAGCAGCTCGGTGAACGCCTGGATGCGTTCCAGGCTTGGTTCCAGCCTCGTCTCGGGCCAGCGGGACAGGAGCGCGTCCTCGACCTCGGCGAACGTCTCGGCGGGGCGGGCTTGCGGGCCATCTTCATCAGGGGCAGTCATCTCACGGCCGAGTCTAGGGCTGCGGCGTGCGTACGACATTCTCGACCATGTCGGCGAACGGGCGGTAGCCCAGCGCCTCGTAGATCTTGTTCGACGTCGGGTTGTCCCGGTCGGTGAAGAGGCACATCCGGATCCCCGCATCCAGGCCCCGCATCGTCAGCTCGCCGACGACGTACGACGCGATACCGCGACCGCGGTGCTCCTTGGGCGTGAAGACGGGGCCGATGCGTGAGACGCCGTACGACGGCAGGCTGGCACCGCACAGGTGGGCGACCTCGCCCCCGGGCAGCTCCCAGAGCCACTCCGCGCCCTCGCGGATGCGGACCAGGACGCTGTCGAGGGTGTTGTGCTCGCCGGAGCCGGCATCCGGCTCGCGTCCGGCCTGCTCGTCGGCCTCCACGTGGAAGGCAGTGAACCAGGCGAGCACGAGCGGCGCGTCGGCCTCGGTCGCCCACCTCAGCCGACCCTCGGGCGCCAGGGGGACCTTGACCGACCTGGCCTCCCACAGCCGGGTACGCATGGCCTGGTCCAGTCGACCCCCGGCCAGCCGCGCGGTCTCCTCGGCGAGCACCCGGGCGCCGGGCGACGCGCCGTTGGCGCCTCCCAGGAGCTCGCCGCGGCCGTGGAGGGCGGCCGCGAGCGCGCGAGCGGCTGCGTCGTCCATGGGCAGCGAGAAGGAGGGATACGGAGGGAACGGCGCGGTCCGCATCGCCGCGCTCACCGCCGCGCCATCGCCGTCGCGGACCACGACCCACCAGCGGTCGAAGGGAGCCGCGACGTCCGCCCAGGAGTCGTGCCCGTCCTCGAGCTCGCGCGCGGTCCGGGCGGTGACGCTGGCGATCACCGACCCGAGCACCGGCTCGGCAGTGAGCAGATCGGCAGCGGCGTCGAGGAAGGGTCGCGGGTGGTAGAAGAACTCGAGGTCGGGCTCCGGCGGCATGCACGAACGCTAGCCACGGCTGCCCACGTCCGGAACTCGTTTTCACCGCCCGCTGAGCCGTCAATAGACTCAGCCCCATGACCCAGACCCCCACGCAGCCAGAGCCGGACACGACCGCGAGCACCGACCAGCGTGCCGTCGTCGTACCGGACCGTGCCGCGTTGGAGGGCCTCGAGGAGAAGTGGTCGGCGCAGTGGCAGGCCGACGACACCTATCGCTTCGACCGCACGCAGCCGCGCGAGAACGTCTACTCCATCGACACCCCGCCGCCGACGGTGAGCGGGAGCCTGCACGTGGGCCACGTCTTCTCCTACACCCACCCCGACCTCATCGCGCGCTACCAGCGAATGACCGGCAAGAGCGTCTTCTACCCGATGGGCTGGGACGACAACGGCCTCCCGACCGAGCGCCGCGTCCAGAACTACTACGGCGTCCGCTGCGACCCCTCGCTCCCCTACGAGCCCGACTTCACCCCGCCCGAGAAGCCGGACCCCAAGAAGCAGGTGCCGATCAGCCGTCCCAACTTCGTCGAGCTGTGCGAGCAGCTCGTAGAGGAGGACGAGCAGGTCTTCGAGGCACTCTGGCGACGGTTGGGCCTCTCGGTCGACTGGCAGGAGACCTACACGACCATCGGGCCCGCGGCCCAGAAGGTCAGCCAGACCGCGTTCCTGCGCAACTTCGCCCGCGGCGAGGCCTACCTGTCAGAGGCACCGACGCTGTGGGACGTCACGTTCCAGACCGCCGTTGCCCAGGCCGAGCTCGAGGCCCGCGACTACCCCGGTCACTACCACCGGGTCGCGTTCCACCGCGCCGACGGCAAGCCGGTGCACATCGAGACCACGCGCCCCGAGCTGATCCCGTCGGTGGTGGCGCTCATCGCCCATCCCGACGACGAGCGCTACCAGCCGCTCTTCGGCACGACCGTCACCTCCCCGGTCTTCGGGGTCGAGATCCCGGTCCTCCCCCACCCCGCTGCCGAGCCCGACAAGGGCGCCGGCATCGCGATGTGCTGCACGTTCGGTGACCTGACCGACGTCATGTGGTGGCGCGAGCTGGCGCTGCCCGTGCGCACCCTCGTGGGCCGGGACGGCCGGATGCTGCGCGAGACGCCCGACTGGCTCGCCGGCGACGCCGCATCGAGTGCCTACGAGGAGCTGGCCGGCAAGACCACGTTCAGCGCGCGCGAGGCGATGGTCGCGCTGCTGCGTCAGTCCGGCGACCTCGACGGCGAGCCCACCCCGACGCAGCGCATGGCCAACTTCTACGAGAAGGGCGACAAGCCGCTCGAGATCGTCTCGACGCGCCAGTGGTACATCACGAACGGCGGTCGGAATGCCGACCTCCGCAACGAGATGCTCGACCGGGCGGCCGAGATCCAGTGGCTCCCGTCCCACATGAAGCACCGCTACGACAACTGGGTCGGCGGGCTCAACGGTGACTGGCTGATCTCCCGCCAGCGCTTCTTCGGCATCCCGTTCCCCGTCTGGTACCCCCTCGACGACGACGGCGAGCCCGACTACGCCCACCCGCTCATGCCGAGCGAGGCCGAGCTCCCCGTCGACCCGTCCACCCAGGCTCCTCGCGGTTACGACGAGGACCAGCGCGGCAAGCCCGGGGGCTTCATCGGCGACCCCGACGTGATGGACACCTGGGCGACCTCGTCCCTGACGCCCCACATCGCCGGCGGCTGGCTGACCGACGACGACCTGTTCGACCGGGTCTTCCCCATGGACCTGTGCACCCACGCCCACGACATCATCCGCACCTGGCTGTTCAGCCGCGTGGTGCGCGCACACTTCGAGAACCACGTGGCCCCGTGGTCGCACGCGATGATCTCCGGCTTCATCGTCGATCCCGACCGCAAGAAGATGTCGAAGTCCAAGGGCAACGTCGTCGTCCCCACCGAGATCCTGGACAAGTACGGCGCCGACGCCGTGCGATGGCGTGCGGCCATCGCCCGCTCGGGCCTCGACTCCCCGTTCGACGAGACCCAGATGAAGGTCGGCCGACGCCTGGCCCTCAAGGTCCTCAACGCGTCCAAGTTCGTCCTCGGCAACGTCGGCGCGACCGAGCTCGCACCCAGCCTGGTGAGCGCACCCGTCGACTGCGCGCTCCTGGGGCGGCTCGCCACGGTGGTCCGGCAGGCAACCGAGGCGTTCGACGCCTACGACTACACCGGCGCGCTCGAGGTCACCGAGAGGTTCTTCTGGGAGTTCTGCGACGACTATCTCGAGCTGGTCAAGGAGCGGGCGTACGACACCGAGGGTGGCGCCGGGACCGACTCGGCCAGGGCCACCCTGGCCATCGCGCTGCACGTGCAGCTGCGCCTGCTCGCACCGTTCCTGCCCTACGCGACCGAGGAGGTCTGGTCGTGGTGGCAGGAGGGATCGATCCACCGGTCGTCCTGGCCCGTCGCAGCCGACCTCGGCTCTGCCGCTGCCGCTGACTCCAGGGTCGTCGACGCAGTCGCCGCGGCGCTGACCGGCATCCGCGGTGCCAAGTCCCAGGCCAAGGCGAAGATGAAGGCTCCGCTGGCCCGGGTCGAGGTGTCCGGCCCGACTGCGCTGGTCGAGGCTGCCGCGCAGGCGGCGGACGACCTCCGGGCTGTCGGCAACGTCGTCGGGGACATGGTCTTCACTCCTGACGACTCCGCCAACGAGCTCACCGTGGCAGCTGAGCTCGCGCCGGTCGAGGAGTGACCTGAGGCGCTGGTGAGGAGCGGGAAGCGCGCCTCAGTGCTTGTGGGAGTGCTCCGCGGCCTTGCCCGCACCCAGCCCGGGGTGACCCTGGGCAGGTGACGCGGCCTGCTCGGGAAGGCTCAGCGCCTTCTCGGCGGCCCGCTGTGCCTTCTCCTCGGCGCGCTCGGTCGCACGCTGAGCCTTGGCGGCGGCCTTCTCGGTTGCGCGCTGAGCCTTGGCGGCGGCCTTCTCGGCCTCACGCTGGACCTTGGCGGCGGCCCTGTCGGCCTCACGCTGGACCTTGGCGGCGGCGCGGTCAGCGGCACGCTGGGCCTTGGCAGCAGCCTGCTCGGCCTTGCGGGTGGCCTTGGTCGCGGCCTGCTCGACCTTGTGCTGCGCCTTCTCCTGGGACCTGCCGGAGGTCGACGCTTCGGGGACCTCGGTCTCCAGGAGCGTGGTCGAGGAGAGGTCACCGGCGTCGCCGGCGCTCGTCCCGCGAGTGTCGCTGAAACCTGCGGTCGCGCTCTTGCGTGCCGCCTCGCGGGAGATCGGCTGCGGAGTCAGCTCCGTGGGCAGCTCGACCGCTGAGGACGGCACGGCGGTGACCGGAGCGGCAGCGGCCGTCGCAGCCGGCGCCACGTCGGCCTGCGCGGAGATGGGCACCGGTGAGTGGAAGGCGACGCTCAGGGCGTCGCCGCGCACGATCGCGCTCAACAGCAGGAACGTGCACAGTGCCGTCACCGCACCGAACGCGTACAGCGGACGCTTGTGCTCTGCACTCAACGATTCGAACCCTTCACGTGACCCCACACCTGTGAGACGACCGGCTCCGGGAACCATGACGCAGTTGCCACGAGCAACATGTCGGGAATCCGGTGGACTAGACCACTGGATCCTACCTGCTCAGGCGGACTTCTTCTTCTTTGCCTCGGACTCACGCGGAATCATCGTCGGAGCCACGTCGTCCTCGACGACCTCACGGGTCACGACGACCTTGGCCACGTCGACGCGCGAGGGGACTTCGTACATCACGTGGAGGAGGACCTCCTCGATGATGGCGCGCAGCCCGCGGGCGCCGGTGCCGCGCTCCAGGGCCTTCCCGGCGATGGCGTTGATCGCGTCCTCGGTGAACTCCAGCTCGACGCCGTCGAGCTCGAAGAGCTTCTGGTACTGCTTGACCAGGGCGTTGCGCGGCTCGGTGAGGATCTGCACCAGCGCCTCGTTGTCGAGCTTGTTGACGCTCGCGATGAGCGGCAGGCGGCCGATGAACTCGGGAATCAGGCCGAACTTGGTGAGGTCCTCGGGACGGACCTGTGCCATCAGGTCGTCGGCGTCGCGATCGGCCTCCCCCCGCACCGCGGCGGTGAAGCCCAGCGACTTCTTGCCCACCCGTTGCTCGACGATCTGCTCGAGGCCGGCGAAGGCCCCGCCCACGATGAAGAGGATGTTGGTCGTGTCGATCTGGATGAACTCCTGGTGGGGGTGCTTGCGCCCACCCTGCGGAGGCACCGAGGCGGTGGTGCCCTCGAGCATCTTGAGCAGGGCCTGCTGCACACCCTCTCCCGAGACGTCGCGCGTGATCGAGGGGTTCTCCGACTTGCGGGCCACCTTGTCGATCTCGTCGATGTAGATGATCCCGGTCTCGGCCTTCTTGACGTCGTAGTCGGCAGCCTGGATGAGCTTGAGGAGGATGTTCTCGACGTCCTCACCGACGTAGCCCGCCTCGGTCAACGCCGTGGCGTCAGCGATCGCGAAGGGCACGTTGAGCATCCGCGCCAGGGTCTGGGCCAGATACGTCTTGCCGCACCCGGTCGGGCCGATCACGAGGATGTTGGACTTGGCGACCTCGACGACCTCGTCCTTGTTGTGCTTGGCACCCAACGGCTGGACGCCCGCCTGGACCCGCTTGTAGTGGTTGTAGACCGCGACGGCCAGGGACTTCTTGGCGAGCTCCTGACCGATCACGTAGGAGTTGAGGAACTCGAAGATCTCGCGAGGCTTGGGGAGCTCCTCGAGGCTGACCTCACTGCCCTCGGCCAGCTCTTCCTCGATGATCTCGTTGCACAGCTCGATGCACTCGTCGCAGATGTAGACGTTGGGTCCTGCGATGAGCTTCTTGACCTGCTTCTGGCTCTTGCCGCAGAAGTTGCACTTCAGCAGGTCTCCGCCGTCACCGATACGTGCCACGAGTCGTGTCCTCCAGTCTCACGCCGGATGAGGTCTCCGACGTTCCAAGCTTCGGCGACGGTACCCCGCGCCGGCCCCTTTTGGGGGCCGGACACGAAGCTTGGGGCGCCATGGTGTGGTGTGGGGGCTCAGGCGAGCGCCGGCAACGCCTTGCGCGACTCCAGGATGGCGTCGATCAAGCCGTAGTCGACCGCCTGCTCGGCGGTGAGGATCTTGTCGCGCTCGATGTCGGCACTGACCTGCTCGATGTCCTTGCCGCTGTGCTCGGAGATCATCGTCTCCAGGAGCTCGCGCATCCGCAGGATCTCGTTGGCCTGGATCTCGATGTCGGAGGTCTGGCCGAACGTGCCCTCGGTGTAGGGCTGGTGGATCAGGATCCGACTGTTGGGGAGGGCCAGGCGCTTGCCCTTGGACCCGGCCGCAAGCAGGATCGCCGCCGCCGAGGCAGCCTGCCCCAGGCACACCGTCTGGACGTCGGGCTTGATGAACCGCATCGTGTCGTAGATCGCCGTGAGGGCGGTGAACGAGCCCCCGGGAGAGTTGATGTAGATGCTGATGTCCTGGTCGGGGTTCATCGACTCCAGGCTCAACAGCTGGGCCATCACCGCGTTGGCGACGTCGTCGCTGATCGGGGTGCCGAGGAAGATGATGCGCTCTTCGAAGAGCTTGGTGTAGGGGTCGATGCGGCGGACTCCGTAGGACGTCCGCTCCTCCCACTGGGGGATGTAGTAGTTCATCGCGTCAGTCCTTGTCAGCGGAGTTGGCACGGGCCGGGCGGCCCTCGTCGGCGGCCTCGCGGGCGTTGGTGACGACCTTGTCGACGAGGCCGTACTCCACCGCCTGGTCGGCGGTGAACCAGCGGTCACGGTCGGCGTCGGCGATGACCTGCTCGACACTCTGACCCGTGTGCTCGGCGATCAGGTCGAGCAGCACCTTCTTGATGTGGAGCGACTGCTGCGCCTGGATCTTGATGTCGGAGGCCGAACCACCCATGCCGGAGGACGGCTGGTGCATCATGATGCGCGCGTGCGGCAGGGCGTAGCGCTTGCCCTTGGTGCCCGCGCACAGGAGGAACTGCCCCATCGACGCGGCCAGGCCCATGCCCACGGTCGCGACGTCGTTGGGGATGTAGTTCATCGTGTCGTAGATCGCCATGCCGGCGTCGACGGACCCACCCGGGGAGTTGATGTGCAGGAAGATGTCTGCCTCTGGGTCCTCCGCCGAGAGCAGAAGGAGCTGGGCGCAGATCGCGTTGGCGTTCTGGTCGCGGACCTCGGAGCCGAGGAAGATGATCCGCTCACGGAGCAACCGCTGGTAGATGTGGTCGTCGAGGCCGTAGCTCCCCCCGCCGCCGTTCATCTGCGAAGGTGCTGGACTGGAGTTCTGGTTCACGCTGGCGACGATAGCCCGAAGGACTGACGGTTCCACGGCATATCGACCCCTGTTCGCCCACAGCGGATTCACGCGCCCGGGCGCGTTGCCGTTGACGGCCCGGAAACGCGAGGGCCGGAAACGTGACGACGCCCCGTGCACGCCGCGGGTGCGGGTGACGGGGCGCCGTGGGTGGGCTCGCGGGATCAGGCCCCGGCGGTCTCCTCGGTGGACTCCTCGGCGACAGGCTCGCCGACGGTGCCGTCGGGGCGGAGGTTCTTCAGGTCCACGACGTTGCCCGAGGCGTCCTTGACCGTCGCCGACTCCACGACGGTGGCCAGCGCCTTGCCGCGCAGGATCTCCTGGACGAGCTCGGGGATGTGGTTGTGCTCGAACATGTGGTTGGCGAACTCCTGCGGGTCCTGGCCCGACTGCTGGGCACGCCGCACGAGGTGCTCGGAGAGCTCGGCCTGGTCGATGCCGAACTCCTCCTTCTTGGCGATCTTGTCGAGCACGAACTGCGCAGCCACGGCGTCACGGACCCGGCGCTCGAGGTCGGCCTCGAACTCCTCGGAGGTCTGCCCCTCGTCCTCGAGGTACTTCTCCATGGTCAGGCCGGCGTAGGCGAGCTGCTGCTCGACGTTCTGACGACGGGCGTTGAGCTCGTCGGTCACCATCGTCTCGGGCAGCGGGATCGAGACCTTCTCCAGGAGCGCCTCCAGCACGGCGTCGCGCGCCGCAGCGGCCTGCTCCAGGCGCTTGCCGCGGCCCAGTCGCTCGCGGACGTCGGCGGTGAGCTCCTCGGCCGTGTCGAACTCAGAGGCCAGCTGGGCGAACTCGTCGTCGAAGTCGGGGAGCTGCTGCTCCTGGACGGCACTGACGGTGACCGTCACCTGGACGGGGGTGCCGACCAGGTCTCCGCCGACCAGCTCGGAGTCGAAGGACTTCTCCTCCCCTGCGGACAGGCCGACCAGCGCCTCGTCGAGGCCTTCGATCATCCCGCCGCGGCCGACCCGGTAGGACATGTCGGACACCTCGCCGCCCTCGACGGGCTCGCCGTCCTGGGCAGCGGTGAGGCTCATGGTCACGAAGTCACCCTCGGCGGCGGCGCGCTCGACCGGGACGAGCGTGCCGAAGCGCTCACGCAGCGCCTGGACCTGCTCCTCGACGTCGGCGTCGGTGACCTCGACGTCCTCGACCTCGGCCTCCAGGCCGTCGTAGTCGGGAACCTCGAAGTCGGGCTTGACGTCGACCTCGGCGGTGAACTCGAGGGTCTCGTTGTCCTCGAACTTGGTCACCTCGATCTCGGGCTGTGCGATCGGCTCGAGGTCGTGCTCGGCGAGAGCGGCCATGTACTGCTGGGGGACGACCGCGTTGACGGCCTCGTCCAGCACCGGTCCGCGACCGACCTGGCGGTCGATGACCGCCGGTGGCACCTTGCCGCGACGGAAGCCGGGGACGTTGATCTGCTGGGCGATCTTCTGGTAGGCCGCGTCGAGGCTCGGCTTGAGCTCCTCGAAGGGCACCTCGACAGTGAGCTTGGCCCGCGTCGGGGTCAAGTTCTCGACGGCGCTCTTCACAGGTGTTCTCCTTCTTGTCTGGTGACGGGCGGACGTGCGACGGCGAGCCGGCGCACTGGCCCAGAACTGGTACTGCGGTCAGCTTGCAATTCGGTCGGGGCGACAGGACTCGAACCTGCGGTCTCCTGCTCCCAAAGCAGGCGCGCTAGCCACTACGCTACGCCCCGCCAAGTCGGTCGGTCCCGCCTCGACCTCGAGGTAGCACCGGCCTGCTTGGAGCGGATGACGGGAATCGAACCCGCGTAGCCAGTTTGGAAGACTGGGGCTCTACCATTGAGCTACATCCGCGCGGCACCGGAGCGGTCGTCGACCGCTCCAAACCGGGTGTCATCGTGCCACACCCGGCGCCGCTGCCCACAACCGAGCCACCAGCGGCGGCACGCGGCGGTCAGCGCCGGTTCACCAGCAGCAGGGCCCGGTCGTCGTTGCGCGACCCGATGGACTCGATCAGGCGCTGGGCGCCCCCCTCGAACTCGCCACGGAGCAGCCGCTCCGCCTGGCCGAGCATCTTGTCGATGCCCAGGGCGATGTCACGGGTGCGCGTCTCGACCATGCCGTCGGTGTAGAGGAGCATCGCGTCACCGTGGCGCATGAGCCCGGAGACTGCGTCGTACGTCGCCCCCTCGACGAGGCCGAGCACCGGTCCCTCGGTCTCGATCACCCGCCACCTGCCTGACCCGGCCTCACGCAGCGCGGCGGGCGGGTGCCCGGCGCTGCGCAGGTCGTAGCGGCCCGTCCGGAGGTCGAGGGAGAGGTGGATGGCCGTGGCGAAGCCCTCGTCCCAGTCCTGACGCAGCAGGAAGGTGTTGGCGGCCTCGAGGAACTCCTCTGCCGGCAGCGCGCTGAGCAGGCCTCCGATGGCCCCGGAGAGCAGCAGGGCACGGGTGCCGGCTCCGGCGCCCTTGCCGGACACGTCGACCACGGCGACCTCGAGCCGATCGCCCAGCCGCGCCGCGACCACGAAGTCACCGGCGAACGGGGTGCCTCCCGCCGACCTCAGCTCGCTGGCGGCGTACCACTCCGGCGGCAGCTCGGGGATGCCGCCCTGGCGAAGGATGCGGTCGCGGAGGTCGACGAACATCGACTCGCCCTGCAGACCGCCGACGCCCAGCTCGGTGCGCCGGAAGGAGGACAGCAGGATCATCAGCCCGAAGCCGAACATCACCGTGACGCTCACCCCGATGCGGATGGTGAGATCCGGTTGGGTCGGGACCACGAGCGCCAGCACGAACAGCACGAACACCACGAACCACGACAGCTGGCGGGGACGCAGGATGAGGCTGGACACGCCGAGCGGCACGATGAAGGTGACCAGGGGTGTGTAGTCGGGCAGGCGCCACACCGCCAGGCCGATCAGCACGGTGACGAGCACCAGCACGGTCAGTGCGCGGGTTCCCCGGGGCACCAGGCGCCTCAGACCGAGGTCGAGGCGCTGACCCAGGCCTGCCGGCACCGGCCTCGCTCGAGAAGCGCTCATGTCCGCAGTCCTCGCGCTCGTGCCGATGTGGTGTGGGAAGACTGTACGGCTGCTCGCGACCGAAAGGGAGGCTGACAGCGCGGGCACCAGAACGTGTTTCGGCCGTTCAGCACGTCGGTGCGCACCTTGGCGTTGCACACCAGGCACTCCTGCCCCGTGCGCCGGTAGACGTAGACCTCACCGCCGTGGTCGTCGACGCGTGGCGCTCGCCCCATGGCGTCGGGCGTGTGCTCGGGGCGCACGGTGTCGATCCGCCCGCTCACGACCCCCTCCGCCATCAGCTCCACGAGGTCGGTCCACATGGCCTCCCACTGGCCGACCCTCAGCGACCTGCCGGGGCGCAGGGGATGGATGCGATGCCGGAACAGCACCTCGGCGCGGTAGACGTTGCCGACCCCGGCCAGCACGGCCTGGTCCATGAGAAGGTCGCCGATCGGACGGTGGCTGGTCCGGATCCGGCGCCAGGCGCGGTCGGGGTCTGCGTCAGCTCGCAACGGGTCGGGCCCGAGGCGCGCCAGGATCTCCTCGCGTCGTGCGGGACCGACCAGCTCGCACTGGGTGGCGCCGCGCAGGTCGGCGTACGACGTCGTGGCCGCTCCCCCGCTCCCGGCCTCGGTGGCTGCCACCAGCCGCAGCCGCACCTGGCCCACCGGAGCGGGCACCGCGTCCACCCCGGCGTGCACCTCGAACGACCCGATCAGGCCGAGGTGCACGTGGACGAAGCGCTCATCCTCGAACTCTGCGAAGAGGTGCTTGCCCGCGGACTCCGCACCGACGAACGTCGTGCGGTCCAGCGTCGCAGCGTCGGCCGAGAACCTCCCCTGTGGGCTCGAGACCAGCACCACCCTCCCGGCGAAGGCAGCGTGGAGGTCGTCGGCGAGTCGCCTGAGGGTGTGCCCCTCAGGCATCCGGCCCGCCGGGCGAGGAGTCGCGGCCGCGCAGCGCCGACTCCGGCAGCGGCGGCAGCTCGTGGGTCTCGTCGTAGGTGGTCAGCTGGCCGATGCGGCGCACGTGGCGCTCGTCGCCGGGGAACTCGGTGGAGAGGAACACCTCGACGAAGCGCGTCATCTCCTCCAGGGAGTGCATCCGGCCGCCGACGGAGACGACGTTGGCGTCGTTGTGCTCCCGGGCCAGGACAGCGGTCTCCTCCGACCACACGAGCGCGCACCTGATCCCGTGCACCTTGTTCGCGGCCATCTGCTCGCCGTTGCCCGACCCGCCGATGACCACACCGAGGGAGTCCAGGCCTTCAGACCGGTCGGCCGCGACACCTTCGGCGGCACGCAGGCAGAACACGGGGTAGTCGTCGAGGGCGTCGTAGACGAAGGGACCGTGGTCGACGACCTCGTAGCCGTGCTCCACGAGCCAATCGGTCAGGTGGTCCTTGAGGTCGAGGCCGGCGTGGTCAGAGCCCAGGTGAACGCGCATGGCGCCAGTCTGGCAGGTACCGCCGACCCCGTGCCGCGGACCTCCGCGAGGATCAGTCGGCGATGAGCGACTCCCCCGGGTGCGCCTCGTGCCATGCCGCCATCGCGAGGTCCCACTCCGGTCCGGACAAGGACACCAGCGTCGCGGGGAAGAGGCCGTCCTCCTCGCGCGTGATGTGCTCGGCGAGGTCGTCCATCTCCCTCTGGAGGCGGACCCGGTGCTCCTCGCTGTCCAGGTCGATCGTCGCGAGGAACTGCTCCAGCTCGCGGTGCTCGCTGACCAGCGGCGCCACGTAGTCGGCGTACATCGGGTCCTGGGCAGCCATGACCGTGAAGACGCCGTTCTCCTCGCCCTGCCAGTGCTTGCGAAGCTCCTCGCGCATCCGGGCGACCAGACCGGTGGCCTCCTCGATCTGCCCGTGGCCCAGCGCCCGGACGGCCCGACCGCCGAGGTCGACCACGAGGTCGTGCTCGGCGATGTAGTCCCGGATCAGCGGGATCTGTCGGCAGCCGCAGTAGTGGCACATGCCCTCACCCTGCCACCCGGGCGAGCTCCTCCTCCACGACGGCGGGGTCGAGCTTGGTGAAGACCGGCGTCGGCCTGGCGACCGGCGTGCCGACGACGAGCGGCCGTGACTCCCAGCGGGGCGTCGCGCTGTAGTCGCCCGTGATGACGGGGTAGGACGTGAGACCGGCACCGTTGTCGGGATCGAGCTCCTCGACCTGCTCGATGTGCGGCATGGGCTGCAGCTGCCCCTCGCCGCCGAGCACGGCATGGACCTTGTTGGCGGCGTGCGGCAGGAACGGCGCGAGCAGGGTGTTGCAGTCGCTCACGCACTGGGCCGCCACGTGCAGGACGGTCGCGAGCCGTTCACGCTGGGACTCGTCCTTCATCTTGTAGGGCTCCGTCGCCGTGACGTAGCGGTTGACCTCGCCCACGATCCGCATCGCCTCCGCCACCGCGGCGCGCAGGCGGTGTCGCCCGAGGAGGTCCCCGACCGTGCGGAAGCCGTCGCGGACGGTCGAGAGGACCCCCTCGTCGATCGGTTCGAGGGCGCCGCACGGAGGGATCTCGCCGAAGCTCTTCGCGATCATCGTCGCGGTCCGGTTGACGAGGTTGCCCCAGCCCGCCACCAGCTCGGAGTTGTTGCGCGTGACGAAGTCGGCCCACGTGAACGCGGCGTCGGAGGTCTCGGGACCCGCGGCACAGATGAAGTAGCGCAACGGGTCGGGCCCGTAGCGCTCCAGCACGTCGCGGACGTAGAGGACGTGCCCGCGGGAGGAGGAGAACTGCTGGTCGCCCATCGTCAGGAACTCGCTGGAGACGACCTCGGTCGGCAGGTTCAGCACGCCGTAGTCACCGGGCTCGCCACCCTTGGCACCCGACCCGTTGTACGCCAACAGCTCGGCCGGCCAGATCTGGGAGTGGAAGACGATGTTGTCCTTGCCCATGAAGTAGTAGGACAGCGCCTCGGGGTCGTTCCACCACTCGCGCCACCGGTCAGGGCTGGCGCCGGTCGTCTCCGCCTGCCGCCGGGCCCACTCGATGGACGCGGACAGGTAGCCGATCACGGCGTCGAACCAGACGTAGAACCGCTTGGTCGGCTGGTCCTCCCAGCCCGGGACGGGGATACCCCAGTCGATGTCGCGGGTCATCGCCCGCGGCCGGATCTCCTTGAGGATGTTCTGGGAGAACCTGATGACGTTCGGCCTCCACTCTCCCTGGGCCTCTCGGTCGTCGAGCCATACCTTCAGCGCGTCGGCAAGGGCAGGAAGGTCGAGGAACCAGTGCTCGGTCTCCACGAACTCCGGGGTGGCGCCGGTGACCTTGGACCGGGGGTCGATGAGGTCGACCGGGTCGAGCTGGTTGCCGCAGTTGTCGCACTGGTCGCCGCGCGCCTCGGCGTACTTGCAGATCGGGCAGGTGCCCTCGATGTAGCGGTCGGGCAGGGTGCGGCCGGTGGCAGGCTCCAGTGCGACCTTCTGGGCGCGACTGACGAAGTAGCCGTTCGCCCGGCACTGGCGGAAGAGTGCCTGCACCACGCCGTAGTGGTTGCCGGTGGTGGTCCGGGTGTAGAGGTCGTAAGAACACCCGAGGTCGGCCAGCTCGCGCGCGATGACCTCGTGGTTGGTGTTGACGAACTCCTTGGCGGTCACGCCCGCCTTGTCCGCGAGCACCAGGATCGGCGTGCCGTGCTCGTCGGACCCGCTCACCATCAGCACGTCGTGACCGGCCATCCGCATGTAGCGACTGAAGACGTCGGAGGGAACGCCGAAACCGGCCACGTGGCCGATGTGGCGCGGCCCGTTGGCATAGGGCCAGGCGACTGCGGAGAGGACTCGTGTCATGCCGCGATCCTAGTGAGCCTCAGGAGAAGTCGAGCTCTCCGGTCCGCGAGCGCTTGAGCTCGTAGAAGTAGGGGAACTTCGCCACGGCGACGGCGCCGTCCCAGAGGTCCAGGGCATCCTGGCCGCGGGGGATCTTGGAGAGGACCGGACCGAAGAAGGCGGCGCCCTCGATGTGGATGGTCGGGGTGCCCACGTCGTCACCGACGGCGTCCATCCCGGCGTGGTGGCTGCGCGCGACGGCCTCGTCGAGGGACGCATCGTCCATCGCCTCGACCAGGTGGGCGGGCAGTCCCGCCTCCTCGAGGGCCTCCGCGACGATGGCGCGGGCCTCCTCACCGAGCGAGCGGCCCCCGGGGTGGATCCGGTTGCCCATCGCGGTGTAGAGCGGGAGCAGCACCTCGTTGCCGTGCTCCTGCTCCGCCTTGACCAGGACGCGCACCGGGCCCCAGGCCGGCTCCAGGAGCGTGCGGTAGTCCTCGGGGATGTCACGGTCCTTGTTGAGGTAGGCCAGCGACATGACGTGCCAGGTGACCTCGATGTCGCGCTGCTGCTCGACCTCGAGGATCCAGCGCGAGGTGATCCAGGCGAAGGGACAGAGGGGATCGAACCAGAAGTCGGCCTTGGTGCTCATGGCGACCAATCTAGTCATGCCCCATCCGGGCAGGGCTCCTCACTCATGCCCGGGACACGCCGCAGGGCGGCCCCGGCGAGGTGCCGGGACCGCCCTGTGGACCGATGGTGCGTGGATCAGCTGGGCTCGTGGAGGTCCACGTTGAGGCCGTTGCCCGTGCCCGACATCGCGAGGTTGATGACCGAGGTGGTCAGCAGCCCGCAGTTGGCGAACTTGGGCAGGGTGTAGGTGGTGTTGAAGTTGGTGACGCCACCCAGGTTGATGTTGCCGGCCATGTGCGCCGTGGCAGGCGTCACGGTCGTGCAGGAGCCGCTCACCAGGTTGACGAAGGGCAGGAAGGTCGGGCGGATCGCCTTGATCTGCACGTTGAACGTGGCCGTGGTGTCTGCGAAGCCCGTCGTGTAGTTGAGCGTGCCGGTGACCGGAGCGGTCTCGTGCATCTCGATGGTGACGTCGGCCAGCGGCAGGCTGCCGATGTCGAGGCGCGTGGTCGTCTGCGGGATGTCGAGGTGACCGGTCAGCTGACCGGTGGCGAGGTCCAGCTCGGCCGACAGCGTGCCGGGCGAGAGGTGGACCTCCTTGTTGAGCTTCTTGATCGTGGTGGTGGCCTCGACGTCCCACTCCATGGGAATGATCGGGTCGGCCTGCGCGGGCGCAGCAGCGAACGGGGCCGTCAGCGCCAGACCAGCGGTGACGGTCGCGAGGCTGCGAACCAGCTTGCGAGTGTGTGACATATGGGTGTCCCTCCCGGACAAGTTGATGTGTCGAAGGACACGGTGCCGCCCGAGTGGGACCGGTGTCAACGATTGTGTGACGATCAGTTACAAGATTTGACCAAGAGGTCATGTTCGATGCGAACTGCGGGGTGCCCGGGGTGAGCCGGGGCACCCCGCAGTCGGGTCATGCTGGGACGATCAGCTGAGCTGGGCCGTCATGGTGTTGCCGGATCCGGAGAGCGCGGCGCTGATGGCCTTGTCGACCAGCTTGTTGCCGCAGTTGGCGAAGTCCGCGAGGTCGAAGCCGCCGCTGAACGAGCTGACGCCACCGAGGTTGATGGGCCCGGACAGGCTCACCGTCGTGGGCGCCTTGGTCGTGCAGGCGCCCTTGACCAGGTTGAGCTGGGGTGCGAACGCCGGGCGGATCCCCACGACCTGGACGTTGAACGAGGCCTTGGTGCTGGCCTTGCCCGCGACGGTGTCGAAGGTGCCCGTGACGGGAGCGGCCTGGTGGAAGGCCACCGTCACGTCGGCGAGCGGGATGCTGCTGAAGCTGATCCGCTTGGACGCGTTGGGCAGCGTGAGGTTGCCGGTGAGCTTGCCGGTGGCCCTGTTGACGTCGGCGTTGAGCGTGCCGGTGGGCAGCGCCACGGTCGTCTTGGCGGTCTTGAACGTGGCCGTCGCGTCGACGTTGAAGCTGATGGGCTCGGCCTGAGCCGGAGATGCCGCGAACGGAATCGCCAGGGCAAGGCCAGCGGTGACGGTCGCGAGACCGCGCACCAGATTGCGAGTGTTAGACATGTCGTCCCTCCCGGAGACAAACGGAATTGTTGGAGACAAACTGCCGTGATCCGAGCCACTGTGTCAACGATTGTGTGACGTTCAGTTACAAAATCTGCTAGTGGCCCGTGTTGTGAAGCAGGACACGTCCAGTGGTTGGATGCTCCACATGCCTGGAACCAACCTCACCCGGGACGAGGCCGCCACCCGCGCCGCCCTCCTGGACGTCACGTCGTACACCATCGACCTCGACCTCACCGACGGC
This sequence comes from Nocardioides seonyuensis, assembly GCF_004683965.1. Lineage (NCBI taxonomy): Bacteria > Bacillati > Actinomycetota > Actinomycetes > Propionibacteriales > Nocardioidaceae > Nocardioides > Nocardioides seonyuensis. The sequence goes on from NZ_CP038436.1 coordinate 372,569, forward strand.
TCAGGATCCGGTTCGACCGACACCTTCGGCTCGACGACGACCCTCGAGTTCACGTGCAGGGAGCCGGGCTCCTCCACCTTCGCAGACCTGGTCGACGCGACGGTGCACGAGATCACCCTCAACGGGCGCAGCCTCGATCCCGCCACCGCCTACGCCGACAGCAGGATCGCGCTCGACGACCTCCAGGCCGTCAACACGCTCGTGGTGCGGGCCGACTGCCGCTACACCAACACCGGCGAAGGCCTCCACCGCTTCGTCGACCCTGCCGACGACCGCGTCTACCTCTACAGCCAGTTCGAGGTGCCGGACGCACGCCGGGTCTTCACGACCTTCGAGCAGCCCGACCTCAAGTCGGTCTTCACCTTCAACGTCGTCGCCCCGTCGAGCTGGGCGGTCGTCTCCAACGCCGCGACGCCGGAGCCCGAGGAGGTCGGCCCCGGAACGTCGATCTGGCGGTTCCCCCAGACCAAGCGGATGTCCACCTACATCACCGCGATCGTCGCCGGTGAGTACCACGCCGAGTTCGACACCTACTCCGGCAAGCACGGCGACATCCCGCTCGGGTTCTACTGCCGCCAGTCGCTCAAGGAGCACATGGACACCGACGACCTCGCGCGCACGACCAAGCAGAGCTTCGAGTTCTTCGAGCGCGAGTTCGACTACCCCTACCCCTTCGGCAAGTACGACCAGCTCTTCGTGCCGGAGTACAACATGGGCGCGATGGAGAACGCCGGCTGCGTGACCTTCCGCGACGAGTACCTCCCCCGCAGCAGGCAGCCGCGTTCCTTCTTCGAGTTCCGCACCTCCGTGATCACCCACGAGATGGCTCACATGTGGTTCGGCAACCTCGTGACCATGAGGTGGTGGGACGACCTGTGGCTCAACGAGTCCTTCGCCGAGTGGGCCTGCTACTGGTGCGAGGCCGAGGCGACCGACTTCACCGACGCCTGGACCGGCTTCGCCAACGCCCGCAAGCAGACCGGCTACCGCGCCGACCAGCTGCCCTCCACTCACCCGATCGCGGCCGACAACGTCGACCTGCACGCGGTCGAGGTCAACTTCGACATGATCACCTACGCCAAGGGCGCCTCGGTGCTCAAGCAGCTCGTCGCGTGGGTGGGCCTGGACCCGTTCCTCGCCGGCCTGCGCCAGTACTTCAAGGACTTCGAGTACTCCAACCCCGAGTTCAAGGACCTCCTCGCGGCCCTGGAGAAGTCCTCGGGCCGAGAGCTCCAGGGGTGGGCGCACGAGTGGCTGCAGACGGCGGGCGTCAACACGCTGACCCCCTCGTTCGACCTCGACAGCGACGGCAGGTACTCCTCGTTCACGGTCCAGCAGGGCGCCCACCCGCAGTGGCCCACGCTGCGTCGCCACCGCCTCGGCATCGGGCTGTACGACGACGTGGACGGGCGTCTCGTGCGGCGTGACTACCTCGAGGTGGACGTCGAGGGTGCGAGCACCGAGGTCCCCGCACTGGTCGGGATCGAGCAGCCCGCACTCCTGCTCCTCAACGACGAGGACCACGCCTTCGCCAAGATCCGGCTCGACGACCGCTCACGCGCGACCGCCATCGAGGGTCTCTCCCAGCTCGACGACTCGCTGGCGCGTGCGCTCGTCTGGGGGTCCACCTGGGACATGACGCGTGACGGCGAGATGCCCGCGCGCGAGTGGGTCGACCTCGTCCTCGCCAACATCGGCCAGGAGACCGACTCCTGGGGCGTCACGCGCATCCCGGCGTCCACGGCGCTCGCCGTCAACTACTACTCCGACCCGGCCTCCCGCGACGCGCTCAAGGCTCGCTGGGAGGCGGGCCTGCGCGAGCTGTTGATGGCGGCCGAGCCCGGGAGCGACCACCAGCTCACGTTCGCGCAGGCCTACGCGGCGGCCGCGACCTCGCAGGAGGCCGTCAGCGAGGTCGCCGCGGTCCTCGACGGGTCCGTCCAGATCGAGGGCCTCGCCGTCGACCAGGACCTGCGGTGGAACCTCATCGTGGCCCTGGCACGCGCGGGTCGTCTGACCGACCAAGACATCGACGCCGAGCTCGAGCGCGACAAGACGATCAGCGGCCAGGAGCGGGCAGCCGCGGCACGGGTGGCCCAGCCCACCGCCGAGGCGAAGTCCGCCGGGTGGGCCGCGATCCTGGACCCGGCGACCCCCAACGAGACCGCTCGCGAGATGGTGCTCTCCATCTTCCGCGCCGGTCAGGAGGACGTCCTCGAGCCCTACCTGGACAAGTTCCTCGAGGCTGCCGAGACCGCGATCGACACCCTCGGCTTCCACAAGGGCTCGACCGTGCTCGAGTACGGCTTCCCGCGCCCGTTGGGCTCCGAGGCCGCCGTGGCGAGGATCGACGAGTGGCTGGCGAGCACCTCGGCACCCAAGGGTGCCGTGCGCTACGTCGAGGAGGCGCGAGCTGAGATCCTGCGGGCACTGGCGGCACAGGAGTGCGACGCCGGGGCGGGCGACGCCTGAGAGTCGCCGGGACGCCCGCTGGCGGTGGTCAGCGGGCGTGCTGGGCCAGCAGCGAGATGCCGCGGGCCAGGCCTGCGGCGAGGTCGCCGGTCGCGAACTCGCCCTGCATGTCCAGCACCGCGAGCTCCACCTCCGCGTCCGTCAGGAGGGTCCGCACCTCTCGCCCGGTCACGACCTCGGTGACCCGCCGCTGCGGGTCGACCAGGATCAGCACGCTGCGCGCCGGCGCCACCAGCCGGTTGTGGAGCCGGGTCGCGAACGTTCGCGGGGAGTCGCCCTCCACCGGCCCGACGTAGACGGAGAACTCGAAGCGGCTCAGCTGCTCGGCACGCCGGATGGCCCTGTCTAGAGCCGCCCGGTCGCCGTCGGTGAGGACCTCACCAACTGCCACTTGCTCCACCCGCCTGGGACTTCGCGTCGTCCGGGGCGGGGAGCTCGGCAGCTCCCTGGTGCGGCCCACCGAGCCACTGGGCGTCCGGGCGGCTGTGGTCGGGCAGCAGCCGCTCACCACGGATCATGGCAGGAAGGAAGACGGCCAGGCAGATCAGCACGAACAGCAGGAGCGGTCCGCCGGCCAGGAGCAGCAGCGCGTCGAGCTTGTCGACGGGGTCGGGGTCGCTCCACCCCTCGGGCACGTCCGCCCGAGCGACCGTGGGCGCCATGACGACGGACGCGACGGCGAGGCTCGGCACGCCGAGCGCCGTGAGGGCGCGGCGGGTGCGGCGGAAGACGGTCGAAGACGTGTCGTGCGTGGTCACGGGCCCACGATATCGCCCTCGTGCTGCGGAGCGGGCGACGGGCCGTCCTTGGTTCGTGGTCACCGTTCGCCATACTGGCCGCCATGCCCTCCCTGGCCTCGACTCCCCTGGCCGACCTGTCGCTGAGCACCCCCTGTGGTGAGGACGAGCTGTTCTGCCGGTGGGCCTACGACCTGACCGACGACCGTTCGACCGCGCGACTGGTGGACTGGCTCGTCGGCACCCCCCTCGTCCTGATCGGGCTGCTCCTGCTCGGCCTGGTCGGCCGCTGGCTCCTCCACCGGCTCATCGACCGCCTGGTCCGCCGTGCAGAGGTCGGCGTGCTGCCCGACCGCCTCGGTCGAGTGGTGCTGGGCGGGAAGGTCGGGGAGCGCATCTCCCGCACCGAGACGGCCGGTGCCACCCGGCGCATCCAGCGGGCCCAGACCATGGGGTCGCTGCTCAAGAGCATCATCTCGGGAGTCGTCTTCGCGGTCGTCGTCACCATGATGCTCAGCGAGGTCGGCGCCGACATCGGGCCGATCCTCGCGAGCGCGGGCATCCTCGGGGTGGCGCTCGGCTTCGGCGCCCAGAGCCTGGTCAAGGACTTCCTCTCCGGCATCTTCATGATCTTCGAGGACCAGTACGGCGTGGGCGACGTGGTCGACCTGGGTGAGGCGTCCGGGACCGTCGAGGCGGTCAGCCTGCGCGTGACACGGCTGCGCGACGTCAACGGCACCGTGTGGTACGTCCGCAACGGCGAGATCATCCGCGTCGGCAACATGAGCCAGAACTGGGCGCGCACCGTGCTGGACGTGACGGTGGACTACGGCGAGGACCTCGTGCACGTACGACGCGTCCTCGAGGAGGTGGCCCACTCCGTGTGGGAGGACCCCGAGTTCGAGGGCCTGGTGATCGAGGAGCCCGAGGTGTGGGGCGTGGAGTCCCTGGCCTACGAGGGGGTCGTCGTGCGCGTCACGCTCAAGACCGCTCCGATGGAGCAGTGGGCCGTGGCGCGCGCCCTGCGCGAGCGGATCAAGGCACGCTTCGACCACGAGGAGATCTCCATCCCACACCCGACGCGCATCGTGACCACGCCCGCGGCCGCCGTCGCCGAGCAGACCGGCGAGGAGGCCTGACCCGGCCCCTTGCACAATGGGCGCGTGAGCACCTTCTACGACGAGATCGGCGGCGAGGAGACGATCCGCGCGATCGTGCACCGTTTCTACGCCGGCGTGGCCGAGGACGAGGTGCTGCGCCCGATGTACCCCGAGGCCGACCTGGCTCCGGCTGAGGATCGGTTCGCCCTCTTCCTGATCCAGTACTGGGGTGGCCCCACCACCTACTCAGACACCCGCGGCCATCCACGGCTGCGCATGAGGCACGCTCCGTTCGCCGTCACCCCCGCTTCCGCGCAGCGGTGGCTGGTCCACTTCCGTGAGGGCCTCGACTCCGTGGAGCTCACTCCGGAGCAGGACGCCCGCTTCTGGGACTACGTCACGCACGCCGCACAGTTCATGGTCAACACGGCCGAGTAGCCCTCGGGGCCGGAAGGGTCAGGCGTCCAGGCGGAACTGGTCCGGCACGCGGGTGGGTCGACCGGTCGCGGTGTCGATGCACACGAGCACGACCCTGGCGCGGGCGAGCACCCGGTCGTCGTCGTACATCACCGATTCGAAGACGGCCGAGGTCCGACCGACGTGGGAGACCCATGTCCGGCAGAGGTAGGGCTGCGCGCGGAACAGGATGGGGACCTTGTAGTCGACGTCGGTCTGCGCGACCACGAGGTGCATGCCGCCCGAACCGTCCTCCCGGCCGAGTGCGGTCAGGAGCCGGATGCGGGCCTCCTGGAAGTACTCGAAGTACTTCACGTTGTTGACGTGGCCGTAGACGTCCACGTCGGAGAAGCGGACGTGGACTGGATAGTCGCCGCCGTCGATCTCGACGGGCTCGCTCCACGTCGCGGAGCGGACCGGCTCGTCGGGCTCCAGGAGGTTCTCGAGGGCCGACACCTCGTCCGGGCGCAGCCGACGAGGTCGCTCGTGCGCGAAGACGAAGGGCGTCAGGACGGTACGGGCCCGCAGGTAGACCGTCCGCTCGCCGGCCTCGTCCTCGTCGTAGATCTCGTAGGCCATCGTGAAGCTCGCCCTGCGGATCTCGGTCACCCAGCACTCCACCAGGACCGGCTCGAACCGGAAGGTGAGCGACGAGACGTAGGTGACCTCGTGCCGTACGACCACGACGCCCTCGGCGAGGTCGTCCGCCCGGGCGTCAGGGGCGTGGGTGCGGAACAGGTCGACCCGCGCCTCCTGGAGGTAGTCGACGTAGGTCACGTTGTTGACGTGCCCGAGGAGGTCGAGGTCGGCCCATCGCACCGGGCACTCGTAGACGTGACGCACGGCCCGATGGTCTCAGACGGTGCCGGCGACGAGCCGTGGGGACGGTCAGGCCGTGAAGTGCAGGCGGCCGTAGTAGGTGGGGATGGACTCCCGGCGGGCCAGGCGCTCGCGACGGGTGACGGGGAGCACCTTGGCGAGGACGACGGCGACGAGGAGGAGGCCGACCAGGGCAGCCAGGGCTTGGAAGCCGAGCAGCACGTTCAGGGCGGTGGTGTCGATCATCTCCATGATCAGTCCCTTCTAGAGGTTTCTACGTATGTAGAAGAATACGCTCCGATCATGTGCCTTCGATCGCCTTGGCCGGTTTCGTACCGTGTCCTCCGTCACCCCGGAGCGCGCCGTGAGCGATGACCTGACGCCGCGGCGCCGCGAGATCCTCGAGGCGGCCACCTCGGTGCTCGCACGCGCTGGCCTGCGGGGGCTCACCCACCGAGCTGTCGACCGGGAGGCCGGCCTGGCCGAGGGCAGCACCTCCGCCTACTTCCGCAGCAGCGACTCCCTGCGAGGTGCTCTCGCCGACTTCGTCGCCCGACAGCTGGCGGGCGACGTCCGGGAGCTGAGCGACCAGCTCACCGCGGGAGGCCCTGACAGCGGCCGAGTGGTCTCCGCCACGGCGCGCCTGTTCGACTCCTGGCTCGAGGATCCCGACCTCCTGCGGGCGCGGCTGGAGCTCACCGTGGCCGCAACCAGGGACGAGGAGCTCGCCAGTCGGTTCCTGGTCTGGCGGGGCGATCTGGTCGCCGCCGTCGACCGCGTCCTGGCGGCTCGACGTACCGAGCCACCGGGCGTCGCCCCCGCCCCCTCCGCCGAGACCCTGGTGGCGGCCCTCGACGGGGTGCTCGTGGCAGCCCTCCTCAAGCATCCCGAGCGACGCCAGGGCTTCGTGCGCGAGAGCGTGGACCAGCTGCTCAGCCCCCTCGACGAGGCGCGTTAGGGTGACTGGCGACACTCACCAACCCGTCGAGGAGCCCTCATGCCCGAGGCCGTGATCGTTTCCGCTGCGCGCACCCCCATCGGCCGCGCCAACAAGGGGTCGCTGAAGGACTTCCGCCCCGACGACCTGACGGTTCTCGCCGTGCAGGCGGCCCTGGACAAGGTCCCGGCCCTCGACCCCGCCACCGTCGAGGACCTGATCCTCGGCTGCGGCCTCCCCGGCGGCGAGTCCGGCAACAACATGGCGCGCGTCGTCACGACGCTCCTCGGTCACGAGATCCCCGGCACGACCATCACGCGCTACTGCTCCTCCTCGGTGCAGTCCACCCGCATGGCCTTCCACGCCATCAAGGCCGGGGAGGGCGACGTCTTCATCTCCGCCGGCGTCGAGACGGTCTCCCGCTTCGCCAAGGGGACCTCTGACCACCTCCCCGACACCCGCAACCCGCTGTTCGCCGAGGCGGAGCAGCGCACCGACGAGCTGGCCCAGGGCGGCCAGGACTGGCACGACCCCCGCGAGGACGGCAACCTCCCGGACATCTACATCTCCATGGGTCAGACGGCCGAGAACGTCGCCCGCCTGCGCGGCCTGGGCCGCCAGGAGCTCGACGAGTTCGGCGCCCGCTCCCAGAACCTCGCCGAGAAGGCCATCAACGACGGCTTCTGGGCCCGCGAGATCACCCCCGTCACTACGCCCGACGGCACGGTCGTGAGCGCTGACGACGGGCCCCGTGCCGGGGTGACCTACGACGCTCTCGCCGAGCTGAAGCCGGTCTTCCGTCCCGACGGGGTCGTCACCGCCGGCAACTGCTGCGCGCTCAACGACGGCGCTGCCGCCGTCGTCGTCATGTCCGACACCAAGGCCAAGGAGCTGGGCCTCACCCCGCTCGCCCGCATCGTCTCCACCGGCGTCTCCGCCCTCTCCCCCGAGATCATGGGCCTGGGCCCGGTCGAGGCGACCCAGAACGCCCTGCGCTTCGCCGGCATGAGCATCGGCGACATCGACCTGGTCGAGATCAACGAGGCGTTCGCGGCGCAGGTCGTGCCGTCCTACCAGGACCTCGGCATCGACATCGACCGCCTCAACGTCAACGGCGGCGCCATCGCCGTCGGCCACCCGTTCGGGATGACGGGTGCCCGTCTCCAGGCCACCATGCTCAACAGCCTCGACTGGCACGACAAGTCCACCGGCCTGATCACCATGTGCGTCGGCGGCGGACAGGGCATGGCGATGATCCTCGAGCGGGTGTGATCTCGCCCCATGACGGGTGACGTCGCGCCACGCTGGCTGAACGCCGACCAGCAGCAGTCCTGGCGCGCCCTCATGATGGGCATGACGCTGCTGCTCGACCGGCTGGACGAGGATCTCGAGCGTGAGTTCGGCATCTCGCTCACCGAGTACGAAGTGCTCGTGCGCCTCTCCGAGCGACCCGAGCACCGGATGCGAATGGCACAGCTGGCCGATGCACTGGCCCACTCCAGGAGCCGGGTGACCCACACCGTCGCGCGCATGGAGAAGGCCGGCTACGTCGTCCGCAACGCCAGCCCCGACGACGGGCGGGGCGTGGTGGCCGAGCTGACGCAGAAGGGCCTGGAGCTGCTGGAGCAGGCCGCGCCGTGCCACGTCGAGAGCGTGCGCCGCAATCTCGTCGACCTCGTCGACCCCGACGACTTCGCCGCCCTCGGCCGCGTCTTCGACGCCGTCGCGGACCACCTCGTGACGCGGCACCCCGAGAGCGAGATCCGCCACCCATGACGGGAGCCGGGCCGCACGTGCGCGAGGTTGCCGCCCGATCGCGCGAGGCGTTCTGGCTGATCCCCGCCCTGACGGTCGTGGGCAGCATCGTGCTGGCCCAGGCCGCGCTCGCCGTCGACCGCTGGGTGGACGGCTCGGCGGGAGTGGTCCCGGACACCCTGCTCCTGGGGGTCGACGGGTCCCGGGCCATGCTGGGGGCCGTGGGCGGCGCCGTCCTGGCCGTCGCCGGCACGACCTTCTCGATCACGATCTCGGTGATCGCCACGGCGAGCTCGACCTACGGCCCGCGCCTGGTGCGGAACTTCATGACCGACCGGCGCAACCAGGCAACGCTCGGGATCTTCGTCGGGACGTTCACCTACTGCATGATCGTGCTGCGATCGGTCACCAGCCAGGACGAGAGCCTGGGCACCGAGGCCTTCGTCCCCTACTTCAGCGTCTACGGCTCACTGGTCCTCGCCCTGGTCAACGTCGCGGCCCTCGTCTACTTCCTGCACCACATCGCCGAGTCGATCCAGATCAGCTACCTCGTCGCCCGCGTCCGTCGCGAGTGCGAGTCGGTCGTCAACCGCTACTACGGTCCTCCGTCCGAGGGAGCTCGAGGACATTGCGTGGTCGACCTGGACCACCTGCCTGAGCCGAGCAGCCTCGTCGTGGCGCGTGACTCGGGCTCGGTCACCCTGCTCGACGAGGGTGCGCTGGTGGCGCTGGCCGAACGCCACGGCGTGGCGATCCGCATGCTTGCCGCCCCAGGAACGCACCTGCTCCCGGGGGAGCCGGTCGCCGAGATCCGTGGGACCTCCTCGGAGTCATTGGTGGAGGGCGTCCTCTCCGCGCTCAGTCGCGGCGAGACCCGCACGCCTGCACAGGACGTGCTCTTCGCGGTCCAGCAGCTCACCGAGATCGCCGTACGCGCTCTCTCCCCGGGGACCAACGACCCCTACACGGCTCGCAACGTGCTCGCCGAGATCGCCAGACCGCTGCAGATCCTCACCGAGCATCCGGCTCCGCTGGCCGGCCGCTGCGACGACGCCGGCGACCTTCGACTGGCCCTGTGCCTGCCCGACGGGCAGACCGTGGTGGACGAGGTCTTCGACGACATCCGCGCCCACGCGGTGGCTCAGCCGCACGTCGTCCGTGCGGTCGTCGACCTCGCGGCACGGCTCAGCAGGACCGCTCCCCCCGACCTGCGCCAGCGCCTGAGGACCCACGCCGACCTCGTCGTGGCGGCCTGGGCCGAGCAGGTGCCTGCCTTCGACGAGGAGCGCATGCGCGACCACCTCACCCGAGCCTTCACCCATGTGGGGGGGCAGGAGCAGGTCAGTCGCGCGTGAGGCGGCGATGCGTCACGCGGTGCGGACGCGCCGCCTCGGCACCGAGGCGCTCGATCTTGTTCTCCTCGTAGGCCGCGAAGTTGCCCTCGAACCAGAACCACTTGGCGGGGTCCTCGTCGTCGCCCTCCCACGCGAGGATGTGGGTCGCGACGCGGTCGAGGAACCACCGGTCGTGGGAGGTGACCACGGCGCAGCCGGGGAAGTCGAGCAGCGCGTCCTCGAGCGAGGACAAGGTCTCCACGTCGAGGTCGTTGGTGGGCTCGTCGAGCAACAACATGTTGCCGCCCATCTTCAGCGTCAGCGCCAGGTTGAGGCGGTTGCGCTCACCGCCTGACAGCACGCCGGCCTTCTTCTGCTGGTCCGGGCCCTTGAACCCGAAGGACGCGACGTAGGCCCGGCTGTTCATCTCGAAGTTGGCGACCTTGATGAAGTCGAGCCCGTCGGAGACGACCTCCCAGACGTTCTTGTTGGGGTCGATCCCGCCGCGGCTCTGGTCGACGTAGGAGATCTTGACGGTCTGCCCGACCTTGAGCTCGCCCTCGTCGGGCTCCTCCTGGCCGGTGATCATCCGGAAGAGCGTGGTCTTGCCGACGCCGTTGGGACCGATCACGCCGACGATGCCGGCACGCGGCAGCTTGAAGGTGACGTCGTGCATGAGGGTGCGGCCCTCGAAGCCCTTGCCGAGCTTCTCCGCCTCGAGCACGATGTCACCGAGCCGGGGCCCCGCGGGGATGTTGATCTCGGAGGTGTCGATCTTGCGCATCCGGTCGGCCTCGGCCGCCATCTCCTCGTAGCGCGCCAGACGGGACTTGCTCTTGGTCTGGCGGGCCTTGGCGTTGGAGCGCACCCACTCGAGCTCCCGCTCGAGCATCTTGGCGCGCTTGGCGTCCTTCTGGCCCTCGATCTTGAGGCGGTCCTTCTTGGTCTCCAGGTAGGTGGAGTAGTTGCCCTCGTAGGGGTGGGCCTTGCCACGGTCGAGCTCGAGGATCCACTGCGCGACGTTGTCGAGGAAGTAACGGTCGTGGGTCACGGCCAGGACGGCGCCCGGGTAGCTCGCGAGGTGCCCCTCGAGCCACTGGACCGACTCGGCGTCGAGGTGGTTGGTGGGCTCGTCGAGGAGGAGCAGGTCGGGCTGCTGCAGCAGGAGCTTGCACAGCGCCACGCGGCGTCGCTCGCCCCCGGAGAGGTTGTCGACCAGGACGTCCGGCGGAGGGCAGCGCAGCGCGTCCATCGCCTGGTCGAGGCGGCTGTCGAGGTCCCACGCGTTGGCGTTGTCGAGCTCGGTCTGGAGGTCGCCCGTCTCCTGCATGAGGGCGTCCTGGTCTGCGTCGGGCTCGCCCATCTCCATGTAGGCGTCCTCGAGGCGCTTCATCTTCGCCTTGATCTCGCCCACGGCCTCCTCGACGTTCTCGAGCACCGTCTTCCCCTCGGAGAGGGGCGGCTCCTGCTGGAGCATCCCGACGGTGGCGTCGGGGTCGAGGATCGCGTCGCCGTTGTTGGCGTGGTCGAGACCCGCCATGATCTTCAGGAGGGAGGACTTGCCCGTGCCGTTGGGTCCGACGACACCGATCTTGGCGCCGTGCAGGAACGACAGGGTGACGTTGTCGAGGACGACCTTGTCACCGTGGGCCTTGCGCACGTTGCGCAGCGTGAAGACGTAGTCAGCCATGCGGCCGAGCCTACGGTGCGCGGAGCCGTCGCCGACAATCGCGTCCCGCCGCGAGCACGTCGGTCAGGCCGCCTGGGTCGTGTCCGGCCCTGCGGCCGGAGCCAGCGTCGCAGTCGAGCGGATCTGTGGGGACTCCTGCGCCCCGGCCGACTCGTGGCGCACGTGCTTGGCGAACGCCGACGTGCCGTGGCTCAGGTCGTGCCCGACTGCGGTGGCGACGACCTCGTACGACGTCATCGAGGTGCCGTCGCGCTCCCAGACATCGACGCTGAGCCGGCCGTGGACCAGGACCGGGTCACCGGAGTGGAGCGACTCGGCGACGTGCAGGGCCAGCTTGTTCCAGGCTTTGACCGTGTGCCAGGTGGTCGGGCCGGAGGTCCACTCGCCGTCCCGCAGCCGACGGGGTTGGGTCGCCACCCGGAACGATGCGACGTGCCTGTCACCGGACACTTCGCGCAAGGTGATGTCGCCGCCGACGCGACCGGCGAAGGTGATCTGGGTCTCGTTCATGGTGAGCTCCTCCTCCATCTGCGGACGGGCGATCCGTCCGGCACCAAGGCTGGACGGGAGGAGCCCCAGCGACCACGAAGTCGTACCGAACCTGTGGAGAGTGGGCTGGCTCGGAGTCCTGTGGGCTGCGAGTGGCCTGCGGCTCGAGGCTCAGCCCAGTGCCGTCGCCAGACCGCTGCGAACCTGCTCGTAGGCCGCCAGCTCGCCCCGGATGGGCTCGACGACGAGCTCGGCCGAAACCTCGGAGATGCCGTCGCGAAGCCGCTTGTCGGCGGCCCGGGCACGCGAGCGGGCCGTGAGCGAGACGAGGACCCGGCAGACGAGCGCGAGCACCACCCCCAGGAGGATGCCGCCGAGGAGCAGCAGGGTCGGGACCGGGAAGCCCCACAGCTCCGGCGTCGGGGGCTCGGGCAGGCGGGCATAGGCGCCGAACGCCAGGAGTGCGAGCCAGAGACCGCCCACCACGGCGGCGATGATGAGCGCCCACTGAAGGACACGCACCAGGTGGGCCCACACCGGGATCCGATCGGCGCCGAGGTCGGTCGAGCCGACGGCCTTGTCGAGGCGGTCGCCGAGGTCGGGAAGTCGTGAGACCGAAGCTGCACGGACGGCCGTGGACCAGGCCGGGGTCATGCCTTGCGTCACCTGGTCGGCCAGTGCGCGCACCTCGGTGTCGACGCGCGCCTGCTGGACGCCCGTCGCCTTGGGGACCGAGGTCCGTGCGGCGCTGGTCATCTGCTTGCCGGCCGCGCCGAGGTCGAGGTGGAGCCGTTTGAGGGGGTCGGGCTTGAACCGCGAGAACCACGCGGTCACCGGCCAGCCCGTCGCGCGGTTGGCGCGGAGCCGGGTGGAGTCCTCGACCGCCTTGACGACCGTGGGCACGCCGGCGGCCTCGGCGAAGGCGTCGTCCAACGCCGCGATGCGCTCCTTCGAGAGCTTCGGCGGGGCGGCGGCGCCGGAGGCCTCCCGCAGCCGTTCGGCGGCGGTGCGGACGTCGGCCTCGAGCCGCGCCCGGGTGGTCTTCTTGGCCGCGACCCTCTTGGCGATGTGGGCCCGGAGCTCGTCGATCCCCCAGCCGTTGCGGGCACTGATGGCCATGACCGGCACCGAGTCGAGGCCGTCGGCCGCGAGCAGGCGGCGTACGTCGGCGACCATGCCGTCGCGGCGCTCCTCGGGCACCGAGTCGATGTGGTTGAGCACCACCAGCATCACGTCCTGGTGACCGGCGAGGGGCTTGAGGAAGCGGTCGTGGATCGCCGCGTCGGCGTACTTCTGCGGGTCGAGCACCCACACCAGCATGTCGGCGAGCCTGACCAGTCGCTCCACCTCGAGGTGGTGGGAGACCTCGGTCGAGTCGTGGTCGGGCAGGTCGAGGAGCACGACGCCCCGGAGTGCCTCGTCCTCCTTGCCGGTCGACAGCATGGAGTCACGGGTGACCTGGTGACGGGCGGGGATGCCGAGCCACTCGAGGAGCTCCTCGGCACCCTCGCGGCCCCACACGCAGGCGGTGGCCCACGAGGTGGTCGGCCGGCGCACGCCGACCGCGGAGAGCTCGAGCTCGGTCAGGGCGTTGAACGTGGAGGACTTGCCGGAACCGGTCGCACCCGCCAGCGCCACCACCGTGTGCTCGGCGGAGAGCTTGAGCCGGCTCGCCGCGCGTGCGGAGATGGCGACGGCGTCGTCGACGACCGCGTCGTCCACCCGACCGCGGGCTGCGTCGGCGGCCTGCTCCAGGCCCGTCACGCGAGCCCCGATGTCAGAGCTCCTGGCGACCAGCTTCTTGGCCCCTTCGAGCAGTGACGTCATGGTCTCCCTCAGCGCGGTTTCGAATGTTGTGCTGTGCGCCCCAAGCCTAGGGGGCAGCAGGGTCAGGAGATGACTCTGTGCCCTTTCGTGCCGATTCGAACCGCAGGTCGTCCACCCGACGAGATGCCGATCTCAGCCGCTCGGGCACCTCGGGGACGACCTCGAGGCTGTCGAGCAGGTCGGTGTAGCGACGACGCTCGCCCTCGAGGAGCTCGCTGACCTTGACCTCCAGGTCGCGTCGCGCGCGCTCGGCCAGCGAGCGCACCGCCTGGTCCCCGAACACCGCCTCGAGGAGCTTCTGGCCCAGGACGGCGGACCCGCCGGCGATGCCGGCCTCCGCGCCGGTGACTCCGGCGGTGTGGGCGAACACCACGACCATCAGGGCGACGGAGAGCCCGTTGACGCCGAACGCGAGGAACCGCGCCGTCGAGCGCTTGTCGGCGCCCTCCGTGCGGACCATCTCGAGCACGTCGGACTGCCAGTCGCGGACAGCACGCTCGGCGCGGCGCCGGAAGTCACGCGAGGCCCTGCCGAGGTCCTCGCCCGCGTCCTTGAGCAGGATCTGGCCGGCTGCGGTGGATCGCCACGACCCCTCGGCGCGCTCGGCAGCCGCCTCGGCGTGCTCGAGGATCAGCGTCTCGAGCCCGGACTCGACCGCGACCGTGACGCGCTCGGCCTGCTGGGACTTGCCCTTGATGACGTTGACGACACGGTCCCTCAGCCAGCCGACCCGGGTCTCGAGCGAGCGCAGCAGCTCTCCGGTCCCGACGAACTCCTGCCAGCGGGCGAGCACCTCACCGCGCAGCAGGGTGCCGTCGGCGGACGCCTCGGTGATGGCAGCCGCGGCCTTGTCGTAGGCGGTGTTGGCGTCCTCGCGCAGGCGGCGTACGGCGTCGACCTGCTCGGTGGCCGCGTCCGCGACGGTGTGGGTCCGCCGGGTGAGGGTGCGGATCGCACCCTCCAGCGTCTGCTTCACCACCGCCGACCGGGCATCGGAGTCCTCGGCGAGCGCCCGCAGCCAGGATCGGATCTCGGCGACCGCCGGCGCGGACAGGAGCCCCTCCTCGGAGACGGTGCCTTCGGTGACGGTGAACAGCGGCGAGTCCTTCAGGCCGCGGCTCGCGAGCATCCGGGCCAGGTGCGTCGACACCGTCTCCACCGCATCCGGCGGGGTGCGGTCGAGCACGATCGCCACGGCCGCCGACCGCTCGGCCGCCTTGCGGAGGAAGTCCCAGGGCACCTGGTCGGCGTAGCGCGCCGCAGAGGTGACGAACAGCCACAGGTCGGCGGCCGCCAGCAGCTGGGCGGCGAGGGTGCGGTTGCGCTCCTCGACGGAGTCGATGTCGGGGGCGTCGAGGATGGCCAGCCCCTGGGGGACCGCCTCGGACGCCACCAGCTGGAGTGCCTCGGGGTCGTCGGTCGCGCGCTCGACGCGCTCGAGCTCGGGCAGCAGCCTGTCCTGCTTGAACCAGCGCTCGTCATCAGGGTGGTGCACGAGCACGGGCGACCGGGTGGTGGGGCGCAGAACGCCGGGAGTCGTGACGCGGCTGCCCACGATCGAGTTGACCAGGGTGGACTTGCCAGCGCCGGTGGAGCCGCCGACCACGGCGAGCAGCGGCGCGTCGATCGTCATCAGCCTGGGGATGACGTAGTCCTCGAGCTGGTCGACCATCTCCAGACGTGCCGCCCGCTGCTCCTCGGCCTGCGGCAGCTCCAGCGGCAGGTGCGCCTCCTGGAGGGCGCTGCGCAGCTGGACCAGGGCGGTCAGCATGCGCGTGCTGCCGCCGTCGCGCTCGCCGCGGGCCTCCGGGAGGGTCTCGTCTGGGCTCATCTGGTCGGCACCACCTGTCCGGGAAAGGAGATGTAGGGACGGATGGACTGCAGCTGTACGACGTGGTCGTGGCCACGGGCGGAGAAGTCACGGGGGGCGGTGCCGCGCAGGTAGCGGTGGTGGAGGTAGCCGAGCTCGATGGCGGCCGCCTGGTACTCGCGCATCGCGCGCTCGGCCGGCGTCCCGCCCTGGCGTCGTGCCCAGGCCCGCGCGTGCCGACGGGCGCGGAGGTCGACGAGCCAGGCGATGTCGGTCTCGGGAAGGAGTCCGCGGGCGGCGGCGTCGGCGAGCGCCTCGGCAAGCAGGCCACGCTCCGAGCGGTGGCGGTAGATCGCGAAGGCGACGACCGCGAGGAAGACGGGGAACATGAGCGTGCCGTAGACGGCGAAGAAGTGCTCGGTCCCGTTGAGGGTCGCGGAGTTCCAGGCTGCGTGGAGCAGGACCGCCACGACAAGGCCGGCGACGGGGGCGAGCACACGCACCACCGGCGGCTTGGAGGAGATCGCGAGCCCGACCCCGATGCCGATGAACGCGGTGAACAACGGGTGCGCGAACGGGCTGACGAGGCAGCGCATGATGAACACACCGGCCAGTGCGGTGGTGCCGCCGGGGCCGAGACCGTCGGTGCCGTCGTAGGCCGCAGCCAGGTAGAGGATGTTCTCGGTGAAGGCGAAGCCGATGCCGACCATGCCGGCGTAGACGATGCCGTCGAGGACGCCGTCGAGCTCGTGGCGCCGCCACCACAGGAGCAGGACGAGGAACGCTCCCTTGGTGACCTCCTCGGTGGCCGGCGCGAGCCACTCGAGCGCGTCGCGGTCCGAGGCGCCGCCGACGAGCCCGATCCCCTGGAAGACCAGCGCGGCGGCCGTGGCGACGAACGCGCCCCAGAGCAGTCCGGCGACGAGGAGCGAGCGGGGCTCGGGCTCGTAGCGGTCGAGCCACATCAGGCAGCCGACGACGGGTCCCACCGGGACTGCGGCGAGGAGAGCGGCCAGGGCCAATGTGCTCGGTGCGCCCGAGAGAGCGACCACGAGCGCGATCAGCAGGGCGCCCAGCAGGACGAGCACGGAGACCACGACCGTGAAGGCCACGCTGTCACGGCGGTGTCCGAGCATGGTCGGCAGCCTAACGGAGCCGTCACCGCGAGGCATGCGCCACGTACAGTGGGCGCGTGACCGAGAACACCTCCTCCGACATCACGACCGAGGCAACGTCCGAGACCGGCGCCGACCTCAAGACCGAGTCCCACGACCCCGCCGTGCCGGCCGCCTACGCCGCGTTCATGCGCGAGGGGTGGGGCGATCGCGAGCTCGACGTGCCGCGCCACCCGGTGGCCGAGCACGCCGCTGCCCGCCGCCAGAAGCTGGCCGAGGCGTTCCCCGACGAGCGGCTCGTCCTCCCGGCCGGCACCTTCAAGGTGCGGTCCAACGACACCGACTACCGGTTCCGGCCCGACACCGCCCACACCTACTTCTCCGGCAACCAGACCAGCGACGCGGTGCTCGTGATCGAGCCCGGGTCAGACGGTGTCGACGGCGCTGTCCTCTACGCACGGCCGCGCTCCGAGCGCGACACCGACGAGTTCTTCCGCGACCGGCAGTACGGCGAGCTGTGGGCCGGCCGCCGTCCGTCAGCACGTGAGATCGGTGACTCCCTCGGCATCGAGGTTCGACACGTCAAGGACCTTCCGTCGTTCGACGACCACCGCAAGACTCGCGACATCACCACCGACGAGGACCTCGCCCGCGTGGCCGACGAGCTCAGGCTGGTCAAGGACGAGTGGGAGGTCGAAGAGCTGCAGGAGGCCTGCGACATCACCACCTTGGGCTTCGAGGACTCCGTGCGCGAGTGGGAGCGCGTCCTCGAGTTCGGCGAGCGATGGATCGAGGGCACCTTCTTCCGCCGGGCACGCGCGATGGGCAACGACATCGGCTACGACTCGATCTGCGCCGGTGGGTCGCACGCGACGACGCTGCACTGGATCGACAACACCGGCGGCATCGAGCCCGGCAAGCTCGTGCTCCTCGACATGGGCGTCGAGGGTCGCAACCTCTACACCGCCGACGTCACCCGCACGCTTCCCGTCGACGGTCGCTTCACGCCTCTCCAGCGCGACCTCTACGACCTCGTCCTCAACGCCCAGCAGGCGGGGATCGACGCTGTGCGCCCCGGGGTGCCGTTCCTTGCTGCCCACCACGCGGCCATGGAGGTTCTCGCACACGGACTCGGCGACCTCGGACTGCTCCCGGGATCGGTGGAGGAGGCCCTCGACCCCGAGTCCAAGGTCTATGCCCGCTGGACCCTCCACGGCACGTCCCACATGCTCGGCATGGACGTCCACGACTGTGCGCGCACGTCGGTCGACCTCTACCCCAAGGGCGACCTGGCCGAGGGGATGGTCCTGACCGTGGAGCCCGGCCTCTACTTCCAGGAGGACGACCTGCTCGTCCCCGAGGAGCTCCGCGGCATCGGCATCCGCATCGAGGACGACATCCTCGTCACCGCCGACGGCTCCCGGAACCTCTCTGACTCGCTGCCGCGCACGTCCGCCGACGTGGAGGAGTGGATGGGCCGACACCTCGGTGCTTGAGTGCCGCCACTACGACGCGCTCCGCTGCCGCTCGTGCACCCTCCTCGAGGTCCCGCGGGCCCGACAGCTCCTCGACAAGGAGGCGCACGTCCGCGGCCTCGTCGACTCCCCCGTGTGGCTGCCGACCGTGGCGGGCCCCGAGGCGGGCTTCCGCAACAAGGCCAAGATGGTGGTCGGGGGAACGCCGACGGCTCCCACCCTGGGCATCCTCGACAGTGAGCTGACAGGCATCGACCTGCGTGACTGCGGCCTGCACTCCCCCGGGCTCGTCCGCGCACTCGACGCGATCGGGTCCTGGCTCGCCGATGCCGAGCTGGCGCCGTACGACGTCCGCGCCCGCCGCGGTGAGTTCAAGCACGTGCTCCTCACCGAGTCCCCCGACCGCGAGCTGATGCTGCGGCTGGTGCTGCGCTCCACGGCCCTGGAGGCCAAGGTGCGGTCCAGACTGCCCGCCCTGCTCGCGGCGCTGCCGGCCCTGCGCGTGGTGACCCTGAACATCCAGCCCGAGCACAAGGCGGTGCTCGAGGGCGAGCGCGAGATCGTCCTGCATGCAGCGTCCGGCGACACGACGCTGCCGATGCGCCTGGGCACCGGGCTCACGCTGCACCTGGGACCGCGGGCGTTCTTCCAGACCAACACCGAGATCGCCGAGGCGCTCTACACGCAGGCGCGCGAGTGGCTCGCATCGCTTGCGTCATACGAATCCGCACCCATGGGTTCGGGAGCGCATGACGCATCGTTGCTCAGGATCTGGGACCTCTACTGCGGCGTCGGTGGCTTCGCCCTGCACCTGGCCGGTCCCGGCCGCGACGTGCTCGGCGTCGAGGTCAGCGCGGACGCGATCGAGGCCGCACGTCGGTCGGCGGCCGAGGCCGGGATCGACGCCCGTTTCGTGGCCGGCGACGCGACGTCCTACGCCCTGCGCAGCCAGGACCCGCCCGACGTGGTCGTGGTCAACCCACCCCGTCGCGGCATCGGTCCGGACCTCGCCGGGTGGCTGGAGTCCTCGGGCGTGGAGCACGTCGTCTACTCCTCGTGCAACGCCGAGTCACTGGCCCGCGACCTCGCCCTGATGCCGTCCTTGCGGGTGGTCCAGGGCCGAGTGCTCGACATGTTCCCGCACACGAGTCACTACGAGGTGATCGTGCTCCTGGAGCGCTGACGCCCAGGCTTCAGTCCACGCCTCCGAGGCCCGCGTTGCGCGCCCGCATCACCGCCTCCGAGCGGCTTGACACCTCCAGCTTGGCGAGTGTGTTGGAGACGTGGTTGCGCACGGTCTTGTCGGAGAGGAACAGGGCACGTGCGATGCCGCGGTTGTCCAGCCCCCGGGCCAGCAGCTCGAGCACCTCCCGCTCGCGCTCGGTGAGCTGCGGGAATGCCTCTCGGCCAGGGACGGCCGCCAGTCCGGTGAAGTAGCCCGCCAGGCGATCGGCCACCACCGGGCTGAACACCGCCCCGCCCGACGCGACGGCGCGCACGGACTCGACCAGGTCACGTCGACCCGCTCCCTTGACGACGAATCCTCGAGCGCCCGCCCTCATCGCGGCCACCACGGCATCGTCGTCGGTCGACATGGTCATCACCAGCACCCGCACCTCGGGGTGTCGGGCGGAGAGCTCGCGGACGGCCTCGATGCCCGACCCGTCCGGGAGGTTGAGGTCCATGAGCACGACGTCGGGCGCCAGCTCCGCGGTCACGGAGATCGCCGACGCGACATCCTCGGCCTCGCCCACGACCTCGAGGTCGTCATCGGCGCCCAGCGCGGTGTGCACGCCGTCCCTGAAGAGCGGGTGGTCGTCGACCACCACGACACGAATGCTCACGTCACCTCCATGATGGGCAGCTCCGCCTCCACGGTGGTGCCGTGATCGCCGGAATCGATCTCGAGCATTCCGCCGACCTCCTCGGCCCGCAGCCGCATCGACTCGACCCCGAGGGCCCCCGACCGCGTCGTTGCCGGCATCCCCTGCCCGTCATCGGCGACCCGCAGCCGGATGGCCTCGGGGCTCGCCTGCACGCACAGCTCCACCCGACTGGCACGAGCGTGACGCCTGGCGTTGGTCAGCGCCTCGGCGGCGATGCGGTAGCACGCGACCTCGACGGCCGCTCCCAGTGCGGGAAGTGGTCCGACGTCGCCTCGCACCCTCACGTCGGGCGTCGACATGCGCTCGCAGAGCAGGTTCAGGCACCGGGCGAGACCGAGCTCGTCGAGGGCTGGCGGTCGCAGGTCGTCGGTGGCGTGGCGTACGCCGTCGACGGCCTCGCTCACCGCCGACACGGCGGCCGCCAGCATCCTTCCCGCCACCTGGTCGTCCACTCGGTCCTGGGCCGACTCGAGCTGGAGGCGAGCACCGGCCAGGGCGGCGCCCACGCCGTCGTGGAGGTCGCTGCGCAGACGTCGGCGCTCCTCCTCGCGAGCGGACACCAGGAGCTCACGGCTGCGCTGCAGCCGGGCAGCGAGTCGTACGGCGGCCACAGCGGGGGCGGCCTGGAGCGCGACCACCTCGAGCACCTCACGGTCCTGCTGGTCCAGCCCTCGCTCACCCGGCCGGGGGGACACGACCAGGCGCCCGACCAGCTCACCGCGGTGGTGCAGCGGCAGCACCTCGTGGCCGGCTTCGACGTCGTCGACCTCGTGCGGGCCGACAAGAAGGTCGGCGCTCGCCGAGCCGAGCCGCAGGTGCTCCGCGACGGTGGCGCGCACCGCCTCGGTGACCTCGTCGGGGGTCGTTGCCCCGCGGAGGCGCTCCGCGAGACTGGCCAGCACCACCTGGGGCTGGGCACGGTCGCCGTAGAACCAACCGTCGACGGCACGGCCCAGGCGGCTCGCCAACGGCTGCAGGGCGAGCCCGGTGAGGCCCGCGGCGACGACGCTCGCCGTGGCTCCGCCGGCGGGCAGCACCGCACCCAGGAGCGCGAAGAGGGTGAGGTAGAGGCCCGCGAGGCACCCGGCGAGCGTGACGCCCGTGATGGCCCTCCGCAGGGTGGTGTCGAGGTCGTAGAGCCGGTGGCGCGTGATGGCCAGGGTGATCGCGAGCGGCAGCAGGGCGACCGCGACAGCCTGCACGACCGTCGAGAGCGGCCAGGCCAGGAAAGAGGTGACGACGACGTCCACGGCGAGCAGGGCAACCGCGCCGAGCAGGACGGTGAGCTGTCGGCGTACGAGCCCCGAGGCACGTCGCCACCGCAGCACCAGCGAGGTGAGCGCCAGCGCCATCGAGACCATCGAGAGGACTGCGCCCACGACGAAGAACGGGCCGGCCACCGCAGCCGAGGTGACCGGCTTCTCGAGTGTCGTGGCGCCGACGAAGGGGGTGGGGTGCAGCGCCGTGCCCACCGTCATGGCGACGATGCCGACCACGGCGGCGACGAGCACCGGCCTCCACCGGGGGCTGGGCAGCCTGCCGTCCGGGAAGACGAGCGGGACCACGGTGACGATCGGTAGGAACGCCGGGACCCAGATGAACCCCTGGAGCTGCACCGCGAACGAGACCCCGGCAGAGGCTCCGTCCGCGACCGCCGCGACGGCCGTGCCGAGCGCGGCCGCGGCGGCGGCCGTCCCCGAGCCCAGCAGCAGCACCGCAACGGTGCACACCGGCGCGGCACCGGCCAGCACGAGCAACGCGCACAACGGGAACGTGATCCCGATGACGACGTCGACGGGTAGGTCACGCACTCCGGTCGAGCTCCATGCGTTGCCGTTGCTCACCAGCACGACCGCAAGCAGGCATGCAGCCACGCACGCCGCGGCGAGGGCCGCCGCGAGACCTGGCGCGGCGACCCTCGTTGGCATGGGCGGAAGGCTAGTCACAGAGTCTGACCACTGGGGCGGATCTCCGCGATCGCTCGGCCACCAGGCACCATCGCGCCCAGCCGCCACGCAACCATCAGCAGCATCCCGACACCGGTGAACAGCACACCGTTCAGCACGCCCTCGGAGAGGGCGAGCATCGCGACGCCGGTCAGCGCGAGGCCACCGCCGGCCACGGCCAGGAGCTGTCGTGCGGTCGGCAGCAGTGCTCCCAGGAGCCCGGCGACGGCGAGGGTCAAGGTGAGCCACGCCATGTCGAAGTAGTGCGGGTTGTCTGCGTGCATGCCCGTGGCGTCGTGCTGGAGCCCGATCTGGTCGACGGCGTACGGCGCCACGACGGCGCCAGCGAGCAGGGCGGCCGTCAGTGCCACCGGGGCGACGTCGACCGGCACCCGGAGACGAGCACGTCGCGGCAGCGCCAGCCAGACCACCGAGCCGGTGACCAGGATGAGCACCATCAGCTCACGGGAGCCACCCTGGGGCGCGGCGACCGCGCAGGCGGTTCCGATGCCGAAGAACGAGAGGTGCAGCAACGCGGAGGCGGTTCCGGGGCGGTACCCGCGCCATGCCGCGACGAGCATGGGAACGAGGGCTCCGAGCCACAGTGCGGTGAGCAGCAAGCCCTGACCCGTCAGCTGGTGGAACCGGTGCTCCGCCAGGTCACCGGTGGCGAGCATGCGCAGGAAGTTGAGGGTCCACACCGACGGGACGAGGCACCCGAAGACGCCCCCTGCGACGAGCACCCCGCGGCGCAGGCCGCTGGGGCGACGAGGCGCGTCTGGCGTCGGAGTGGTCGGCAGGGCGGATGTGAGGGTGGTGCCGGTGTGCTGGTGCACGGTCATGGGATGTCCTTTGCGGAGGTGGTCGATCTGACAGCACCAGCCTCGAACGCCCGGTGTCCCGACGACATCCGCGCACTGTCCCGACTCTGTCCCGGGCGGCGCATCGGAGCGCGACCGCGTCAGGGCAGGTGGAGACCACCCTCGGGCCGTAGCCGCAGCCAGCGGTAGCCGTAGCCCTCGAGGCTGACCTGGATCGTCCCGTCGTCGGTGTGGACCTCCTCCTGGGAGAAGAGGTCCACGAGCTCGGTGGAGTCGTCGAGCCCGTCGACGGCGAGGTCGACCACGACGGCGTCGGCGCCCAGGTTGTGCACGGCGACCACCGCCACGTCGTCCAGGTCGCAGCGGTGGGCCAGCACCTGGCGGTGCGGCTGGTCGATGACGGTGAACTCACCCCAGCCAAGCTCGGGGCACATGCGATAGGTGCCGATGAGCGTGCGCATGAAGCTCCACATGGAGTCGGGGTCGCGGCGCTGGTCGGCGACGTTGACGTGCTCCGGGCCGTAGCCGTCGCCCACGGGCGGCTGGATCAGCTTGCGGGCAGCGGCGTCGGAGAAGCCGCCGTTCCGGCCGGAGGTCCACTGCATCGGCGTGCGGACGGCCATCCGCCCCTCGGCCGCAAGGTCCTCGCCCATGCCGATCTCCTCGCCGTAGTAGAGGGTGGGCGTCCCGGGCAGCGAGAACAGCAGGCTGTAGGCCATCCGGACCCGACGGGGGTCGCCACCCATCATCGGGGGGACGCGCCGTTTGAGGCCGCGACCGAAGAGCTGCATCTCCGGCTCGGGACCGAACGCTTCGAAGACCTCCTGGCGCTCCTTGTCGCTGAGCTTGTCGAGCGTCAGCTCGTCGTGGTTGCGAAGGAACGTCGCCCACTGGCAGTTGGGGTGGATGCGGGGTCGGGCGCGCAGGGCCTTGACCAGCGGGCGGGCGTCCTCGCGGGCCAGGGACAGGTAGGTGGCCTGCATGCCGATGAAGTCGAACTGCATCTGCAGCTCGTCACCGGCGTCCCCTCCGAAGAAGGCGCGCTGCTGGGAGTGCGGGAGGTTGACCTCGCCGAGCATCATCGCGTGGCCGGCGCGTCGGTTGAGGAAGCCGCGCAGCTTGCGCATCAGGACGTGCGGGTCGACGACCAGGGCCGGGTCGTCGACAGCCTTGGCGGTCTGCTCGAGGAAGGGGATGCCGTCGACGCGGAAGCCGTCGAACCCCAGCTGCAGCCAGAACCCGACGACACGGAGGATCTCGTCGACGACCGCGGGGTTCGCGAGGTTGAGGTCGGGCTGGTGCTTGTAGAAGTGGTGGAGGTACCACTCCCCCGTCTTGTCGTCGAGCTCCCAGATGGAGTCCTCCTTGTCCGGGAAGACGACGAGGTCGGAGGTGTCCGGCGGCTCGGTGTCGCGCCAGACGTAGTAGTCGCGGCACGGGTTGTCCTTGCTCCGCCGGGACTCCTTGAACCACGGGTGCCTGTCGGAGGTGTGGTTGATGACGAGGTCGGCGATGACGTTCATGCCGCGGTCGTGGGCGGTGCGCAGGACCTCGACCAGCTGGCCGTGGTTGCCGAGGCGCCGGTCGACGCCGTACAGGTCGGTGATGTCGTAGCCGTCGTCACGGTCAGGGCTGGAGTAGAACGGCATCAGCCACAGACAGGTGACACCGAGCTCGGCCAGGTAGTCGATGCGCTCGGCCAACCCGGCGAGGTCGCCGGTCCCGTCACCGTTCCGGTCGTAGTAGGTCTCGATGTCGAGGCAGTAGACGACCGCGCTCTTCCACCACACGTCGCTGGTGTCGGTGATCCTCATGCCTGGACCCTCTCGCTCGAGGACGCGAACGTCGGCAGCACGTGCTCGGCGAAGGTGTCGATGAACCCCGTCTGCTCCTGGCCCACGTGGTGCAGGTAGATGTCGTCGAACCCCAGCTCGGCGTACTCCGAGATCCACTCGACGTGCTGCGCGGGCTCGTGCGAGATCCGGACGCTGCCACGCACGGAGTCCATGGTCACGTGCTCACCCATCGCGTCGAAGGCTGCGGGGGTCTCCACGTCCCACGGCACCCCGCCGGTGAAGACGTTGGTGCGCCACTGGTCGAAGGCGATCTCGTCGGCCTCGGCGCTCGTCGGCGCCCACGAGAGGTGCAGCTGGAGGGCGACCGGTCCCTGCCCGCCCGCGGCGCGGTAGGCCGAGATGACCTCGCGCAATGTGTCGGCCGGCTGGTTGACCGTCACCAGGCCGTCGGCCCAGGCCGCAACCCGTCCCGCGGACTCGACGCTCACCGCCGGACCCATCAGCGCCGGCATCACCTCCGGCCGGTCCCAGACGCGGGCGCGGTCGACCCTGACGAGTCCGTCGTGGGTCACCTCCTCGCCAGCGAGGAGACGCCGGATCACCTGCACGCACTCCTCCAACCGCCGGGTGCGCTCCTCCTTGGCGGGCCAGCGATCCATGGTGACGTGCTCGTTCGACGCCTCGCCACTGCCCAGAGCGGTCCAGAACCGGCCCGGGAACATCACGCCCAGCGTGGCGATCTTCTGCGCCACCACCGCTGGGTGGTAGCGCTGGCCGGGGGCGCTGACGCAGCCGATCTCGAGCGAGGTGGTGGCCAGGGCGGCCCCCAGCCACGCCCACGTGTAGCCCGAATGACCCTGGCGGCTGCTCCAGGGACTGAGGTGGTCCGAGCACATGGCCATGTCGAAGCCTGCGCGCTCGGCGTGCTGCACGTGGCCGAGGAGCTGGTCGGGGGCGATCTGCTCGTGCGAGGCGTGGAATCCGATGCGCGGCATGCCCCCACCACACACCACCCGGGAGAGCCGTGGCAACCGTCACACCCGGCAGCGAGCGGTCCCGGAATGACCCCGACCACCGTGTGGTTGGGCCAGGCGTGGTGTGCCGACCGACTACAGAGGGCGACTTGCTGACGCGTCGCCTCGTCGTCGACCTCAAGCGCCTCCGGGCGTCGTGCTGCTGACGGTGAGTCCCTGACTCCAGAGACCGTCCGTTCCCAGACACTCCCCGAAAGGCTCATCCCTTGAGCAGCTCCCCCTCCACCGGCACGCCCACCGAGCCGCGCACGCGTCGCCGGCTCCCTTCCTTCGGCGTCCAGGTCCTGATCGGCCTGGTGCTCGGCGTCCTGCTGGGCCTCGTCGCGCGCACCATGGGTGCCGACGGTGTCGACGCCGCCACCGGCGAGGTCGACCCCAACTGGCTGACCGAGACCCTCACCACTGTCGGCAGCATCTTCGTGACGCTGTTGAAGACCGTGGTCCCCCCGCTGGTCTTCCTGGCCATCGTGGCCTCCATCGCCAACCTCCGCGAGGTGACAGGAGCGGCACGCCTGGCGTGGAAGACCCTGGCGTGGTTCGCCGGGACCGCCTTGATCGCTGTGGCGATCGGCATCGTCCTGGGCCTGGTGATCCAGCCGGGCAACCACACCAGCGTGTCGGCCGAAGCTGCTGCGGCACCCGACAGCACCGGCTCGTGGCTCGACTTCCTGACCGGCCTGGTGCCCGCCAACATGCTGGGGCTCGAGGCGAGCACCGCGAGCGACGGCTCGGTCGGGCTTTCGTTCAACGTGCTGCAGATCCTGGTCGTGGCGATCGCCGTCGGCATCGCAGCCCTGAAGGTGGGCGAGGCCGCCGACCCGTTCCTGGCCCTCGTGCGCTCGGCACTGGCCGTGGTCCAGAAGGTCCTCTGGTGGATCATCCTGCTCGCACCGATCGCGACCGTCGGCCTGCTCGGCAAGGCGGTGGCGAGCTACGGCTGGGACGCGCTCGGCTCGCTCGGCACCTTCGCCGCCGCGATCTACCTCGGCCTGGCACTGGTGATGTTCGTGGTCTACCCGGTGCTGCTGCGCCAACGGGCTCTCGGTCCGCCAGTTCTTCACCGGCGCCTGGCCGGCCATCTCGCTGGCGTTCGTGTCGCGGTCCTCGATCGGCACCATGCCCGTCACCCAGACGGTCACCGAGCGCAACCTGGGGGTGCCCCGTGCCTACGCCTCGTTCGCGGTGCCCCTCGGCGCCACGACCAAGATGGACGGCTGCGCCTCGATCTACCCCGCCATCTCGGCGATCTTCGTCGCCCAGTTCTTCGGGGTCGACCTCTCGGTCACCGACTACGTGCTCATCGCCTTTGTGTCCGTGATCGGCTCGGCCGCCACCGCCGGGGTGACCGGCGCGACAGTCATGCTGACCCTCACGCTGTCGACCCTCGGGCTGCCCCTGGAGGGTGTGGGGCTGCTGCTCGCGATCGACCCGATCCTCGACATGGGCCGCACCGCCACCAACGTGGCCGGCCAGGCGCTCGTCCCCACCCTGGTCGCGCGTCGCGAGGGCATCCTGGCGACCGACGTCTACGACGCCGACCGCACCGGCGAGGCGTGGCGCGAGGACACCGAGGTCCTCACCCCCGCGGCCTGACCTGAGCAGACGGTTGGCGCCCCCGACAGGATTCGAACCTGTGACCCGCGGATTAGAAGGCCGCTGCTCTATCCAGCTGAGCTACGGAGGCTTGATGCGCTCAGTATCCCAGTGCCCGCGTCAGCCCGAGAACTCGCACGCCCGCCGAGTCGTTCACCGACACGCCGCACAGCGTCCAGACGCGGGCCACCTCAGCAGGTCAGGATCTTCACAGGCCCCGCCACGTATGAGGTAGCGGGGCCGAACACTTCCGGTGCACGTGGGCACAAATAGGTGGAACCCCAGCAAGTATGAGTTGCTGGGGTTCCGGCGTCTTCGGGGCCGAAGCCCTTCCGACAGGACAGTTGTATCCCGCGTGTGACCCGCGACACAAGAGGTCGCGACCACAATCTTCCGGCCGATTTCCCGGCTCCGGCGTGTCCCGCGCGACACGCCGCGGGCTGTGACGGATGGGGCGTCCGTGAGGCGCCTCGGCCCACGCGCGCTAGCGTCGTGGCCGTGATCAGCGACCTCGTCCTCGGCGCGATGTACCTCGGCACGCGTACCGACCGCGACACGTCCTACGCCCTTCTCGACCGCTTCGTCTCGGCGGGCGGCACCACGATCGACACGGCCAACTGCTACGCGTTCTGGGCCCACCCCTCCGGCCACGGCGGCCAGAGCGAGGCCACGATCGGAGAGTGGCTCTGGCTCAACCCGGGCATCCGGGACCGACTGGTGCTCTCGACCAAGGTCGGCGTGGAGCCGCTCGACACCGGCGGGCTCGAGGGCCTGGCCCCGGACGTCGTACGACGCGAGGCGCAGCGCAGTCGCGAGCGGCTCGGCGTCGACGTGCTCGACATCTACTGGGCCCACGGCGAGGACCGGGACACCCCGATCGGCGAGACGGTCGACGCGATGGGCGCCCTGGTGAGCCAGGGCGTCGTACGCCGCCTGGGCCTCTCCAACCACCCGACCTGGCTCCTCGAGCGCGCCCGTGCACACGCGCTGGCCCGGGGCCTCGAGCCGTTCAGCGCCGTGCAGCTGTCGACGTCCTACATCGCACCGCGTCCGGGCGCGCGCGTGGAGGGCAAGGACCACCGCTTCGGGTGGGTGACCGACGAGACGCTGGACTACGCGACGGTGCACCCCAAGGTGGAGGTCTGGGCCTACAGCCCGCTGCTCGGCGGCGCCTACGACCGCGGCGACCGGCCGTTCCCGCGGGCCTACCAGCACAGCGGCACGAGCGACCGGCTCGCCGCGCTCGCCGAGGTCGCGGACCGGCGAGGGCTGAGCCGAGGTCAGGTCGTCCTGGCGTGGCTGCTGCACCGGCGCCCGCAGCTCAGGCCCATCGTCGGCGTGAGCAGCCTGGACCAGCTGGAGTCGGCGCTGGTCGCCGCCGAGGTGGAGCTCGACGACGACGAGCTGGCTCAGCTCGACGCGCCCGCCTGATCAGCACAGTAGTCATCGATCTCGGCCAGGATGCGCGTCTTGACGTCAGCAGGCGCGAAGGAGGCCCGCACCGCGGTGCGCGCCAACCCCGCGACTCCCGCCTCGTCGAGGTCGAGCAGCCCCGCCGCGACCTCGTAGTCGTGGTTGAGCGACGTCGCGAACATCGGCGGGTCGTCGGAGTTGATCGTCACCGTCACGCCGGCCTCCACGAACGTCCGGAGCGGGTGCTCCTCGATCGTGTCGACGGCACCGGTGGCGAGGTTGGAGGTCGGGCACACCTCCAGCACGATGCCCTGGTCGGCCAGGTGGTCGAGCAGCTCGGGGTCGTCGGCGGCCGAGCAGCCGTGACCGATGCGCTCGGCCCCGAGGAGGCGTACGGCGTCCCACACCGTGCCTGCGTCAGTCGTCTCGCCGGCGTGGGGCACCGAGTGCAGGCCGGACGCGCGGGCCGCCTCGAAGTGTGACTGGAACTGGGGCCGGGGCACACCGATCTCGGGCCCTCCGAGGCCGAAGCCGACCAGCGCCTCGGGCCGGTGGTTGAGCGCGTAGTCGAGGGTCGCATCGGCCGCGGCGATCCCGCTCTCGCCCGGGATGTCGTAGATCCACCGCAGCACCAACCCGAAATCGCGTTCGGCCGAGACCCGGGCGTCCTCGATCGCCTCGGTGTAGGCCTGGATCGGGATGCCGCGCAGGACAGAGGTGTAGGGAGTGCAGGTGAGCTCCGCATAGCGCAGCGCCTGCCCCTGGGCCATCTCGCGGGCGACCTCGTAGGTCAGCATCCGCACGTCCTCGGGAGTGCGCACGAGGTCGACCACCGAGAGGTAGACCTCGATGAAGTGCGCGAAGTCGCGGAACTCGAAGAACCGCCGCAGCGCCTCGGCCTCGGTGGGGACCCCGGCTGCCGGGTGGCGCTGCGCGAGCTCCTGGACGATCCGCGGCGAGGCCGAGCCCACGTGGTGCACGTGGAGCTCGGCCTTCGGCAGGCCGGCGATGAAGTCACTCAGGCTCATCCGCCCGAGTCTGGCAGCGCTCCCGCGTGCCGGGCCAATCCCTACTGCTGCAGCAGCTCCGCGAGCTGCTGGGGGTCGGCGTCCTCACCGTCGATACGGATCGTCGGCGTGCTGTTGACGCCGTCCTTGGACATCTGGTCGGTGGCGTTCTTGATCCACTGCTCGTAGACCTTGTCCTCGATGTCTGCGCGGATCTCGGACTCCTCGGCACCCGCCTCGACCGCACGCTCGATGAGCTCGTCGTCATCGAAACCGGGGCCGCCCTCGGCCGGCTGGTTGGCGTAGAGGTCGTCGTGGAAGGCACGGAACGCGTCGATGCCCGCCGTGTCGAGGACGACCAGCAGGGCGTTCAGCGCGCGGGAGGAGTAGTCGTTGGTCGAGGCGCGGTCGAGGAACGAGAGGAGCCGGTAGTCCACCTGGATCTCGCCCGCATCGATGGCCTCGGAGATCTCGTCGCCGAGCTCGGCCTCGAGGTTGGCGCAGGCGGGGCACTGGAGGTCCTCGTAGATCGTCACGGTGCGGGCCGCCTCGGGGTCGCCGACCAGGATGCCGTAGCCGTCGAGCTTGCCCGGGACGGCGTCGCCCTCGGCGTCGGCGGCCGGGTCCTCCGCCACGGACGGCACGTTGTCCGGCGTCTCGCCCGTGGTGTCCATCGCCTGGGTGATGCCGAAGATGATCGCGACGATCGCGACCAGGGCCGCGACCACCCCGCCGATCGTGAGCATCTTGCGACGCCGCTCCGCAGCCTGCCGCTCCTTGAGTGCCTCCGCGGCACGCTGTCGGCGCTGCTCGCGCTTCTCAGGAGTGTTCCGGGCCATCGTGGTTCCTCTCGGCATGTGTCAGGACGGGGCCTGTGTCTGCGTCGTTCGAGTCGGGATCGGTCGAGTCTGCGTCGGTCGGGCGTGGGTCTGTCGCGATGTCTTCGCGCGGGCCGAAGAGCAGGGAGTCGAGGGCCCACCGGGATCGTGGTCGGACGACCAGCCACAGCGACAGGGCCAGAAGTCCCACGTCCCGGGCGATCTCCCAGGGGTACTTCGACGTGGCGTCGGCGTCGTAGCCGCCACCGCCGAAGCAGCCGCAGTCGATCTGGAGGCCTCGCGCCCACGCCGAGGCGATACCGACGATGAACGCGACGAACAGCAGGGCGGAGAGGACGGACATCGGCCGGACCAGGAGGCCGACGACCAGGCACAGCCCGATGACGACCTCGACGACGGGCAGCAGGTGGCCCACGGTCGGCACGATCGCCTCGGGCAGGAGGTCGTAGGCGCGCACGGCACGCACGCTGCTGGCAGGGTCGGGCAGCTTCAGGGCGCCGGCGACCAGCCACACACCGCCCGTCACCAGACGCGCGAGGAGTCCGATCCAGTCCTTCACGGCGTCCAGCCTAGGAGGCGAGGCTGAGCGGTCGCTGAGAGGTCGCGCCGTCGGAGGGTCTGGGTAGGGTGGTCGCTCGTGAACGACAGACTTGTGTGGATCGACTGCGAGATGACCGGTCTCGACCTGCGGGCCGACGCCCTGATCGAGGTGGCGGCGCTGGTCACCGACTTCGACCTCAACGTCCTGGGCGAGGGCGTGGACGTCATCGTCAAGCCTCCCGCCGAGGCGCTCGACCAGATGGTCGAGTTCGTCCGCAGCATGCACGAGACGTCCGGCCTCCTGGCGGCGCTCGACTCCGGCACGACGCTCGCCGACGCCGAGGACCAGGTGCTTTCCTACATCAAGGAGCACTGTCCTGACGGGAGCCGACCGCCCCTGGCCGGCAACACCGTGGCCACCGATCGGGCCTTCCTCGCTCGTGACATGCAGGCCCTCGAGTCGTTCCTCCACTACCGCATCGTCGACGTCTCCTCGATCAAGGAGCTCTCCCGCCGCTGGTTCCCGCGCGCCTACTTCTCGGCTCCCGCCAAGCGTGGCAACCACCGGGCGCTCGCCGACATCCAGGAGAGCATCGAGGAGCTTCGCTACTACCGCGAGGCGGTCTTCCTGCCGCCTCCCGGGCCCGACAGCGCCACCGCCAAGGAGATCGCCGCCCGGCACGCCGGCTCCTTGACCGGACTGGTCGCCGACACCCCTGCCGATGAGGAGTCCGGGCTCTGAGTGCCCTACACTTCTCGTCGTCCTCACGCTCGTCGTGAGCCGACATGGTGGGTATAGCTCAGCTGGTAGAGCGCCGCGTTGTGGTCGCGGATGTCGCGGGTTCAAGTCCCGTTACTCACCCCAGACAGATCGAGCCCCTGGCCGCAGCGATGCGGCCAGGGGCTCGACTGCTGTGCGAGCATCTCGGTCGCGCGCACGTTCCGGACGACCGAAACAGTCAGGAACCCAGCAGCCCCTGCATCGTCTCGATCTCGCGGCTCTGCGTCTCGACGACCTGACCCGCCAGGTCGACTGCGTCCTTGAACTGCCCGTCCTCGCGCTCGGTCTCCGCCATCTCGACGGCACCCTCGTGGTGCTCGACCATCATCTCCAGCCACATGTCCTGGAACTCCTCGTCGGAGGCGTTCTCGAGCGCATCCATCTCCTCGGCGGTCATCATGCCCGGCATGTCGCCGTGGTCGAGGCCGTCCATGTTGTCCGACATGTCGTCCATGTCGTGCCCGGCGTTGTCGTGGTCGCGCATCGTCTCCGGGACGTCCTCACCCCACTCGGTGAGCCAGTCGGCCATCGTCTCGATCTCAGGGCCCTGAGCGGCCCGGACGTCCTCGGCCAGGGCCTGGACCTCGGGGTCGAGGGGTCGGTCGAGAGTCAGGTCGACCATCGAGAGTGCCTGGGCATGGTGCTGGATCATGTCGCTGGCGAAGGCCACGTCGGCGTCGTTGTGCTCGGTCGTGCTGACCTCGCTGGCGCCGACCCCTCCGCCCTCGTCGTCGCCGCACGCGGTGAGACCGGCGGCGAGCGCCAGGGTGAGTGCGAGGGTGCCGAGGGCTCTGGTCCCAGTCCTGGTGCTGCTGCGCATGGGCGGCCTCCTTGGTCGCACTCGATCGTACGGACGCGCCGGGGATCGCGGCGTTCGGGGCACCGGCGGCATAGGTTGGGACGATGGACCCACAGCGCAGCAGCTATGACGTCGTGGTCGTCGGTGGCGGGCACAACGGCCTCGTCTCGGCGGCCTACCTCGCCCGCGCGGGCCTGAGCGTCCTGGTGCTCGAGCGGCTCGGGCACACCGGTGGGGCAGCGGTGTCGGTGGAGCCCTTCAGCGGCCACCCGGCGCGTCTCTCGCGCTACTCCTACCTCGTCAGCCTGATGCCCGAGGAGCTGATGCGCGACCTCGACCTCGACGTGCGCCTCGCCTCCCGCACCACGGCGTCGTACACCCCCTGGTCGCGGGAGGGCCGTGAGGGCGGGCTCCTGGTGGAGCGTCCGGAGGGCGAGGCGACCCGGGCGTCCTTCCGTGAGCTCACCGGCAGCGACGACGAGTACGACGCCTGGCGTGCCTTCTACGGCGAGGTCGCCGACCTCGCACAAGTCGTCGCACCGACGCTCCTGCAGCCCCTCCCCCTCGAGCGCGACGTACGCAGCCGGGTCGACGCGCGCATCTGGGACGACGTGGTGACGCACCCCCTGGGACGCGCCATCGAGTCGCGCTTTCGCGACGACACCGTGCGCGGGGTGGTCGCCACGGACGCCTTGATCGGCACGTTCGCCGCGCTCGACGACCCGTCCCTGGTCCAGAACCGCTGCTTCCTCTACCACCTCATCGGCAACGGCACCGGCGAGTGGCGGGTGCCCATCGGCGGCATGGGCGCGGTGACGGATGCGCTCGCGCGAGCCGCGGCCGCGGCGGGCGCCGAGATCCTCACCAACGCCGGCGTCAGCGCCATCTCGCCCGGAGCCGACGGTGCCGAGGTCACCTGGCACGACGGCTACCGCAGCCGGTCCGCCACCGCCCGCCGCGTGCTCTCCGGCGTGGCGCCGTGGGTGCTGCGGATCCTCCTCGGTGACGGCGAGGACGGCGGCACCAAGCCCGAGGGGTCCCAGCTCAAGATCAACTTCCTCCTCGACCGTCTCCCCCGCCTGAAGTCGGGCGTCGACCCGGAGGTCGCCTTCGCGGGGACCCTGCACCTCTCCGAGGACTACAGCCAGCTGCAGGCGGCGTACGACGCTGCTGCGTCAGGTTCGGTGCCCGACCCGATGCCGGGCGAGGTCTACTGCCACAGCCTCACCGATCCCAGCATCCTCGGTGACCGCGCGGGCTCGGCCCACACCCTCACCTACTTCGGGGTGCACACGCCGGCGGGGCTCTTCGAGCGCAACCACCCGGCCCGTGACCGAGCCATCGCCCGTGCGCTCAGGTCGATCGACGCCGTGCTCGCCGAGCCGCTCGCCGACTGCCTCGCCCGCGACGACGAGGGGCACCCCTGTCTGGAGGCGAAGGTCCCCCAGGACATCGAGCGCGACCTGGCGATGCCGGGCGGCCACATCTTCCACGGCGACCTCGACTGGCCCTGGGCACCCAACCGCGCCAGGCTCGACACGCCCGCCCAGCAGTGGGGTGTGCAGACCGACCACGACGCCGTGCTGCTCTGCGGCTCCGGTGCCCGACGCGGCGGCGCGGTGTCGGGCATCGCCGGGCACAACGCGGCCCAGGCGGCGCTGGCCGACCTCTGATCTCGATTTCGCGCGTCTGTGTGCCGCTGGTAGTGTTTTCCTCGCTTCACCGCGCGCGCCATTAGCTCAATTGGCAGAGCAGCTGACTCTTAATCAGCGGGTTCGGGGTTCGAGTCCCTGATGGCGTACAGATGCAGAAGGCCGGTCCGATTCGGACCGGCCTTCTGCGTTGTCTGAGTGAGTGTCAGCCGACCATGTCGTCGGCCCACGCGTGCCTCGTTCACCCCGGCACGACCCGGGTCACCTGGTGCGAGCGGCGCAGCCGCCCATCGGGGGCGAACTGCCCGAAGAACCCCACCTCGGTCTCGACGCGTCGGTCTCGCATCACCGCGTGGATGGTGAACCGGGCGGCCACCCGGTCGCCCACTGCGACGGCCTCGTGCACCTCGACCGTGAAGTCCTCGAGGTTCTTGCGGATCGGTCCCAGGTGGG
Source organism: Nocardioides seonyuensis (assembly GCF_004683965.1). Classification (NCBI taxonomy): domain Bacteria; kingdom Bacillati; phylum Actinomycetota; class Actinomycetes; order Propionibacteriales; family Nocardioidaceae; genus Nocardioides; species Nocardioides seonyuensis. The sequence continues at coordinate 407,145 of NZ_CP038436.1, forward strand.
CGATGAGCCGGTCGCGGTCGATGGTCACGCCATCGGCGATCTCCAGCACATCCACGGTGTGGAAGCGGTCCACCACACTGGCCGGATCGGCCTGGGGGTCCAGCGCGGTGGTGGTGAAGTCGGTGAAGAACTTCTGGATGAAGGCAGCAGGGTCAGCGTGTGTCGTCGTCACGGCCCTGACGCTAGGGGTGAGTTGTTACCCTGACAACCGTGTCAGACTTAGCCCCGTCCAGGCGCCGACCCCGCTCGGACGCGCTACGGAGCCGGACGGCGTTGATCCACGCTGCGATCCACGTGCTTGCGGATGATCCGGACGCCGACCTCGCCCGGGTCGCGACGACCGCAGGGCTGAGCAGGCAGACCCTCTACGCCCACTTCGGTTCCCGCTCCGGTCTGCTCGACGCGGTCGTCCACCACATCACGGGTGAGGCCGCCGGCCTGATCCGGGATGCGCGACTCGAGCAGGGCACCGCCCGCGACGCGCTGGTCCGCTACCTCGACGTGTTCTCCCGCATGCCCAGCGCGTGGACGCGCGTCGCCGCGACCGCGACGGAAGGGCAGAGCAGTGCGGACTCGGCCGAGGTGCACCGGCCCGTCGTCGATCCGTTGGCCGCCATCGTGCGCCGGGGGCAGGACGCCGGGGAGTTCACCACCGACCTGCCCGCGGCGTGGCTCAGCGCGGCCACCGTCGCACTCGGCCATGCCGCCCACGAGCAGGAGAGCCGCGGCGAGCTGACACGGGAGCAGGCCCGAGCCGCACTGCGCACCACCCTGCTGCGGTTGTACGGCGCTGGGGACGACTGAACCGCCGCACGCGAGCGGTACCACACGGCGTACAGATGCAGAAGGCCGGTCCGAGTCGGACCGGCCTCCTGCGTTGTCTGATCAGGTGAAGATGCTGACGCCACCCGGCCCGACGAGCAGGCCGACGATGATCAGGACCACGCCCCACAGGACTTGTCCTCGCACGAGCGAGACGATGCCGGACACCACGAGGATGACGGCAAGGATCCACAAGATGAGTGCCACGATCTACCCCTTTCGATTCTTGTCTACCTAGCCGTACCCGGCTTTCGGGGCGATAGCCGCGGGCGACGCCCCTCAGAGGTAAAGACCGGTCGAGCCGGCGTCCAGGCGCTCGGCCGCGACCGCGTGGACGTCACGCTCGCGCATGACGACGTAGACCTCGCCCTGCACCTCGACCTCGGCCTTCTCCTCGGGATCGAACAGCACGCGGTCGCCGACCTCGACGGCGCGGGCGTGCGGCCCGACGGCGATGACGCGGGACCACGCGAGACGACGCGCGCCCATCGCCGCAGTCGCCGGGATGACGATGCCTCCTGCCGAGCGGCGCTCGCCGGCCTCCTGGTCGACCTCGACCAGCAGCCGGTCGTGGAGCATCTTGATCGGGGCGTTGCCCGAGGCACCGGGCATGGGTCAGCCGGCGACCTTGCGCACGACCACGAACAGCACGACCACACCCACGACTCCGCCGACGACCTTGAGGATGTTGTCGGTGCGCGGGGCTCCGGTGCGGGTGTCGACGAAGTGGGACTTCACCTCCGCGACCTCGCGGCTCACGATGGTCTTGGGGTGGGCGCGGTGGGCGAGCTGGTCGATCGTGCTGGCCAGCCGCTGCCGGGTGTCCTCGATCTCGCGCTCGAGGGCGCTCAGTTCCTTGGTCACCCGGGAAGGCTACCAATCCGGCGCGGGTCGAACCCCCAGGGCAGCTCGAGCCGGTGCGCGCGCATCAGCGCCTCGTCGGTGAGGACGTCGTACGTCGGCGCGTCGGCCACGACGCTGCCCTCGCTGAGGACGACCGCGCGCGGACACAGCTCGAGCGCGTAGGGCAGGTCGTGGGTGACCATCAGGAGCGTGACGTCGAGCCCGCGCAGGATGTCGGCGAGCTCGCGCCGGCTGGCCGGGTCGAGGTTGGAGCTCGGCTCGTCGAGGACGAGGATCTCGGGCTCCATCGCCAGCACCGTCGCCACCGCGACCCGGCGGCGCTGCCCGTAGGAGAGGTGGTGCGGCGGACGGTCGACGTACTCCCCCATGCCGACCTTGGCCAGCGCCTCCTCGACCCGCCGGTCGAGCGCGGCTCCGCGCATGCCCAGGTTGGCGGGGCCGAAGGCGACGTCCTCGCGCACCGTGCCGAGGAAGAGCTGGTCGTCGGGGTCCTGGAAGACGATGCCGACACGACGGCGGATCTCGCGCAGGTTCTTCTTCTCCACGGGAAGGCCGCTCACGGCCACGCTGCCCGCACCCTGTCCGCCCGAGCCGGCGCCGAGGATTCCGTTCAGGTGGTGGACCAGCGTGGTCTTGCCGGCCCCGTTGGGCCCGAGCAGCGCGACCCGCTCGCCGGCGTGAACGTGGAGGTCGACGCCGTAGAGCGCCTGGTGGCCGTCGGGGTAGGCGAAGGCCAGTCCACGCACGTCCAGCACGGGCGTCGTCATGGCAGCCGACCTGTGTAGCCGCGCGACAGCATGGCGAGGTGGACCCGTTCGCCACGCTCGTAGGAGCGGATGAACAGGGCTCCCATCGCGCGCGCCAGGGTCGGCCAGTGCCTCGGCGAGCGTGGCTCGCACCCACGCGATCGCATGGCGACCATCATGCGTCCGAGCTCGGCAGTCACCACGTCGAGGTAGCGGATCATGAAGGACATGATCTGCACGATCTGATCGGGCATCCGCAACCGCTGCAGGCCCTTGAGCACGTCGGGCGCCTCCGTCGTGGCGGCCAGCGTCAGGGAGGCGAGCACCCCGATCGTGCCCTTGAGGAGCAGGGCGATCGCCGCGACCAGCCCGGGCTCGGAGACCGAGATCCCCAGCACGGTCGTGCGGGGACCCGTCGCCACGAAGGGCACGAGCACGGCGAAGACGGCGAACGGCACCTCGATGACCATCCGCTTCGCGAGATAGGTCGGCGGGACCCGGGAGACCGCGACCACACCCAGCAGCACGAGGGCCTCCACCGCGAACACGGCGTAGGCCTGACGAGGGGTCGCGACCACGACAAGCATGAAGACGACGAGCGCCACCAGCTTGAGGTGGGCGGGTGCGCGGTGGACGGGGCTGTGCCCGTGGAAGTGGAGCCGATGGCCGTGGCCGGCACCCATCAGGAATCGACCTTCTCGTCGTCGGAGCGACGGCGCAGCAGCCAGAAGAGACCACCGCCGAGGACGCCGACCACCACGACACCGGCTACGCCCGCGAGTCCGCCGCTGAGCCGGTCGTTGTCGACGCCCGGCGTCGTGTAGTCCGGCAGTGGGCTGTCGACCTTGGACTCGTCGGCGCTGTCGAGGAAGCCAGTCTGTTCGGCCACGTGCTCGAGCCCGTCGGGGCGGGCGCTGGCGTAGTAGCTCGCACCGCCCGCCAGCAGCAGCACGACGAGGACGGCAACCGCATAGAACGTACGACGACTCACGCGGCCCCTCCTTCACGAACGGTCGTGCGGATCTCCAGCCGGCGCTCCGCGAGGACGTGCCTGGCGCCGTGCACGAGATCAGGGCGGGTGGCCACGACGCTGCCGACGACCAGCGCCGTGATCACGCCCTCACCCAGCCCGATGATCGTGTGCCAGCCCACCATCGCGGTCAGCACCGTGCCTGCGTCGATCGGCGCGGTGCCGCCGACCGCGAAGAGCCCGGAGAACACGACGGCGGTCGCGAGCACGCTCGCGAGGCCGGCGACCGCGGCCGCCGGCGGGACCGACGAGAGACGTCGCGGCAGCAGGTGTCGTACGGCGGCGAAGACGAACCAGCCCACGACGACACCCACCAGTGCCATCAGCGTGATGTTCGTGCCGAGCGCCGTGATGCCACCGTCTGCCATGAACAGGGCCTGCACCAGGAGCACCACACTGATGGCCAGGACGGCTGACCAGGGCCCGACCAGGATCGCCGCCAACGCACCGCCCATCAAGTGGCCGCTGGTCCCGGCGCCGACGGGGAAGTTGATCATCTGACCGGCGAAGACGAAGGTGGCGACGAGGCCGGCCATGGGGGCGGTACGGTCGTCGAGTTCGCGGCGCGCGCCCCTGAGCGCGACCGCGATCCCGGCCGCTGCCACCACTCCCGTCGCCACGGACGTGGGGGCGTCGAGGAAGCCATCAGGAACGTGCATGATGCCAAGCGTAGTTAATTGCAACTGACTTGCAACAAGGAGGCCCCGTGAGCCAGCGACTCTCCCCCGGCGATGCCGCACCCGAGTTCACCCTGACGTCCGACACCGGCGAGGAGGTGTCCTTGGCCGACCTGCGCGGGCGGAGGGTGATCGTCTACTTCTACCCAGCCGCGATGACGCCCGGCTGCACCAAGCAGGCCTGCGACTTCACCGAGTCCCTCGACTCCCTGCGCGGCGCCGGCTACGAGGTCCTCGGCATCTCCAAGGACAAGCCGGCCAAGCTGGCGAAGTTCCGCGAGCGTGACGCACTGACCCTCACCCTGCTGTCGGACGAGTCACTCGAGGTCCACAAGGCCTACGGCGCCTACGGCACGAAGAAGCTCTACGGCAAGGAGGTCGAGGGGGTCATCCGCTCCACCTTCGTCGTCGACGAGGACGGAAAGGTCGAGGTCGCCCAGTACAACGTGAAGGCGACCGGGCACGTGGCGAAGTTGCGCCGGGACCTCGGTCTCGACTGAACTGACCCCTCCCACACAGGTGGGGCGGAGCCGGAGTGGTGGAACAGGCAGACACGCAGGATTTAGGTTTCTGTGCCCCCAGGGGCGTGCGGGTTCGACTCCCGCCTTCGGCACCGGTACGACGACTCGGCGCATGTGCGCCCACGATGTGACACAGACCACTAGGGTCAGCGCCCATGGACTCAGCGCTCACCACCATCGGCCTGCCGGTCGCCCTGGCCATCATCATGTTCGGCCTCGGCCTCGACCTGACCGTCGGGGACTTCCGGCGGGTGGGGCGTCAGCCCAAGGCGGTGTCGATCGCCCTGGGCTGCCAGATCCTCCTGCTTCCACTCATCTGCTTCGGCCTCGTCGTGGCGTTCGACCTGCCGGCGCTGCTGGGCATCGGGATGCTGCTGCTCGCGGCGTCTCCGGGGGGCACCACCGCCAACCTCTTCAGCCACCTGTTCCGTGGTGACGTCGCCCTGAACATCACCCTGACCGCCATCAACACGGTGATCGCCATCGTGACGCTCCCCCTCATCACGGGCTTCGCCATCGCCTACTACGACCGTCAGGACGACGTGTCGATGCCTCTGGTCGAGGTCGTGAAGGTGTTCGCCCTGATCCTGCTCCCGGTGGGGCTGGGCATGCTGGTCAACGCTCGCAACCACGCCTTCGCCGAGCGGATGGACAAGCCGGTGCGCATCGGGTCGGCCGTGATCCTCGCGATCATGGTGCTCGGCATCCTGCTGTCGGAGCGTGACAACGTGGTCGACTACATCGGTGACGTCGGCGCAGTCACCGCGATCTTCTGCGCCACGAGCCTGGTCCTCGGGTTCTTCGTCCCGCGAGCACTGGGCGTCTCGGGGCCGCAGGCGATCGCCTCGTCCATGGAGATCGGCGTGCACAACGGCACGCTGGCGATCTACGTCGCGATCGAGGTGCTCGACAGCGTGGAGATCTCGGTACCTGCCGCGGTCTACTCGATCATCATGTTCATCTTCGCCGCCCTCTGGGGAAGCTGGGTCTCGCGTCGCGTCGCCTCCGATGCACCGAGGGTGGAGTCGGCCCTCAGCTGAGAAAGGCCGCCACCTGCGGCGCCAGCTCGCGCAGGGCCCGGCCCCGGTGGGAGATCAGGTCCTTCTCTGCCGGATCGAGCTCGGCGGAGGTGAGCCCCTCGGCGGAGTGCTCGTCGGCGACGAACACGACGTCGTAGCCGAACCCGCCAGTGCCTCGCTGCTCGCGGATGATCCGGCCGTCCATCCGCCCGTGCACCACGAGCTCGCGACCGTCGGGATGGACCATGGCGACCGCGCAGGCGAAGTGGGCGCTGCGCCGGTCGTCGGGCACGTCGTGCAGCTGGTCGAGCAACAGCTCGTTGTTGCGGGCGTCCCGCCCGCCCTCGACTGCCTTGGAGCTCCCCGACCACCGGGCAGACAGCACGCCGGGCATGCCGTTGAGGGCATCCACGCACAGGCCGCTGTCGTCGGCGATCGAGAGCAGCCCGGTGACTCGCGCCCCGGCACGGGCCTTGAGCAGCGCGTTGCCCTCGAACGTCGGCTGGTCCTCCACCGGCTCGTCGTAGGCCGCGACGTCATCGAGGCCGACGACCTCCACGTCGGGGAGGTGCTCGGCCAGGATGCGCTGCATCTCGGCCAGCTTCTTGGCGTTGCGGGAGGCGAGGAAGACCCTCATCCGGCGAGCGCCTCCTGCTGGAGGCGGGTCAGGTCGGCGCAGCCCTTCTCGGCCAGTGCCAGCAGGGCGTCGAGCTCGGCGCGGTCGAACGCAGCACCCTCCGCAGTGCCCTGAACCTCGACGAACTTGCCGTCGCCGGTCATCACGACGTTCATGTCGGTCTCGGCGCGGACGTCCTCGACGTAGGGGAGGTCGAGGCGCGGCACCCCGTCGATGATCCCCACGGAGACGGCCGCGACCGAGCCCGTCAGCGGATCGCCGGTGAGCGCTCCCTTGTCGCGAAGGTGGGCGACGGCGTCGGCGAGAGCGACGTAGGCGCCCGTGATCGCGGCGGTGCGCGTGCCACCGTCGGCCTGCAGGACGTCGCAGTCGAGCACGATGGTGTTCTCGCCGAGGGCGCGGTAGTCGATCACGGCCCTCAGTGAGCGGCCGATCAGGCGCGAGATCTCGTGGGTGCGACCGCCGATGCGTCCCTTGACGGACTCGCGGTCCGAGCGGGTGTTGGTGGCGGCCGGGAGCATGGCGTACTCCGCAGTCACCCAGCCCAGGCCCGAGCCCTTGCGCCACCGCGGCACACCCTCGCTGGCGGACGCCGCGCAGAGGACCTTGGTGCCGCCGAACTCCACCAGCACCGAACCCGCCGCGTGGTCGAGCCAGTGGCGGGTGATCGTGATCGGTCGGAGCTGGTCGTCGGTGCGGCCGTCAGCGCGTGCAGTGGGGGTGGCGTTCATGGGCCAGACCCTAACGGGGCGTCCCGACGCCTCTTCCCGCAGACGACGCAAGCCGGACCCGGTCGTCCCCCGTGAACGACCGAGCCCGGCTGTGGTGGCCCACTCCCCCGCGGTGGGCCAGATCTGGGGAGCTACTTGAGCTCTGTGCGGCGTACGCGGTTCCAGCCGAGGGCCAGCGGCAGCACGACCCAGAGGAGAACGGTCACCGCCACCTGCGCGTAGACCTTGCCCTCGATGTCGGTGGAGCCGTCGGTCAGCGGGGTCATCGCGAAGCCGAGGTCCAGCCACGGCACGACGTCCTCGCCCCAGCTGAAGATGGCGTAGATCGGGCCGTAGACCATGAAGGGCAGGAGCAGCGCGACGACGTAGTAGATCGCGATCGCTGCTGGCGTGCTGAGCAGGACCATGCCGAAGCCGAAGGCCATGAGGAAGAACAGCACCTGTGAGACCAGGGTCCAGGCGAGGCTGCTCGAGTCGATCGTCCAGTCCGCCCCGTTGCCGCTGAGCGCTCCGGCCACCACGTTGGTGATGGCCCCGAGGAGGAACGCCACCGCGATCGTCGCGACCGCCAGCGCCACCACGGTGACCAGCTTGCTGGCCATCACCCGCATGCGGTGAGGCTCGAGGGCGAAGGTCACCAGGCCGGTGCGCTGGCTCCACTCGCTCGTCACCGAGGTGATGGCGAGCACGGGGAGCAACAGGCTCAGCGGGATGGTGAGGATCTGGGCGATGTTGCCGGCGGTGACCTCGACCTCGTCGTTCAGCGCGACCACGAGCAGGGTGATGCCGGCGGCCAGCACCAGGAGCCCGGCGGTCGTCAGCAGCAGCCAGAATCCCGACCTCGTGTCGCGCATCTTGCGGAGCTCGACCGCGACGAGCCTGCCGAACGGGGTGGGCTGGGTGCGCGAGACGTCGATCGCGGGAGAAGCCGTGGTGGTGCTCATGCCTGCGCTCCTTCTGCGGGCGCGCCCACGGCCGGGGCGCCGTCGCGCTGCGTATCGGCGGTGAGCTCGAGGAAGAGGGTCTCCAGACCGCCGCCGGCGGGCCGCAGGTCGACGAGGACGATCTGCTTCTCCGCAGCCACCTGGCCGACCTGGACGGGCTCGGCCTCGACCCGCAGGCCGTCACCGGCTGGTACGACGGTGTGGCCGGCCGCCTCGAGCGCGTGGGCCAGCGAGCTGCTGTCGGTCGCGGTGACGAAGGTGCCGTGGGCGGTGCCGGCGAGCAGGGACTTCTTGTCTCCCTGGGCGACGATGCGCCCGCGTCCGATGAGGATCATCTCGTCGGCGATCAGCTCGACCTCGTTGAGGAGGTGGCTGGAGAGCAGGACGGTGCCGCCGCGGTCGGCGTAGTCCTTGAGGAGCCCGCGCATCCACCTGATCCCGGCCGGGTCGAGGCCGTTGGCGGGCTCGTCGAGGATGAGGACGGCCGGGTCGCCGAGCAGCGCGTGGGCGATGCCGAGGCGCTGGCGCATGCCGAGCGAGTAGTTGCGGATCCGGCGCTTCGCCTCGACCTCGGAGAGGCTCACCATCTCCAACATCTCGTCGACGCGCGACATCGGCAGGCCCATCAGCTTGGCACCGAGGGCCAGCACCTCCCGACCCGTGCGCCCGGCGTGCTGTGCCGAGGCGTCGAGCAGCACCCCCACGTGACGGCCCGGGTTGGGGATGTCTCGGTAGGCGTGGCCGCCGATCGTGGCGGTGCCCCCGGTGGCGGGGGTGAGTCCCGCCATGACCCGCATGGTCGTGGTCTTGCCCGCGCCGTTGGGTCCGAGGAACCCGGTGACTCGTCCGGGGCGACAGTGGAAGGACACGTCGTCGACGGCGGTGAAGTCGCCGTACCTCTTGGTGAGGCCCTCTACCCGGATCATGCCGACAGGCTCCCACCCCGACTCCGGGCCGCGCATCGGTCCGAGGACTCGCCCGGTCCCCTACCTAAGTAGGGGACGGCTGGCACCACCTAGCCTTGCGCGCATGGACCAGGTCAGCGACGCCTCACGGCCGCCGCTGACCTGGCGCGGCCAGGCCTGGCGGCTCGCCGTGTGCATGGTCATCTCCGTCTTCGCCTGGTCCACGGCCGTCGAGGCCGAGTGGACGTCCCACCGGGGCCTGTTCTGGACCGAGATCGTCCTCGGGGTGGTGGCCTACGTCCTGGTGCTCTGGCGGCGGGCGGCCCCCGTGCCGATCGCCCTCGGCATCGCCGCGATGAGCGCCCTGTCCGGCATCGCGGCCGGCCCCGCGACGCTCGCCGCCGTCTCGGTGGCGACGCAGCGTCGAGCCGGCCCCATCGTCCTGGTCGGGGTCGTCAACTTCGTCGCGGCGACGACCTACACGTTCACGGCGCCCTTCGAGCTGCACATGCCGCCGTGGGTCTCGGTCGTGATCAACCTCGTGGTGAACTCCGCGATGATGGGCTGGGGCATGTACCTCGGCTCACGCCGGGAGCTCATCTGGACGCTCCACCAGCGTGCCGTGCGTGCCGAGTCAGAGCGAGACCTCCGGCTGGCCCAGGCGCGCAGCGTCGAGCGGGAGCGCATCGCCCGCGAGATGCACGACGTCCTTGCGCACCGCATCACCCAGGTGTCGATGCAGGCCGGCGCGCTCGCCTTCCGCGACGACCTCGCGGCCGAGCAGCTGCGCAGCGGGCTCAAGGACATCCAGGGGAAGGCCAACGAGGCCATCCACGAGCTGCGCGGGGTGCTCGGCGTCCTGCGCGACCACACCACGGGGGCCCTGGTCGAGGCGCCGCAGCCGACCCACGCAGACATCGCCCAGCTCGTCGAGAGGGCGCGCCAGGAGGGTGTCAACATCACGTACGACGACCGCATAGACACATCGGTCGAGCCGGTGCCCGGCGGCGTCGGCCGCGCGCTCTACCGCATCGTCCAGGAGGGCATCACCAACGCGCACAAGCACGCCCCGGGAGCAGCCCTCCACGTCACGGTCGACGGCGGCCCCGACGAGGGCCTCAACCTGGAGATCGCCAACCCGCTGGGCTTCACCGGCAGCGGCACGCCGGGAGCCGGCCTCGGCCTGGTGGGCCTGGCCGAGCGCGTCGAGCTGCGCGGCGGGCGGCTCGCGCACGGCGTGGAGGGTCAATGGTTCGTCCTGAGGGCGTGGATACCGTGGACGACATGACGACACGGGTCCTGATCGTCGACGACGACCCACTCGTGCGCTCGGCCCTCACCCTCATGCTCGGCGGCCAGCCGGACCTCGAGGTCGTCGGCGAGGCCGGTGACGGTGCCGAAGGGCTCCAACAGGTCGAGCTCCTGGGCCCGGACGTGGTGCTGATGGACATCCGGATGCCCACGATGAGCGGGCTGGAGGCGACGCGGCAGCTCCACGCGCGCGAGGACCCGCCGCGGGTCATCGTGCTGACGACCTTCGACGCCGACGACTACGTCGTCGCCGCGGTCGCCGCAGGCGCCGACGGCTTCCTGCTCAAGGACACCGAGCCCTCGGACATCGTCGACGCGGTGCGTCGCGTCGCTGACGGCGAGGCCATGCTCTCCCCCGGCGTCACCCGGACCATCCTCGACCAGGTCCGCCGCCGCGCTCCTGACGAGCGGGCCGCGAAGGCGTCGCTCCGGGTGGGCCTGCTCACCGCACGGGAGCGGGAAGTGGCCGTCTGCGTCGGTCGCGGACTGAGCAACGCCGAGATCGCCCGCGAGCTCCACCTGTCGGTGCCCACCGTCAAGGCCCACGTCTCGAGGCTCTTCGACAAGCTCGCTGCGACCAACCGGGTGCAGATCGCGATGTGCGTGCACGACGCTGGGCTCGTCTGACCGGATCGGCGGGGCACGCCCGCCATCCTCGGGCGGCGTGACGATGCCCATGCCGCCGCCTGGATCGGGCGTGCGCTCCGGCCCAGTGGGTACGGCAGGTGTCGAACCCACCATGACCCACGAAAGGGACGATCCGTGACCGACGCAGCCGAGAAGGACGTCATCAGCCTGCTCCGCGACCAGCACCAGCGGATCCGCGGCCTCTTCGACGACGTCTCGGGCGCCTCCACGACCGAGTCCAAGCAGGTCCTCTTCGACGAGCTCCGCCGCCTGCTGGCGGTGCACGAGACCGCCGAGGAGATGGTCACGCACCCGAGGGCGCGGATGGCCGACGGCAACGCCGTCGTGGACTCCCTGCTGGCGGAGGAGCACGAGGCCAAGGAGATGCTGGCCGACCTTGACGGGATGGACGTGAGCGATGCGGGCTTCGACGCGAAGCTCGCCACCCTTCGGAGCGCAGTGCTGGCTCATGCCGAGCACGAAGAGCTCGAGGAGTTCCCGCTGCTCCGCAGCAGCAACGACGAGCAGTCGCTCGAGCTCATGGCCAAGGCGGTGCGCGCCGCCGAGGCGATTGCCCCCACCCATCCGCACCCGCGCGCCGGGGAGTCGCTGATCACGAATGCGGCCCTCGGCCCGATCGCCTCCGTGGTCGACCGCACACGAGACGCCGTACGCGCTGTGCTCGGCTGACCCGCGCGCTGGCCTGGCTCGTTCTCCTGGGCACGTGCGCCCAGTGCGGTGAGCCAGGCGAGCTGAAGAGAGCTCGTGAGGAGGTGGGCGCGATCAAGGATCGCGCCGACCCGCGAGAGCATCGCGCCGCTGACCTGTCAGGTGACTCGGGTACGACGCGCCCGCATCACGACCGCCCTACTCGTGCTGTCCAGGGGACGCACGCAGTGGCAGGGGCGACCCGACACGGGTGGGATCGGGGGTCACGCAGTAGGGGGCAGGGTGATCGTGCCGCTGACGGTGACGAGGGCGGTGAGGGCGGCGGGTCCGGTCCAGAGGTAGGTGCCGGGTGCGGTGCGTCGGTAGCTCCAGCCGCCTGCTGTCTTGGCGCGGTGGTGTCTTCGACACAGCGGCGCAAGATTGTCAGGTCTCGTCTGGCCCGGTGGTCCGCCTTCGTCGGGGTCCTCGTAGGGCTCGATGTGGTCGAGGTCCGCCCTTCGTGACGGGTGGGGGCACCACGGGAAGACGCAGGTCGAGTCTTGGAGAACGACCTGCTCTGACATCCGCGGGGGCGGGTCGTGGCGGTCGACGGACCAGGTGTCCTCGGAGGCGACGTGGAGCACCGGCTGGATGGTGAGGCGGGAGCGGCCGGCCCAGTCCTTGATCTGGGCCAGGGTGACCGGGCCGAGCCCTTCGACGGTGCCGATTGCACCGGACGTGCCGGCGACGACGTCGGCGAGGGAGGCGTGGAGGTAGAGCCGGACCTTCGCATCACGTCGCTCGATGAGTCGACGGCGCACCTCGGTGCGCTCATCCGGGGTCGTGTCGCCTCTGAGGAGACTGGTGAGGTCCAGACGAGCCTGGGCGTCGGCGATCACACCGAGGGCCTTGGCCTTGCGGACCTCGAAGGTGTCGTCGTCACCGAGGGAACCGAGTGCTTCTGCTTCGGCGCAGACGATGTCGTGGAACCGGGTCAGGTCGAGGGTGTCGCCGATCGCGTGGATCTCTGAGGTGGCGCCGCCCTGACTCGGGTCGCGGTGCTTGAGCCGGACGTCCCACTGCGACCGCGCACGTTTCTCCTTCTCGGCCAGGGGCTCGCCGTCGACGCGGGCGGCAGCCTCGGCGATCAGCCGGTCCAGGGCTGCGAACCCCAGGGATCCGACCCGGCCGGCAGTCTGCCGGTCCACCCACAGGGCAGCGTCGAGGGACAGGTCTCGGGTGCGGACCGCGACCCGGCGGGCCTTCCACGCAGGCACGAAGCCGGCTTGGGTCTGGTGCCACAGCACCGGGAGTCGGTGGTGGAGGTCCAGCGCATCAGCCATCAGCGCCGTCGCAGCAGTGGGTGCGATGCCGCAGGCGACCGCCAACGGCTCGGCGGTGAACGCCGCCACCGCGGGCGTTCCTCGGCCGCCCAGCGTCTCCGGGGTCTCCAACACCGACGGCAGGGCAGGCCCATGAGGAGTCTCGGCCGCGTCGACGACCGGGTGTGCGATTGCCCATTCGTAGGCGATCCGCAGCTGGTGAACCGCTGCCTCGCGCAGCACCGCCTCGCACTCGGCCGCCTGCTCCAGCAGGCCACGCACGCTCGCGTCCGCGAGGTCCACGACCTCGAGATCGGAGTCCTGCTGGATGCTGGTCATGAGGACAAGTCAACCAGTCACCACTGACACTGAAGGCCCGAGAACCCCCTATTCCACAGAGGTTTCGAGACAGGACTCCGTCCTTCCTCAACCAGCGAGCGTGCGGGGTTTCGAGACAGGACTTCGTCCTTCCTCAACCACCGAGGGGGTGGGGTTTCGAGACAGGACTTCGTCCTTCCTCAACCACCCAGCATGCGGGGTCTCGAGACAGGACTTCGTCCTTCCTCAACCACCGCCGAGGACGCCCGGCCTCCAGCAACGGGGGTGGAGGGACGCCCAGTGGGACTCAGACGTCGTATGTTGCGCCGGCGACGGCGACGTCGAGAGGGCCGTCCCACACCCGGGCCGCGTGCTCACGCTGGAGCTCGGGGTCGTACCACGCAGGAATGTGCGTGAGGACCAGCCGGCCGACCCCGGCCTCGCGTGCGGCCTCCCCGGCCTCGCGACCGGTGAGGTGGATGCCCGGCGGATTTTCGTCGCCCTCGCGGAACGCCGCCTCCGCCAGCAGCAGGTCGGCCCCCCGCGCGGACTCGACGACGGCGGCACACGCGGCGGTGTCTCCGGTGTAGGCGATCGCGCGGCCACCGGCCTCGACCCGCAGCGCATAGGCAGGGATCGGATGGACGACCTTCGTCGGGGTGACGGTGAACGGGCCCACGGTGACGGGAGCAGCGTCGTACTCGATGAAGTCGAACTCCTCGTTCATGCCCGGGTCCTCGTCGAGGTCGTAGGCCTTCGCGAGGCGCCTGGCCGAGTCGGCAGGGCCGTGCACCGGGATGCGTGGCTGCGCGCCGCTGGGGTGGTACTTGCGCATGACGTAGTAGCCGCAGAGGTCGAGGCAGTGGTCGGCGTGGAGGTGGCTGAGGAACACCGCGTCGATCGTGAACGGGTCGACGTGCCGCTGCAGTGCGCCGAGCGCGCCGTTGCCGAGGTCGAGCAGGAGGCGCCACGTGCGGCGCTCCCCCGCCTCGGAGACGGTCTCGTGCTCGACGAGGTAGCAGCTGGCCGCCGAGTCCGGACCCGGGAAGGAGCCCGAGCACCCGATGACGGTGAGCCTCATCGGAGCCCCCCGGCGAACTGGCCCCACGCGAGCTGGGAGGCGCCGAGCAGCTCGGAGCCGAGGAAGCGGCGTCCGATCGTCGCGAAGTCGTCGGGGCTGCCGGTGGTCGAGAAGAGGTAGCTCGGCTCCCCGTCGGGACGCATCAGTCCGGTCGCGGCGAGCAGCTTGTAGACGTCCTTGGCGCACTCCTCGGCCGAGCTGACCATCGTGACGTCGTCACCCATGACGTAGGAGATGACACCGGTCAGCAGCGGGTAGTGGGTGCACCCCAGGATCAGCGTGTCGACGCCGGCGGAGACGAGCGGATCGAGGTAGTCGTGCGCCACGTCGAGGAGCTCGTCGCCGCCGGTCATGCCCTGCTCGACGAAGTCCACGAACCGGGGGCACGCAGCGATGTGGAGCTCGAGGTGGGGCGCGGCGGCGAAGGCGTCCTCGTAGGCCATCGACTCAGCGGTGGCTCGGGTGCAGATCACACCGACCTTGCCGGAGCGGGTCGCCGAGACCGCCCTGCGCGCGGCCGGCAGGATCACCTCGACCACGGGCACGTCGTAGCGCTCGCGAGCATCCCGCAGCATCGCGGCACTGGCCGAGTTGCAGGCGATGACCAGGGCCTTGACGCCTTGCGCGTAGAGGTGGTCGAGGCACTCCAGGGCGTACTCGCGCACCTCGCTGATCGGCTTGGGCCCGTAGGGCTGGCGGGCAGTGTCGCCGAGGTAGAGCACCGACTCGTGCGGCAGCTGGTCGATGACCGAGCGCGCGACCGTCAGCCCACCGAATCCGGAGTCGAAGATCCCGATGGGGGCGTCGGGCGTCATGGCAGGCACGGTCAGCAAGGCTAAGCGCTGCGGGCCCGGGTGGCACGTGCGCGGGCACGTCAATCAGGTCACACTTCCGCGCCCGCGGTTCGACTGCCCCGACTATCCTCGCTGGGTGCTGTCCCGAACCCGTGTCGCCCTGACCGCCCTCACCGCCCTGGCCGCCGTCGCCGCGCCCGGCTCCACCCTGCTCGCACCCACGGCCGCCGAGGTGTCCACGACCGGCGGAGCGCCGGCGGAGCGCGTCGAGCGCGACTCGGCCGACGACGTGGTGACATCAGTGCTCGCCATCTCCGTCGACGGGCTGAACCCCACGGCACTGGGTCGCCTGGGTCGTGAGGGCACACCCCACCTGCACGCGTTCATGGACGCGGGTGCCTACACCCTCAACGCCCGCACCGAGCGTGAGCTGACCATCACCCTGCCCAACCACACCGGCATGGTGACCGGGCGCCGCGTCGAGCAGGCGACCGGCGGGCACGGCGTCACGTGGAACGACGACCGTCGACGCCCCCGCACGGTGCAGGCCGCCGCTCGGCGACCGGTCGACTCCGTCTTCGACGTCGTCCATGACGCCGGCGGCTCGACCGCCCTCTTCGCCAACAAGACCAAGTTCTCGCTGTGGGAGCGGTCGTGGGGCGACAGCATCGACAGGACGAAGATCAGCCTCGACGCGCGGCGGCTCGTGCGTGCGACGATGCGTGACCTCGAGGGCTCCGAGCGTGCGCTCAGGTTCCTCCACATCGGACTGCCCGACGCAGCCGGGCACGCCAAGGGGTTCATGTCGCGCCCCTACATGCGGGCCGTACGGCAGGTGGACGTCCTCGTCGGCGAGCTGATCGACACCGTGATGTCCGATCCCACCCTCGCGGGGAGCGTGGCGGTGATCCTGACCGCCGATCACGGGGGCCTCGGCAAGAGCCACTCCGCGAAGGCCCGCCTGGTCAACTACAGGGTGCCGTTCATGGTGCGTGGCCCGGGTGTCGCGCCCGGAGCCGACCTCTACGACCTCAACCCCGACTACGCCGACCCCGGCACCCGTCGGACCAGCTACGACGACGACCTCCAGCCTGTGCGCAACGGCGCCCTGGCGAACCTCGCCCTCGACTTCCTCGACCTCCCAGCGATCCCGGGCAGCGAGCACAACGCGGCGCTCGACCTCGACGTGAACGAGGTCAGCGCCCAGCGACCCTGATGTCGTACAGTCGCCGCGGTGCGCGCACGGGCGCGCGGAATATGGGGGCATCATGATCCGGCGACTTTCCACGGCACTCGCCCTGACCCTGGCTGCGACCACCGCTGCGCTGCTCCCGGCCAGCTCCGTGGCCCCGGCCGCTGCCACCTCCTCGTCCGACCCGGTCGGCTGGCCCCCGGCTCCACCCGTCCAGCTCGCCATCGACACCGGGGGCCTGCCCATCGGGCGCGAGGACTACGTCCCCGGCTCCGTGACTCTCGACGGCGTCACCCACGTGACCGAGGTCCGTGGGCGCGGAAACTCCACCTGGGGCTGGGCCAAGAAGCCCTACAAGCTCAAGCTCGAGGAGGACGCCGCCCTGGTGGGCACCGTCCCCCACGACGAGTGGGTCCTCCTGGCCGGCTACGGCGACCGCAGCTCGCTGCGCACGGCTGCAGCGTTCGCGATCGCCGCGCAGACACGGTTGGCGTGGACCCCGCAGTTCCGCTTCGTGGACGTGGTGCTGAACGGCCAGTCCCAGGGCCTCTACATGCTGACCGAGCAGGTCGAGCAGGGCACCGGTCGCGTCGACCTCCCGGACGACAGCTACCTGCTCGAGATCAACCAGCGCTACCTCCGTGACGACGAGCCCGGGTTCCGCACCTCGCAGGGAACCCCCGTCGCGTTCAAGGACCCCGACGAGATCACCAAGGGCCAGCGTCGCCAGGTCCGGCGAGCCGTCACGGCCTTCGAGAAGGTGCTCTACGGACCCCGGTTCGCCCACCCCACGCGCGGCTACGCGGCGCACATCAACGTCCGCAAGCTGATCGACTGGTACCTCGTCGAGGAGCTCTTCGCCAACCAGGACTCCAACTTCCAGTCCAGCGTCAACTTCAGCTGGATCCCGGGCAAGAAGTTCGTGTTCGGGCCCGTCTGGGACTTCGACCTCAGCGCCGGCACCCGCTGGCAGGCCTACGGCCCGCCCGACGTGTGGCAGACCCGCGTGGGCAAGCACTGGATCGCCCGGATGTTCGAGGACCCGGCGTTCTCCACCAAGGTGAAGAACCGCTGGGCGTGGCTGCGACCCAGGGTCGAAGCCGTGATCGCCCAGATCGAGTCGGCCTCGACGGCACTCGACGCCTCGGCCGCGGTCGACTGGCAGCTCTGGCACGCCTCCGGCGACCTCGAGTGGACCCACCACGGATCGACCCGGGCCGATGAGGTCTCCTTCCTGCGCAGCTGGCTCACCCAGCGGGCCCGCTGGATGAGTCGCAACGAGGCGCGCCTGGGTGTCACGCAGGTACGCACCCGTGAGCGGGAGCGCACCGCCTGGGTCCCGGTCCAGCTGCAGTGGGTCCAGGACGAGACGGTGACGGTCGACTACACGGTGGCCGCGGGTACGGCGACCGCGGGCACCGACTTCGTGGCCGAGGCGGGCCGCGTGTCGTTCCCGCCCGGGCAGACCACCGGACACGTGCCGGTCCGCATCCTCGCCGACGAGGCAGGCGAAGGGACGGAGTCCGTCCTGGTGCGTCTCGATAGCGCCTCGGGCGACGTCGCGGTCGGATCCCCGCGTGGGGCAGTCGTGAGCATCGGCGCCAGCGACCAGCGCCTCGACGCCCGCATCCGCCAGGGAGGGAAGGGCCGGTTCCTCGGCACCGGCGTGGTGGACGCTCGCGGAGCGGGACAGCTGCTCTCCTCCAGGCTCCGGCGCGGCACGACTCGTGCCTACGTCGCACAGCTGACCAACACCGGCACCCACCCGATCACCCTCAGGCTGCACGGACGTTCGTCGGGGCCGCTCCGAGTCCGTTACGCCGTCGGCGGCGGGGACCCCTCCCGGCTCAGCGGCTCGCGCGGCCGGGCGGTCCGCCTGGCACCGGGACGGACCGCTCGGGTGCGCATGATGGTCTCGGCGCTCCCCGGCGCCCGCCCCGGTTCGCGGGGCAAGGCGATGCTGCGAGCGGCCTGGAACGGCGACGTCCGGGTCGCAGACATGGTTGGAGCCCGGATCCGGGTCCGTTGATCAGCGCCGTGAGCCCGACTCCCACGGGAGCGGCCACGGGTTGAAGCGGCACGCGCCGGTGCCCTTGGACTGCTGCATCATCACGGGGGCCGGCCCACCGCCGGGCGGGCAGCCCACGTGCCCGCGGCCGAGCCAGTGCCCGGTCTCGTGGTTGACGACCATGTGGCGGTAGTCGCGAAGGGACCGGCGTGCGCCGTTCCACGCCGGGGAGGCGTGCTTCCAGCGCTCCTGGTTGATGATCACGTAGCGCCCGACACGGCACGACCATGTCGAGGAGCACGTCGACGAGAACGACGGCACCGTCGAGGCGGCGGCCAGGACCAGGGTGAAGTGACCGCCTCGGGCCACCCGGCGGAACTGCACCCCTCCTGCGCGCCACCCCCGGGCGTCCTCGAACGTCTCCTGCGCCAGTCGGCGGAACTCCGCGACGCTCGTGGTGATCGCCCCCCTCGTCGCCACCGAGTAGGTCACCCGGCGGCGCACCCCGGTGGCGTGCTCGATCCTGCGCGTGGGCCTCGAGCGTGCGATCGTCCAGACGTGCCCCTCGGCACGCACCCGCACCTCGACCCTCAGGCGGGCCCCGACGTCGAGGGGACCGAGCCGGTAGCGGCGCTCGCGGGCGCCGCGGACCGGCTCGCCGTCGCGCAGCCACCGGTAGCGCGTCTCCTCACGGGTCGGCGTCCAGCGACCTGGGTGCGCGCGCAGCACCTTGCCCTGCCGGGCAGCTCCCTCGACGGCAGGCGCCTGTGTCATGACCAGCGGGGGTCGGGCGACAGCATCGGACCGGGGCGAGGGCTCGGCCGCGTGCGCGACGGTGGGCGCAGCCAGCACGACGAGCAGGCAGGTCATCACAGCACGGAGCATGCTGTCGACTCTAGGCCAACGGTCAGGCCCAGAGCTGACCGTCGAGGCGGTCTTCCGCCTCGTCGACGGTGCCTTCGTAGGCTCCGGTGGAGAGGTACTTCCACCCGCCGTCGCACACCACGAAGGCGATGTCGGCCGACTCGCCCGCCTTCACGGCCTTGGCGGCCTGACCGAGCGCCGCGTGCAGGATCGCGCCGGTGGAGATGCCGGCGAAGATGCCCTCGAGCTCGAGCAGCTCACGCACCCGCCGCACCGCGTCACGCGGGCCGACCGAGAAGCGGGAGTCGATGAGCGAGGCGTCGTACAGCTCGGGGACGAAGCCCTCGTCGAGGTTGCGCAGGCCGTAGACCAGCTCGCCGTACCGCGGCTCGGCAGCGACGATGCGCACGTCGGGCTTCGCGGCGCGGAAGAAGCGCGAGACACCCATCAGGGTGCCGGTGGTGCCGAGGCCGGCGACGAAGTGGGTGATCTCCGGGAGGTCGGCCAGCAGCTCGGGGCCGGTCCCGACCTCGTGGGCGAGGGCGTTGGCGTCGTTGCCGTACTGGTAGAGCATCACCCAGTCGGGGTGCTCCGCGGCGATGCCCTTGGCAACCCTCACCGCCTCGTTGGAGCCGCCCGCCGCGGGCGAGGAGACGATCTCCGCACCCCACATCCGCAGCAGCTGGCGGCGCTCCTCGGAGGTGTTCTCGGGCATCACGCACACGATGCGGTAGCCCTTGAGCTTGGCGGCCATCGCCAGCGAGATCCCGGTGTTGCCCGAGGTCGGCTCGAGGATCGTGCACCCTGGGCGCAGACGCCCGTCGCGCTCGGCGTCCTCGACCATCTGGAGGGCCGGTCGGTCCTTGATGGACCCGGTGGGGTTGCGGTCTTCGAGCTTCGCCCAGATCCGCACCTGGGTCCCGTCGGGCTGCGTGCCCGGTGACAACCTGGGCAGGCCCACCAGAGGGGTGCCGCCGACCGAGGCCAGCAGGTTGTCGAAGCGCACGCCGGCTCAGCCTCCGGCGACAGCGGGGAGCACGACGACGTGGTCGCCGTCGGAGAGCCCGGCCTCGAGGCCGCCGATGAAGCGCACGTCCTCGTCGTTGACGTAGACGTTGACGAAACGCCGCAGGTCACCCTGCTCGATGAGGCGGTCCTTGATGCCGGGGTGACTCGCCTCGAGGTCGTCGATCAACGCGGACAGCGAGTCGCCGGACGCCTCGACCACCTTCGCGCCGTCGGTGTAGGTGCGGAGGATGGTGGGGATGCGGACCTCGATGGCCATCAGGCGGCACTCCTCATGAGTGGGGGGCTTCGTGGACGGGGAGCTGGTCGACGACCGTGACGTCTTCCTCGGTCACCTTGCCGTCGACGATTCTGTAGGACCTGAACTCGATCGGGCCGTCGATATTCCCGCCCGCCTCGTCGAACGCCTCACGGGTGCTCACTAGCACGTAGTGTGCCCCCGGCTCGCTGGCGAGGCCGATGTCGGTGCGACTCGGGTAGGCCTCGGTCGCGGTGTGAGAGTGGTAGACCACCACCGGCTCCTCGTCGCGATCGTCCATGTCCTTGTAGAGCTGCAGCAGCTCGAGCGAGTCGAACTCGTAGAACGTGGGGCTGCCGGCGGCGTTGACCATCGGGATGAACCGCTCGGGGCGGTCGCTGCCGGCAGGGCCGGCGACGACACCACAGGCCTCGTCAGGATGGTCGCGCATGGCGTGCGCGACGATGGCGTCGTAGGTCGCCCGCTCGATGGTCAGCACGGATCGAGCCTAGGCAAGCACTGCGGCCGGGGAGTCCGACGCCACCATGTGGACGGTCTCGACGGACGTCTTCCTGCGTGGCGCCTCAGTAGCCGAAGATCTGGTAGTCGCGGCGGTACATCGTCGCGACGAGGCCACGGAGCTCGTCCGAGACCTGACGGCCGGATGCACCCCCCGATCCGGTCTGGTTGCGGGCCTCTGCCGGCCCGGCCGGCGCGCCGATCCGCTCGCACACCTCGGCGAAGTCGGTCGCGAACGTCTCCAGGCGACCCACGAAGTCGACGTGGTTCAGGTCGATGAGGCGGCTCTGCAGGGCGAGGTGCTGGTCGGTGCCGGGCACTGCAGCGAGGTCCTGCCCGGCGACCCACGACGCGAACTCCTCGATCCGCTGCATGCGGGCGTGGTCGGCGTCGTCGAAGCGGTAGTAGTTGGCGTTGACCACCTTGTCCTGCCATGCCGAGACGAAGCGTGCGAGGGGGTCGCGCACGAACGCGAACCTGAAGTAGTCGGCGAACAGGTCTGTGGGGTATCGAACCCGCATCGCGTGGTCCACGTCGAGCGTGACGTCGTGGGTGGTGAAGTGGTGACGGATCGTGCGGCTCGCGACCTTGGCCACGCGGAACCACACGAAGCGGTGGCCGTGGCTGACCGAGAGGTTGTAGCGCAGCGGAGAGACCCAGCCGGCGCGGTCCCCGCTCTGTGCCATCGCACGCACGGCTCGCCGGGCCTCGTCCGTCAGCTTGAACCGGTCGTCGGGCTGTGTGCGGTAGTCCTCCGGCCTCATGCGCTGAGTGCCTCGACGAGGCTCTCCTGGAGCCAGCCGACCCAGTCGTAGATGTCGTGGGCCTGGGCGCGGGGGTCCTCGTCGGGGAGGGCCTCCCAGAACTCCTCGTCGCCGGCCTCGACGCCGAGCCTGGTGGCCAGGGCGAGCCGGATGTCGGTGAAGGCGCGCATCCAGGTCATCGCCTGGGGCTCCTCGAGCTCGACGTCGATCATGAGGCCGTCCTCGGTGAGCTCCGCCGGCAGCCCGGCCTCCTCGAGCGTCTCGATGATGTCGCTCGCGGCCGCGGCCTTGCCGTCGCGCAGCGTGCTCTCGGTGAAGCGCCGGAAGTCAGCCGCCGACTCGTCGTCGTCGAGGTAGGCGGTCGGGAACAGCCTGGCCAGGACCGGGTCCTCCGGGATCGTCGAGGGCCCCGAGAAGTCCGACATCATGGCCTCGAACGGGTCCTGGGCGGACGAGGGAACCGCGCGCTCGTTGCGGAGCAGCTCCACCATCTGGGAGGCGAGCGACCGGAGCAGGTCGGCCTCGAAGCCCGAGAACGCCGCGATCACCCTGCCACTGCGCTGATGGCGCTCGAAGCCGTTCACGTGGCCCCCTCCCTCACGATGACTTCTCCATCGTGGCCCACAGGCCGTACTCGTGCATGGCCTGGACGTCGCGCTCCATCTCCTCGCGGGTGCCGGTCGACACGACGGCCCTGCCCTCGGTGTGAACCTCCATCATCAGCTTCTCGGACTTCTGCTTGCTGTAGCCGAAGTACTTCTGGAAGACGAACGAGACGTAGGACATCAGGTTGACGGGGTCGTCCCACACGATCGTCACCCACGGCTTGGCGAGGAACGTGATCTCGTCGGGCGTCAGGGTCGGCTCGACCTCGACCGGGCTTGCGGAGGACACGACCACATCGTGGCACAGGGAGCGTGCGGTCCTGATCGCCGGAGTCGACATCGAGTGGGCAGTCGGAGACCGACTTCTGGACTCAGGACGCCTCCGAGTGCCCACTTCTTTCGACGCCGAGGCGCCGCTCCAGCCGAGCCAGCCCCGAGGGCGTGAACGTGGACTCACGCAGCAGCGCGTGCCAGGCACAGATCCGCGAGGGATCGTGGTCGCGCCCCAGGGCCGCGTCCGCGTCACGGAGGATCGAGACGCCCTGGTGGAGCACGTCGTCCCTGGTGTAGCCGCGCCGCCTCCACCCTGCGTCGGCGATGCGGATGTCCCGTTTGCGGTCCTTGCGTTGCTGCCGCCGCTCGAGGTGGTCGCCGCCGTCGTACTCGGGCAGGTGTCGGGTGCCGACCAGCCTCAGGTCGCCCTTCGCCACGAAGCCCCCCTGGTCGTCGAGCACCACGTGCTGGGGTTCGACCTCGACGCCCACACTGCGGTGGAGCTCGCGCAGCAGCACCTCGTAGATGGAGTCTGCCTTCCAATGGGACCGCGCGGTGGCGAGGAGCAGTCGCGACCGGCCCCGGGAGCCGGGCTGGGCGGCTGCCACCAGCTCGGAGACCGTCACCTCGCCCTCGCGTCTCGCAGCATCGATGAGGCACGTGAGGTCGAGCACGCCGAGGTCCGCGGCACAGGCGGCCAGGATCGCCGCAGGCGGATCCACCCGGACGCCTGCGACCTTCCTGGCCGGCGCCAGCTCCCGTCGGCGGATCGCGCGCAGCCCGGCACGGCGGACCCTGCTGCCGAGCTCGGTCGAGACGAACACGGGCAGGCCTGCGGGCAGCGGAGGCAGCCACCAGCCCCGAAGCCTCGCTGCGGTGAGGTGGGTGAACCGCGCAGCCGCCGGCAGGACTTCCTGCCAGGCGAGGAGCTCGGCCACGAAGGCGTCCTCGGCATCGGCATGGCGTCGCGCTCCCCGGGTGACGGGCAGCCACTGTGCGCCTACGCGTTCGCCGCGCCTCGTCAACCGGACCTCGTCCACCCGGGCAGCCTGTCCGCCGCCGGGTCTCCTCACACCTGGACAGAGCCGACCTGTGGAGAGCGCTGCCTCGAGTGGGCACTTGGAGACCAGATTCGGGCCTCAGGCCGCCTCCGAGTGCCCACTCGGTGCGCTCAGCACCACTTCTGCGACACGGTGCGCAGGACGTTGAGGGTGCGGGCGGTCCCTCGGCCCAGCGCCTTGAACTCGCGGGTGTTCATGACCTTGTTGGCCTGGATGCCGCCGTCGAGGAGGACGTGCGCCGCGCGGTCCACCACGACGCAGCGCTCGCCCGGGAAGTCCAGGGCGTGCACGGCCTCGATCGCGGCGGGATCCGGTGGCGTTGCGAAGAGCGTGACGTAGTGCTGGCCGGCCGGTGCGTGCTCCCCGTTGAGCTCCTCACCCGCGTCCGCGAGCGCGGCCGCCTCGGCGGCCGTGAACACGATCGTGGGCACCTCGAACCCCGTCTCCGCGAGGTACGACGACTCGAGCAGCGCCGCGACCCGCGCGACCGAGCGCGCCGTGTGGGTGAGGCGCACGTTGCCGGTGTTGATGTAGGTCTCGACGTCGCGGCCGCCGGCCGCCTCGGTGGCCCGCTTGATGGCGTCCTTGGGGAACTTCCGCTTCGCCCCGAGGTTTATCGCCCGGAGGAAGGCCACGTAGGTCGGCATGGTCACGATTGTGACAAGGGTTCCGCTTCGGGGCGGGTGAGGCGCGCGTGGGGGGCCGCAGGGGACTACGGTGCTGGGCATGGACACTCGAAAGCTTGCGACTGCCTTCAGCGTCGCCGCCCTTGCCCTCACCGCCGCCGGCTGCGCCACCGACAGCGACAAGACCGAGACCGAGTCAGGGGTCGAGGTGGTCACCGACGAGAAGCTCACCGTGTGCACCCACCTCCCCTACGAGCCCTTCCAGTACGAGGAGGGTGGCGAGACCGTCGGCTTCGACGTCGACCTGATGGACCTTGTCGCCGAGGACCTCGGCCTCGAGCAGACCATCGTCAACACCCCGTTCGAGACGATCGAGACCGGTCAGGCCATGTCGACCGGCCAGTGCGACATCGCGGCCGCCGGGATGACCATCACCGAGGCGCGCGACGAGGTCATCGACTTCTCCGACCCCTACTTCAACGCGACGCAGGCGCTGCTGACCAAGAAGGGTTCCGGCTACGACTCGCTGGAGTCGCTGGAGGGCAAGACGCTCGGCGTCCAGATCGGCACCACCGGTCAGCAGTACGCCGAGGAGAACGCCCCCGAGGGCGTGGAGCTGAAGGTCTTCGAGGACCTGGCGCTGCTGCTCCAGGCCGTCAAGAACGGCGGTGTCGACGCTGGCATCAATGACAACACCGTCCTGATCGGCTACGCCGAGGAGAACCCCGACACCGAGATGACGGTGGAATTCGACACCGGTGAGCAGTACGGCTTCGGTGTCGCCCAGGGCGAGGGCGCCGAGCTTCTCGACGCCGTCAACCAGGCCCTCGCGGACGCGATTGAGGACGGCACCTACGAGGAGCTGTTCACGAAGTACTTCCCGTCCCTGGAAGTGCCCACCAACCTCGGCTGACCGACCTTCTCGTCTGACAGGAGGCCGTCATGGCCATGAGCCCGCGCAAGCGCGCGCAGGTGTCCCGGGGGATCCAGTACGGCATCCTGGTGCTCCTGGCGATCGTCATCGCCCTGGCGGCTGACTGGAAGACCCTGGCTGAGGACTTCGCCGACCTGGACATCGCCGCGGCGATGTTCCCCGAGGTGATCACCACAGCCCTGAAGAACACCGTCCTCTACACCGCCTCCGGGTTCGCCTTCGGGCTGGGGCTGGGGCTGGTGCTCGCGCTGATGCGGCTCTCCCCGGTCGGCCCCTACCGGTGGATGGCCACGGCCTTCATCGAGTTCTTCCGTGGGCTGCCGGCGCTGGTGGTGTTCATCGCCCTCAGCGTCGGCATCGCCATCGCCTTCCCCGGCCGTGCCATCCCCGGCGGCACGCTCGGGGTGGCGACGGTGGCGCTCGGCCTCGTCGGGGGCGCCTACATGGCCGAGACCATCCGCGCCGGGATCCAGGCCGTCCCGAAGGGGCAGATGGAGGCCGCGCGATCGCTCGGCATGTCTCCGACCCGGGCCATGATCTCGATCGTGATCCCGCAGGCGTTCCGCATCATCCTGCCGCCGCTCACCAACGAGCTGATCCTGCTGACCAAGGACTCCTCCCTGGTCTACGTGCTGGGATACACCTCGTCCACGATCGAGCTCACCTCGTTCGGCCGCGCGGCGCTGAACCAGGAGAAGTCGATGACACCTCTGGTGGTCATCTCCGTCTGCTACCTGATGATCACCATCCCGCTGTCGATCGTCGTACGACGCATGGAGTCCCGCGCCGAGAGGGCACGCTGATGACCACGACCCCCACCGACACCAGCCGCAGCGCTGCCGCGATCGACGTGCAGCAGCTCCACAAGTACTTCGGCGACAACGAGGTGCTCAAGGGCATCGACTTCCACGTCGCCAACGGCCAGGTCGTCTGCGTCATCGGGCCGTCGGGCTCGGGCAAGTCGACCCTCCTGCGCTGCGTCAACCTGCTGGAGACGCCGACCAGCGGCAAGATCCTGATCGAGGGCGACGAGATCACCGACCCCGACGCCGACGTCGACAAGCTCCGGGCCCGCATCGGCATGGTGTTCCAGTCCTTCAACCTCTTCCCGCACATGACGGTGCTGCGCAACCTCACCATCGCCCAGCAGAAGGTGAAGGGCCGCAAGAAGGAGGAGGCGATCGAGGTCGCCCGGCGCAACCTGGAGAAGGTCGGGCTCTCCGAGAAGGAGTCGGCCTATCCCGCTCACCTCTCCGGCGGTCAGCAGCAACGCGTCGCGATCGCGCGCGCCTTGTCGATGGATCCCGACCTGATGCTCTTCGACGAGCCGACCTCCGCCCTCGACCCCGAGCTCGTCGGCGACGTCCTGGAGGTCATGAAGGACCTCGCCAGCGAGGGCATGACGATGATGGTCGTGACCCACGAGATGGGGTTCGCCCGCGAGGTCGGTGACAACCTGGTCTTCATGGACGGCGGCGTCATCGTCGAGGAGGGTGACCCCAACGAGGTGCTGGCCAACCCGCAGCACGAGCGCACCCAGGCGTTCCTCTCCAAGGTGCTCTGACGCGGCCCCTGCCGTGATCAGGCGCTGAGCCACTCCTGCGCGGCACGCACGACCGCGTCGGTGAGGTCGGCCATCGCCGCGGACCCGAGCCGCCAGTGCTGCCAGAAGAGCGCCACGTCGTTGCGACGCCCGGGCACCAGCTCGACCAGACGCCCGGCCGCCAGGTCCGCCTCGGCCTCGTGGGCCATGAGCATCCCCCACCCCATGCCGCGCCGTACGGCGGAGTCGAACTCGCGCACCGAAGGGATGTAGGTCGTCGGGGGCGCCAGGTGCTTGCGGGTGACCCGCCGCACGAAGTCGTGCTGGAGGGTGTCGGCCCGGTCGAAGGCGACCATCCGCGCGGCGGCCAGGCTGGTGGCGTTGACGCCGTCGGCGAAGTGCCGGTCGTGGAACTCGGGCGTGGTGACCGCGGTGTAGCGCAGCCGGCCGAGCCTGACGACCCGGCAGCCCGGCACCGGCTTGGGCTCTGAGGTGATCGCGGCCATGACCTCGCCGCGGCGCAGCCGGGCCGCCGTACGACTCTGGTCGTCGCGGATCACCTCGAACACCACGCGGTGCTGGTCCTGCACGGCGACCAGTGCGTCGACGAGCCAGCCGTAGAGCACGTCGGAGTTCACCGCCAGCGGGATCGAGGTGTAGGACGTCGAGTCGGGCTCGTCCTCCACCAGCTCGCTCACGGCCTCCCGCTCCAGGAGCTCCGTCTGGGCGGCCAGTCGCACCAGGACGTGGCCCGCCTCGGTGGGCTCGAGCGGCTTGACCCGGTGGAGCAGGACGCGGCCGACCCGGGCTTCGAGGGCCTTGATCCGCTGGCTCACCGCCGACGGGGTGACGTGCAGCTCGCGCGCGGCCGCCTCGAAGGTTCCGAGGCGCACGGAGGTGGCGAGAGTGCGGAGGGCGACCGGGTCGAGCTGGGTGACGTCTTTCATACTGAGAGATTCTAATGATTCACGAAAATAGTTCGCTGGATTGTTGCTCGTTGCGAACCTAGCGTTGTCCTCATGTGGAACGTCACCCTCGCCGGCATGCTGACCGGGCTTGCCCTCATCGTCGCCATCGGCGCCCAGAACGCCTTCCTGCTGCGCCAGGGGATCCGAGGCGAACAGGTGCTGCCGATCGTGCTGACGTGCCTGGTCTCCGACGTGGTCGCGATCTCAGCCGGGGTCGCGGGCCTCGGTGTCGTGCTCGAGCGGTGGCCCTCGCTGCTCCCGGTCGCGCAGGTCGTCGGAGGCATCTACCTGATCGCCTTCGGGATCCACGCCGCGATGCGCGCCTGGCGCCCCACCGCGCTCGACGCGGGTGCCGGCGCGACGCTGACGCCGGGCCGCGCCGTATTGCTGACCCTGGCGCTCACCTGGCTCAACCCGCACTTCTACCTGGACGCCGTCCTCATGCTCGGCACGGTGGCCAACAGCTTCGGCGAGGACCGCTGGTGGTTCTTCGCCGGGACCGTCCTCGCGAGCACGATGTGGTTCTTCGGCCTGGGGTACGGCGCCCGCCTGCTGCGCGGCCTCTTCGCGCGGCCGTCTGCCTGGCGGGTCCTCGACTCGGGCATCGCCGTCTTCATGGGCGTGCTGGGCGTGGGCCTGCTCGCCCACTGACCCCTCCTCCTCCCGGACGCACTCCGCCGAGCAGGCGAGGACCCCCAGCCCACCGAGATAGTCCGTATCAAAAAGCTCGTGGACACGCCGGCCCGAGGAGCTTCCTGATGCGGACTATCGGGAGGGGCGAGGGAGGGGCCAGGGAGGGGAGGTGCGGTCAGAGGTTGCCGCGCGCGTCCTGCTCCCGCTCGATCGCCTCGAAGAGGGCCTTGAAGTTGCCCTTGCCGAAGCCGAGCGAGCCGTGGCGCTCGATGAACTCGTAGAAGACCGTCGGTCGGTCGCCCATCGGCTTGGTGAAGATCTGCAGGAGGTAGCCGTCCTCGTCGCGGTCGACCAGGATCTTGCGCTTCTTCAGCTCCTCGATGGGCACCCGCACGTCGCCGATGCGAGCACGCAGCTCGGGGTCGTCGTAGTAGGAGTCGGGGGTCTCGAGGAACTCGATGCCGTTGTCGCGCAGGATGTCGACGCTGCGCAGGATGTCGTTGGTGGCCAGCGCGATGTGCTGGCAGCCGGCGCCGTCGTAGAACTCGAGGTACTCGTCGATCTGCGACTTCTTCTTCGCGATCGCCGGCTCGTTGAGCGGGAACTTCACCCGGTGGTTGCCGCTGGCGACGACCTTCGACATGAGCGCGGAGTAGTCGGTGGCGATGTCGTCACCGATGAACTCGGCCATGTTGGTGAAGCCGAGGACCTTGTTGTAGAACTCCACCCACTCGTCCATCCGGCCGAGCTCGACGTTGCCGACGCAGTGGTCGATGGCCTGGAAGAGCCGCTTGGGGTGCCCCTCGACGCGAGCGACGGTCGTCTGCCGCTCGACGAATCCGGGCAGGTAGGGGCCGTCGTACCGCGACCGGTCGACGAGGGTGTGACGGGTCTCGCCATAGGTCGCGATGGCCGCGATGCGCACGGTCCCGTGCTCGTCGGACTCGTCGTGCGGCTCGACCAGGACCGTCGCACCCTGCGCACGAGCGTGCTCGATGCACTTGTCGACGTCGGTCACCTCGATGGCCAGGTCCACGACGCCGTCGCCGTGCTTGCGGTGGTGGTCGAGCACCGGGCTGTCGGGAGTCACTCCCCCGGTGAAGACGAAGCGGGCCGACCCGGACTTCAGCACGTAGGACTTGCTCTCGCGGTGGCCGGTCTCGGGGCCGCGGTAGGCGACCAGCTCCATGCCCAGCGCCAGCTGGTAGAAGGTCGCAGTCTGCGTGGCGTTGCCGACCACGAAGCAGACCGCGTCCTGGGCGACCACGGGGAACGGGTCGGCCGAGCCGTCGTACTCCACCAGCCCGACGAGCTGCTTGAGCTGGTCGAGGCTCAGCCCGGCCTGCTCCTCCTCGTGGGTGAGCACGGTCAAGGTGGAACCAGCAGCGGTGGAGTCAGTCATGCCCCGAACTCTGTCGAGCGAGCAGCAAGGTGTGCAACAGTACGACGAAGCACTGGACAAGTTGCCCAAGGAGACGCCGTCGGATGGACCAGCTGGACAGCAATCTGCTCGATCTCTTCTCCCGGGAGCCCAGGATCGGGGTGCTGGAGGCCTCGCGCCGGCTGGGTGTGGCGCGTGGGACCGTCCAGGCCAGGCTCGACCGGCTCACCGCCGCCGGGATCGTGACCGGCTGGGGGCCAGAGCTCGACCCGACGGCGCTGGGCTACCCCGTGACGGCGTTCCTGACCCTCGAGATCCGCCAGGGCGCCGGCCACGAGACCGTGGCCGACCACCTCGCCCAGATCCCTGAGGTGCTCGAGGCCCACACGATCACCGGTGCCGGCGACATGTGGGCGCGCGTGGTGGCGCGGTCCAACGCCGACCTGCAGCGGGTCATCGACCAGGTGCTCGCCGATCCGGGGATCGAGCGCTCCACGACGGTCATCGCCCTCGCCGCCCAGGTCCCCCACCGGGTGCTGCCCCTGGCCCGAGCCGCCGCTGTAACGCCGGGTTGAGGGCTGTAGTACCCCCGTTGCAAGGGGGGCACAACAGCCTCTAACCCGGCGTTACAGCGTTAGGGCAGGAGGTTGGTCGTCGGTCAGGAGTCGTAGGACCCCGCCGGGTCCATGAGGAAGGACAGGTCGTCCTCCTGGTCGATCCGGTAGCTGCCGCTGGCGTTGCAGTTGTAGTTCATGCCGAACGACGTCACCGCGACGATGATGTTCTGCGCCTCGATCTCGGGCGTCGTGATGTCGAACGTCGGTCCGCCGGAGTCGCCGAAGCAGGTGCCACCGGTGGTGCCGCTGCCGCGGTGGGAGAACATCACGGCGATGTCGCGGTAGCCGTAGGCGCCCCTGATGCTCACCAGCCGGCGGTCGGCCTTGCGCCGGGTGTCGCCTCCGAAGGCGGTCTTCGGACCGCTCTTCTCCAGCCCGTAGCCGACCGACTCGAAGAGGCCGCGCTGGCGGTCCCGGCCGTCGTACTGGTCGAGGTAGCCCTCGCTGGGCAGCGAGCCGTACTCGTCGAGGACGATCGGCTCGCTCAGCTTGAACACGCCGAGGTCGTGCAGCAGGAACTGCGCGTCGACGTAGTCGGGGTGCGTGTAGACCACCTCGGTCTCGTGCCAGGTCGGGCTGGCGTCGAGGGCGGCGGACCAGTCGGCGTAGCGCTCGGCGTTGCCGTCGGGGACGTAGGTGGAGCTCGGGTCGAGGATGTCGTAGTCGGGGGCCTCCTCCACGGAGAACCAGATGTCGTTGCCACCGAACAGCGGGTCCTCCGGCGCGACGCCGTCGAGCCCGACGTCGTAGGTGCAGTGGCCCGCCGTCACGACAGTGGTGGAGTCGATGAGCGTGCCCGTGCAGTTGAACCACCCGCCCGGGTCGTCGAACCGCGAGTCGACGGCGTTGGGGACGTAGAACAGCAGCTGGCCGACGTAGGGGTGCTCGCCCGCGTCGGGTGCTCCCCCGACAATGGCGCTCGAGGGTGCGGCAGGGGTGACGATCAGGGCGGCGCTCGCGAGTGCCACCACCGCGCCACGCCAGGTGAGGTTCCTCATGGAGATGCTCCTTCGGAGGGGTGAGCTGACTAGCCCCAAGTCACTCCATCGCCAGGGTGGCTGTCAACCCCCGAACTACCGAAGTCGCTCGGCGATCTGCTGCGCCGCGGCGATCACCCGCGGCGCCACGACGCTCTCGTCGATGGCGCCGTCGAGGGTGACGACCCCGACGCTGGCGGCGAGGCCCTCGACTCCTCGCACGGGAGCGGCAAGCCCGTGGGCCCCTGACTGGAGCTCTCCGCTCGTCACGGCGAACGCGGGGCCGGCCGGGTCGGTGAGCGTGATCGCCTTGCCAGCAGCGCCCTGGGTGAGGGGATGTCGGGAGCCGACGCGGTAGGAGACGTGGAAGTCCGTCCACGTGGGCTCCACGACTGCCAGCGCCAACGCCTCGTCGCCGTCGGCGACCGTGAGGTGGGCGGTCGACCCGATGGCCTCGGCCAGGGACCTCAGGACGGGGACGGCGAGGTCGCGCAGCACCGGCTGCACCGCACTGGCCAGGTGGAGGATCCCCAGTCCCAGGAACAGCCGACCCCGTGCGTCCCGGCGCACCAGGGCGTGCTGCTCGAGGGTGCTCACCAGCCGGTAGGCCACGGTCCGGTTGACCGCGAGCTTGGCTGCGAGCTCGGTGACGGTGAGTCCCTCGGTGCACTCCGACAGCACCCTGAGCACGCGCAGCCCGCGGTCCAGGGTCTGGGAGGTCTCGGCAGCCACCCCGACAATCTAGGCGGATCAGGAGGTCTGGCGCATCGCCCACTCGCGGATCCGGTCGATGCGGGCATGCAGCTGCTCGGCGCTGGCCACCGCAGCAGGTGGCCCGCCGCACTCCTTGCGGAGCGCCGCGTGGGTGATGCCGTGCGCCTGTCCGGTGCGGTGGTGCCAGGCCGCGACGAGGCCGTTGAGCTCACGACGCAGCACGCCGAGCTGCTGGTGGGTGGTCAACGCCTCCACGGAGTCGGCGCCGTCCTTGCCGGCCGCGCTGGCCCGCTGCTTGCTCGCGCGCTCGGTCTGGCGGGAGTGCAGGAGCTCGCGCACCTGGTCGGGCTCGAGGAGGCCGGGGATGCCGAGGAAGTCCATCTCCTCCTCGGAGCCGGCGAGGACCTCGCCGGAGTGTCCGAACTGGGCGCCGTCGTAGAGCACGTGGTCGAAGGACGCCGTCGACCCCAGCGCCTCCCACGACATCTCCAGCTCCGCCGAGGCCGACTCCCCCGCCTGCGCCTGGGCCAGCAGGTCGTTCTCGGCGGCGAAGATGTCGGACTCGTCGGTGACCCGCCGCCCGAGCACGTGATCGCGCTGGGCCTCCATGTCGGAGGCGAACTCCAAGAGGTGGGGCACCGACGGCAGGAAGACCGAGGCGGTCTCACCGCGGGAACGCGCCCGCACGAAGCGGCCGACGGCCTGGGCGAAGAACAGGGGGGTCGACGTGGTCGTGGCCCACACACCGACCGCCAGCCGGGGCACGTCGACGCCCTCGGAGACCATGCGTACGGCGACGAGCCAGCGCTTGTCGGAGGAGGTGAACGTCTCGATCTTCTTCGACGCGCCCTTCTCGTCAGAGAGGACGACGGTCGGTGCCTCGCCGGAGATCTTGCGCAGCAGCGCGGCGTAGGCGCGGGCGGAGTCCTGGTCGGAGGCGATCACCATGCCGCCGGCGTCGGGGACGTGTCGTCGTACCTCGGAGAGCCGCTTGTCGGCCGCCTGGAGGACCGCAGGGATCCAGGAGCCGGCGGGGTCGAGGGCGGTGCGCAGCGCCTGGGCGTGCATGTCCTTGGTCAGCGGCTCGCCAAGCCGGGCGGCGACCTCGTCGCCGGCGCGGGTGCGCCACTGCATCTCACCGGAGTAGGCCATGAACAGGACCGGGCGCACCACGTGGTCGCTGAGGGCGTGGGCGTAGCCATAGGTGAAGTCGGCGACCGAGCGGGGGATGCCGTCCTCCCCCGGCGCGTAGGTGACGAAGGGGATCGGGTTGATGTCGGACCTGAACGGCGTGCCGGTCAGGGCCAGTCGCCGGGTCGCGGGGTCGAACGCCTCCTTGACCCCGTCACCCCACGAGAGTGCGTCACCCGCGTGGTGGATCTCGTCGAGGATGACCAGGGTCTTGAAGCGCTCGGTGCGGATGCGCATGGCAAGCGGGTTGACCGCGACCCCGGCATAGGTCACCGCGATGCCGACGTAGTCGCCCGACGTCCGGCCCTTGCCGGCGGCGTAGGTCGGGTCGATCGGGATCCCCGCCCTGGCGGCGGCCTCGGCCCACTGGGTCTTGAGGTGCTCGGTCGGCGCGACCACGGTGATGCGGTCGACGACACGGCGGCTCAGGAGGTCGGCGGCGACCGTCAGGGCGAAGGTCGTCTTGCCGGCGCCGGGCGTGGCGACGGCGAGGAAGTCGCGCGGCTGCGCGGCGGCGTACTGCTCCACCGCTGCCTGCTGCCAGGCGCGCAGCGAGGGCGCCGTGCCCCACGCCGCCCTGTCGGGCCACGCGGGAGGCAGCGGCGCGTCGGGCCGCCCGGTCACTCGCCGGAGCCCGAGCCGCCGGGGCCGCCTGAACCGGATCCGTCGCCGGAGCCGCCCGCTCCCATCGACTCCCAGATCTCCTTGCACTCCGGGCACGTGGGGTACTTCTCCGGCGCCCTGCTCGGGACCCAGACCTTGCCGCAGAGGGCCACCACGGGGGTGCCCATCACCATCGCCTCGGTGAGCTTGTCCTTGGGCACGTAGTGCGAGAAGCGCTCGTGGTCACCCTCGTCGGTCGGCACCGTCTGGCGTTCCTTGACGGTCTGGCTGCCGGGAGAGAAACCAATCGTGCTCATGATGGGCCAGCCTACTCGCTGGGTCAGTTCAGATCAGGGTCGACGGGCCGGGTCGCGTGCCAGGCGAGGGTCCCCGGCTGGCGCCGGAGCACGTCACGACGCAGCGTGTCGGTGTCGCCGACGAAGGCATCCGCGTCGGTGCCCGAGACGACGTACCAGCTGCCCTCGGCGATCTCGTCGCGCAGCTGCTGGGCGCCCCAACCGGCATAGCCGGCGAAGACGCGCAGTCGGGCGAGGGAGCCCTCCACCAGCTCGATGGGGGTGTCGAGGTCGAGGATGCCCAGCCGGCCGGTCACCCCGCGCCAGCCCAGCGGGACGTCCTCGAGGTCGCGCAGCAGACCCACGGCCAACGCCCCGTCGAGGCCCACCGGTCCTCCACGGAACAGCACCTCGGGGCGGTCGACGACCCCGCTCCACGGCTCCAGCACGTCGGCGACGAGCACGGCGCTGGGGCGGTTGAGGATGACGCCCAGGGCCCCCTCGTCGTCTGCGTCGAGCAGCATGACCACGGTCTCGGAGAAGTTGGGGTCGCGCAGCGCAGGAGTCGCGACCAGCAGGGTGCCGGGGCCGACGTTCCCTGACTCGCTCATGCGCCCATTCTGCAGCAGGAACGCGCAAGACGACCCCCGGCCGACGCACTGTGGGAGGGAGGGAGATCGCAGCTATCGGAAACCGCGTTCGGCGTCGGTCTGGGGGTCGCCCTGATCAGGGGCCCGTGAGGGCGGTCAGGCGGCAAGCACCGCCTTGAGACGCTCCACCAGGGTGGGCGCGTGGTCGTGCCGCGAGGCTCCGACCGTGGGGTACGACGTCCGGGCACGCAGGGCGATCGCCTCGCCGATGCGTGCGGCCGCCGCGGTGTCGTCCTGGCCCGACCGTCCGGCCATCAGGGCGATCATGGCGTGCTCCTTGCCGGTGGCACGCGCCATGACGGCCGCCATCTCCGGCGAGGTGGGCGAGGCTGTGTAGTGGTCGAGGACGCGGCGCACGCCGGGGAGCGCGTCGGCCGTGGCCTGCCAGGCGGAGACGACTGCCGACTCGAGGTCGACGGGCTCCTCGGCGAGTGCCTGGTCGATGCGGCCGGAGAGGCTGGTGTGCCAGCGGAGCTGGAGGGAGCCGAGCAGGGTCAGCTCGTCGGAGAAGGTCTCATTCACGCCCGGGACGTCCATCGGGAGGATGCCGTCACGGCGCTCGTCGGCGGTGCGGATGACCTCACGCAGGACCTCGCCGCGGCGGTGGTGGTTCTTCCAAGTCATGGTGTTACTCCTTCGGTTCCATACCGTGAGTACGTACCCCTAGTATGCCGACTCTGCAATGGCACACAAGCAGGTTCCGGCGTGAACCGCACCACACGTTCGCGTCACAGGTCACTAAGGTGTCGTCGGTGACCAGGTCCTCGGCGTCGAAGCTCATCCCCAAGGTGCCCAAGGTGAAGGTGTCCAAGGGGTCGGGCCGCCGGCAGCAGTACTCCGACTCGACCAAGCAGGCCCTCGTCGACGTGGCCGAGGAGCTCTTCACCACGCACGGCTACGCCGCCACCTCGCTCGATGCCATCGTGGCGGGTGCCGACGTGACCAAGGGCGCGCTCTACCACCACTTCAGCGGCAAGCAGGCAGTGTTCGAGGCCGTCTTCGAGCGCATCGACAGCCGGTGCAGCACAGCCATCCACGAGGCCACCACCGCCGCGAAGGACGACCCTTGGGCCATGGCGGTCGCGGGGCTGCGCACCTTCCTCGGCATCGTCCAGCAGCCGTCCTACCGGCGGGTGGTGATCCAGGACGGCCCGTCGGTGCTGGGCTACGAGCGGTTCCGCGAGCAGGAGGAGCGCTCCACCTACGCCAACGTCGTCGAGATCGTGCGCACAGTCCTCCACGTCGGCGCCTGGGACGTCGACGAGGCGATGGTCGAGACCTTCACGCAGATCTTCTTCGGAGCGCTGTCTGCCGCGGGCGGATCGGTCGCGCAGAGCGACGAGCCGGGTGCCGCCGCGGCGCGCGTGGAGACCGCGATCATGTTCCTGCTGAGCGGTCTCCAGGCCCTGGCCGAGCAGGGCGCGGCCCTGCCCAGCGCCACGCCGGAGGCGCAGGCGTAGGGCCTACTTGGCCCAGGTGAGGTTGCCGGTCCGGGCCGGGACCAGCTCGATCCAGACGCGGCCCGCGGGGACCTTCAGCTCCCCCGACCTGGTGGAGAGCTCGATCGCCCCGCGCAGTCCGTCCTTGCTCCACGTCCCCCGGATCATCCGGCCGCCGTGGAACAGGATCGCCTCTCCCTTGCCCTCGAGCTTGGTCTCCGGAACGGGGTAGCCCGCGGGGTCGCGGTAGCCCGCGTCGCCCACCGGCACCCGCAGCACGAGGACCGACGTCGCCGGGAACTGGTCACCCTCCGCGGCGTAGGAGTTCGTGTTGACGTACTTGCCGCCGGCGTAGCTCCACGACGTGGCGTGACCACCGAAGCTGGCGACCAGCGACCGCGCCTTCTTGCCGCGCGGCAGGTCCTCGGCGGTGCCGAAGTCGAGGTAGGGCCTGGGCTCCTCACCGGTGCGCGCCTTCTTGGCGATCTCGTCCAGACGCGCGAAGAGGTTGTAGGGGGCCGAGCGGCTGGACTCCCGGTAGACGCCGGGAGCACCCTCGGTGACGTAGGGGATCTTTGCGGCATTGATGCGGTTGAGCGTGATCTGGGCGGCACCGCTGGTCACGACCGTGGCGTCCTCGGGGACGATCCCGATGTCGCTGGCGCGCATCGACCGGACGGGGCCGATGTTGCTCGGCAGCTTGGAGTAGTAGAACGCCGCCAGACGGGTCATGCCGCCCTCGACGAGCTCCTCCACGACCATGTCGGCCGAGCCGAGACCGACCTGCGGGGCGCTCGAGGAGGTGTTGTCGACCTTGGTCACGATCACCGGGTGCTGCGGGGCCTTGCCCTTGCGCTCGAGACCGGTCAGCGGCCAGTAGGACGGCTCCGGCGGCTCCTCGGTGGCCTCCGCGGTGGGCTCGGAGTCCGACGACGGCTCGGCGGGCTCGTCGCTGCCGCTGCACCCGGCGAGGAGCAGCGAGGCGGCGACCAGGGCGACGGCGGCGGCCCTGGCCGGTCGTCGGGCGGAGGAGCGCCCGGCAGAGGACGGGCGGAGACGGTGGCGCAACGAGAGCTCCGATCAAGCACGGGGAAGTGGGGAGTCGACACCCAGAAGTGTGCGGGCGCGCCCTCCCCGAACGGGGAAGGCGCGCCCAGATTACGTGCCGGCACCCAGTGCCGCAGGATTTCGGAGCCGATCAGCCGAGCTTGGCCCCGCCGTCGACGTACAGCGTCTGCCCGGTGATGTAGGAGGCCTCGTCGCTGCAGAGGAAGGCCGCAGCAGCGGCGATGTCCTCGGGGAAGCCGACGCGGCGCACCGGGTTGTGGTCGGCGTTCAGCTTGCGGAACTCCTCGACGTCCATCTTGAGGCGCGCCGCCGTGGCGTCGGTCATCTCGGTGGCGATGAAGCCCGGGGCGATGGCGTTGGCGTTGATGCCGAAGGGGCCGAGCTCGATGCCGAGCGTGCGGGTGAAGCCCTGGATCCCCATCTTGGCCGCGGAGTAGTTGGCCTGGCCGCGGTTGCCGAGCGCGGAGACGCTGGAGAGGTTGAGGATCTTGCCGTACTTCTGCTCGACGAAGCGCTTCTGGGCGGCCTTGGTCATGTTGAACGCGCCCTTGAGGTGGACGTTCATGACCATGTCCCAGTCGTCCTCGGTCATCTTGAAGAGGAGGTTGTCGCGGGTGATCCCGGCGTTGTTGACCAGGACGTGGATGCCGCCGAGCTCGTCCACCACACGCTGCACGGCCGCCTCCGCCGCAGCCGAGTCGGCGACGTCGCAGCCGACGCCGATCGCCTTCGCGTCGCCCTGCAGCTCGATCCGGCCGGCCGCCTCCTGGGCAGCCCCCTCGTCGAGGTCGAGGATGGCGACCGACGCGCCCTCCGCGGCGAAGCGCTGCGCCGTACCGAAACCGATGCCGCGCGCGGCTCCGGTGATGACTGCGACTCTTCCGTCGTAGCGGCCCATGGGGATGACTCCTTCTCGGCTGCCTGTGTCCAGGCGCCTGCGTTGGGGGGGGCGTGACTCGTCGCAGGCTAGTCGCACCTCAGGGTTTTCCCTGTTCCGGACCCCGGGTGCGAGCCGCTACCGTGAACGCATGCTTCGCGGGGGGTTCCGAGCTGCGACCGTCGTCGCCGTGGTGATGACGTTCGCGATGCTGCTCATCGCGTGGGCCTACGACCTCCCGGTGCGCGACCCCGACGGCGTGTCAGTGCCGACGTGGGTCCGACTCCCCCTCATCGTCGCCGCGGCCGTCGCGCTCGACGTCGTGATCCGCTGGGTGGTGCTGCTCCGACGGGAGGAGGTCGGTGGCCTGACGGCGTTGCGCACCGTCGTCCGTGACCGGTGGCACCGCGACCAGGTGTGGTTCACGGTCAGCGGCCTGGTGGCGTGGTACGCCTCCTACGTCGCGTTCCGCAACCTGAAGAACTACGTGCCGTTCGTCAACGACCGGCTCTGGGACACCGAGCTCGCCCGGCTCGACCGCCTGCTCTGGCTGGGCAACGACCCCGCGACCGTGCTCCACCACGTGCTGGGCACGGGTCTGGCGGCACAGGTCCTGACCGTGGTCTACGTGCTGTGGATCGGGCTGGTGCCGGCGACGCTGGCCATCGCCCTCGTGTGGACGCGGTTCTCCCGCACCGGGGCCTGGTTCGTCACCGCCGTGTCGATGAACTGGCTCTTCGGGGCGGCCGTCTACTACGCCTTCCCGTCGCTGGGTCCGATCTACTCGGCTCCCGGCGACTTCGACGACCTCCCCCGCACCTTCAACACGACGATC
The DNA here is from genome assembly GCF_004683965.1 of Nocardioides seonyuensis. NCBI lineage: Bacteria > Bacillati > Actinomycetota > Actinomycetes > Propionibacteriales > Nocardioidaceae > Nocardioides > Nocardioides seonyuensis. The sequence goes on from NZ_CP038436.1 coordinate 446,044, forward strand.
CAGGAGTGGCTCCTCGAGGACCGGGTCGAGGTCCTCGCCGACCCGTCCGCCACCCAGGCCGTCCAGACCATCGCGGCGTTCGCCTCCCTGCACGTCGCGATCACGGTGACGCTGTGCCTGTTCCTCGAGATCATCCGGCTCCCGGCCTGGATCCGCGTCTCCGCCTGGGTCTTCGCCGGCCTGACGGTGCTGTCGACGGTCTACCTCGGCTGGCACTTCTTCGTCGACGTGCTCGGCGGAGTCGTGATCGGGGCCCTGTCCCTCGCCGTGGCGGCGTGGGCGACCGGCAGCTCGTTGCGGCGACGACCCTACGCCTGGTCGGCGCCGACCGCCGAGCGCAAGCGGCCGGCGTACTCCCCCGCCTCACCGTCCTCGTAGCGCGTCCGCGGCCAGAAGAAGCCGCGCAACCCGTCGCCCTTCGTGCGGGGTACGACGTGGAGGTGCAGGTGGGGCACCGACTGGCTGACGACGTTGTTCATCGCCACGAACGAACCCTGGGAGCCCAGGGCCGTCGTCATCGCCGTCGCCAGCCGCTGGCCCGCCTCCAGGAACGGGTCGCGCAGGAACGCCGGCAGGTCGGGCAGGGTCTCCACGTGCTCACGCGGGACGAGCAGCGTGTGTCCCTTGAAGACCGGTCGGGTGTCCAGGAACCCGAGGACGTGGTCGGTCTCGAGCACGACCTCGGCGTCGACCTCGCCCGCGACGATGGAGCAGAAGACGCAACCGGTCATCGGTCCAGTCTGCCTGTCATCTCAGCTCGGGCCCTGGTGCGTCCGCCACCACTTGACGACCGCCTCGGCGCTCTCCCACACCGCCACCAGGGCGGCACCCACGGCGATCGCCAGGGCGAGGCGGTCCTGACCGGCGCTGCCCAGGTCGACCACGTCGACGAAGGTGGGGTTGATCAGCCGGTCCTCCATCGCCAGCCACGCGACCGGCGCGGAGAAGGCGACCGATGTCACGACGGTCCCCGCGGCAACGCCAGCGGTCCAGCCGCGGCGGTACTTCCACACCTCGAGAGCGACGAAGGCAGCGATGGTGAGGAGCAGGAACGGCAGCCAGCCTGACCACAGGTCGGGATCGAGGATGGCCACGTCGTCACCGTCAGGCCCCTCGACCCAGGAACGGAAGTGCTGGATGACCAGCGCGGCTGCGACGACGAGGTTCCATGCGATCGAGCCGACCGTGTCGACGAAGCTCGGGTCTCTCTCACCGACACCCTCGGGAAGGTCGTCCGGCGTCCACGGGGTCGGCTCGTCGGCATCGACACGCTCGAGGACGGCGAAGACCAGGGTCGTCCAGAAGGCGATCTGCACGGCGGTCGTGATGGCCGCTCCACCGGCGTCGACGATCACCTGACCGACGGTGCTCTCGTGGTGGTCGAGCACCCGGATCGCGGCGACCACCGTGGCGACCACCGCGGGAACCCAGGTGAGGAGCTGGAGGGTGAGCCTCTTCCACGTCAGGAAGAACCGAGGACCGATCAGGTGGAGCCGCGCACCGGTGTATCGCGAGGCGAGCGCTGCCGGATCACCCAGCTCGGTGAGTGTCGCGCGCTCGGCCTCGTCGGCCGGCTCGCCGGCAGCGACACGGCCCTCGATCATGTCGTCGATGGTGCTGCGGAGCTCGTCACCCAGGTCGGCACGGCGATCCTCCGGCACCTCGCGCAGCATGGCCTGGACGTAGCGCTCGGTGAGCGTGGTGGTCGATGTGGTTGTCATGCTTCCTCCCCCATGAGGCTGGTGAACGAGTCCTGCACGGCTCGCATGTCTTCAAGGAGCAGGTGCAGCACCTGCTCGCCCTTCGCACTGGTCCGGTAGACCTTGCGCGGCCGGCTCTCCTCGGTGTTCCACTCGCTGGTGAGCAGCCCCTGGTCCTCGAGGCGCCTCAGCAGCGGGTAGAGCGTGTTGGCGTCCACCGGGAACCGGTGCTCGGCCATCTGCTGGAGCAGGCCATAGCCGTAGCCGGGCTCGCGCAGCGCGATCAGGCTGGCCACCACCACGGTGCCGCGACGCAGCTCCTGCAGGTGGGTCCTGATGATGTCCTCGGCGGTTGCCATGCCCACACATTACTGTGTCTCACACACCAATGCAACAGTCCACAGCATCGTGCGGTATAGCCTCCGTCGTCGTGGATACCGTCGCACGGTGCAGACGTTCCTCCCCTACGCCGACTTCGAGCGCTCGGCACGCGCGCTCGACCCCAAGCGTCTGGGCAAGCAGCGCGTGGAGACCATCCAGGTCGTGCGCGCGCTGACGGTGCCGGGCTACGGCTGGGCAAACCACCCCGCCACCTTGATGTGGAAGGGCTTCGAGGAGGCTCTCGGGCGCTACGGCTTCGTGTGCTGCGAGGTGTGGACCGAGATGGGGTTCGGCGACACCTGTGCCGCCACGATCGCCACCGACCTGGCTGCCGCAGGTGTGGACCGGGTGCGCAGCCAGGACGAGCTGGCTTCCGCCGACGCACTGCCGCCGTGGCTCGGCGACGAGGACCTGCACCGCAGCCACCGCTCCGCTCTGCTGCGCAAGGACCCCGACCACTACCGCAGCCAGTTCACCGACGTCCCGGACGACCTTCCCTACGTGTGGCCGGTCCGCTCTGCCGCCGTCGTCGAGGCAGAGCGGCGACGCGCCGAGAACGTCGTACGTCGCGCGCAGCGAGCCGCCGAGCGCGCGCAGGAGGAGGCAGAGCGCCAGCACCGCCGACGCAGCCGGGCCGCCAAGCGTGCGTGGGAGACCCGCCGACGCAACGCCCGGGACACGCCGTGAAGGCGTGACGACTCAGCGCATCCGGCTCAGCGCATCCGGAGCGTGCGCGACTTGCCGGGCCCGGCGATCTTCTTCACCGTCACGGTGAAGCGGTCACCACCGCGGGTGTCCCGCCGCGAGCGGTCGATCTCGACGTCGCCGTCGTCGTCGGCTGTGCGGACGGTCTGCAGGAAGCGCTCGCCGTCGTGCCTGAGGGTGACGCGCCACCTGGTGCCCTGCAGCGCCTCGTCGATGTCGACCTCGACCTTGAAGCGGCCGTCTTCCTTCTCCACGGAGAAGTCGACCCTCGCCTCGGCGACGCGGAAGTCGCGCTGCCGCTCCACGTCTGCCAGGGCGGGCGCCGGGGCGGCGAGGGCAAGCGGTGAGCCGATCACGGCGGTGACGGCGACGGCGGCGGTACGGCGAGCGTTGTGGAACATCGGGGTTCTCCTCGTCTGGGGGTCCTGAGTGCTGTACCACCCCGGCGCCGTGTCATGAGTCGGACCCGAACGGAGACGACGTGAATCGGGTGGTCTGGTGGCTCCGGCGTCACCCCCAAGGTGGCGGCACACGACATCGGCCGGCGACGAATCCATGTCGGATGCCGCCAGAGTCAGGGCCCTCGAGCTCAGACGGCGCTGGGTGTCGGCACGTCGGGCAGCGACGACGGAAGGCCGCCCTCGTAGAGGTCGAGCATGTCCTCGGCACCGCGCAGCGCCTCAACGACGCAGGGCGCGGGAGCGGCGTACAGGGTCGGGAAGTCGCGCTCACCACGCTCGGGGTCGACGCTCCAGGCCAGCCGCTCGTCACCGAGCGAGAACTGCGCATCGACACCTTCCTTGTTGCCACGAGGGTCCAGGCGGTGCCACGCACCGCGCAGGTGCACCGCCACGAGCCCGTGGACGACCAGGCCGTCGCTGCCGTCGTCGAGCAGCTGGTAGCACAGGGCGGTCGGCACTCCCTGGGAGCGCAGCAGCGCAGTGAGCAGGTGGGACTTGGCGTAGCACAGCCCCACGCGGTGCTCGAGCACCTCGGACGCGGTCAGCGTGACGCGCCGGTCCTGGGCGTCGAACGAGTGGTCGACCTCGTCACGCACCCAGGTGAACGCCGCCTCGGCGAGCTCCTCGGGCGAACCTGTTCGGCCACGGAGCTCTCGCCCCAGCTCGACGACGGCCGGGTGGTCGGCCTGGATGATGTCGTCCGATCCCAGGAACCCCGTGGGATCGGCGTCGTCGAGCTGGGGCGAGGACGCGTCGGTCATGCGCTCGAGGCTAGGCCTCAGCGCAGGTCGAAGCGGTCGTTGTCCATGACCTTCGCCCACGCCGCGGCGAAGTCGTTCACGAACTTCTCGTGCGCGTCGTCGCTCGCGTAGACCTCGGACAGGGCCCGCAGCTGGGAGTTGGAGCCGAAGACGAGGTCGACGGCCGTGGCCGTCCACCTCTTCTCACCGCTGGCCGTGTCGGTGATGTCGTAGACGTGCTCGCCCTCCTGCGCGGTCCTCCAGGTCGTGCCGGGAGAGAGCAGGTTGACGAAGAAGTCGTTCGTCAGCTGCCCGGGGCGATCGGTGAGCACGCCATGGGCCGTGTCGCCCACGTTGCCACCCAGGGCCCGCATGCCGCCGACCAGGACGGTCATCTCGGGCGCCGTGAGTCCGAGCATGTAGGCGCGGTCGACCAAGAGCGTCTCGGGACGCATCTTCTCGCCTGGGCGGACGTAGTTGCGGAAGCCGTCGGCGCGCGGCTCGAGGTAGCGCACCGACTCGACCTCGGTCTGCTCCTGGGTGGCATCGGTGCGACCCGGGGTGAACGGGACGGTGACCTCGACCCCGGCGTCCCGCGCAGCCTTCTCGACCGCGGCGTTCCCGCCGAGGACGATCAGGTCGGCGAGGGAGACCCGCTTCCCGCCGGACTGCCCGTCGTTGAACTCACGCTGCACCCGCTCGATGGCCTCGAGAGCCGCGGCGAGCCTGTCGGGCTCGTTGACCGCCCAGCTGCGCATGGGCTCGAGGCGGATACGGGCGCCGTTGGCGCCGCCGCGCTTGTCGGTACGACGGAAGCTCGCCGCCGACGCCCACGCCGTACGCACCAGCTCGGGCACCGAGAGCGCCTCGAGGAGGGAGTCCTTCAGCGTGGCGATGTCGGACTCGTCGACCAGCTCGTGGTCGACCGCCGGGACGGGGTCCTGCCAGATCTGCGGCTCGGGCACCCAGGGGCCGAGCATGTGGGGGCCGACGGGGCCCATGTCGCGGTGGAGCAGCTTGTACCAGGCCTTGGCGAAGGCGAGGCGGAACTCCTCGGGGTTCTCCTTGAAGCGCCGCGAGATCTTGTCGTACTCGGGGTCCATGCGGAGCGCGAGGTCGGAGGTGAGCATGCGGGGCTCGCGGCGCGGGTCGCCCTCGTGGGCACCGGGCACCATGTCGGAGCCGGCGCCGTTCTTGGGACGCCACTGCTTGGCACCGGCCGGGGACTCCATGAGCTCCCAGTCGTAGGCGTAGAGGATGTGGAAGAACTCGTTGTCCCAGCGGGTCGGGTGGTAGGTCCAGGTGACCTCGAGACCCGAGGTGATCGTGTCGCCGGCCTTGCCGGTGCCGTGGCTGCTGATCCAGCCCAGGCCCTGGTTCTCGATCGGGGCGCCCTCGGGCTCCGGGCCGATCAGGTCGGGGTCGCCGTTGCCGTGGGTCTTGCCGAAGGTGTGGCCGCCGGCGATGAGGGCGACGGTCTCCTCGTCGTTCATCGCCATCCGGGCGAACGTCTCGCGGATGTCGCGCGCGGAGGCCACCGGGTCGGGGTTGCCGGCCGGGCCCTCAGGGTTGACGTAGATCAGCCCCATCTGGACCGCGCCGAGCGGGTCGGAGAGCTGGCGCTCCTCACCCTCGGCGTAGCGCTCGTCGCCGAGCCAGGCGTCCTCGGGACCCCAGAAGATCTCCTCGGGCTCCCAGACGTCCTCGCGACCGAACGCGAAGCCGAAGTTCTCGAAGCCCATGTCCTCCATCGCCACGGTGCCGGCAAGGACGATCAGGTCGGCCCACGAGATCTTCTGGCCGTACTTCTTCTTCACCGGCCACAGGAGTCGGCGGGCCTTGTCGAGGTTGGCGTTGTCGGGCCATGAGTTGAGGGGCGCGAAGCGCTGGCCGCCGTCGCCGGCACCGCCACGGCCGTCGAAGACGCGGTAGGTGCCCGCGGCATGCCAGCTCATCCGGACCATGAGGCCGCCGTAGTGCCCGAAGTCGGCGGGCCACCAGTCCTGGGAGGTGCGCATCGTCTCGACCAGGTCGCGCTTGAGCGCCTCCACGTCGAGCTCGGCGAAGGCCTCGCGGTAGTTGTAGTCGGTGCCCAGCGGGTTGCCGGCCGGCGGGTGGACGTGGAGCACGTTGAGGTCGAGCATGTCGGGCCACCAGTCCTTGTTGGACCGGGGGCGCCCGCCCGTCTGCGGCGTGGGCGAGTCGATCGCGGGGTTCTCGCTCTCGCTCCCCTCGGCGGTGACCGAGTCGTGCATGACGGGGCAGCCGGCCTCCGCCTTGCGGTCAAGGCCCTGCGGGCTCTCGGGGTGGTCCTGGTCGGTCATGGTGTTCCTTCCGGCTGGGTCGGGCTGATTCGGACGGGATGGACTCGAGCTGGGTGGATCAGGCGCTCGGCCGGGATGGCTCGGCGCACGCGGGGCAGGTGCCCCAGTAGGTGACCTCGGCCTCGTCGATCACGAAGCCGGCGTCGTCGGAGGCGGTCAGGCAGGGGACGTGGCCCACGGCGCAGTCGACGTCGGCGACGGCACCGCAGGAGCGGCACACCACGTGGTGGTGGTTGTCCCCGCGGCGCAGCTCGTAGCGCGCCAGGGAGCCTGCAGGCTGGATCCTTCGGACCAGGCCGGCAGCCGTGAGGGCGTCGAGGACGTTGTAGACCGCCTGGTGGGAGACGCTCACGAGGTCTCGGCGCACCGCGTTGAGGACCGTGGCCGTGTCGGCGTGCGGGGCCTGGCCGACCGCGCGCAGCACCGCCAGGCGCGGTTGCGTCACGCGAAGGCCGCTCTCTCGCAGCAGCACCTCAGCGTCCATGCAACCACCATCTCGCCTTTACTTGAACAATTCAAGTTGGAGCGCGAACTCATTCGGCGAGCCAGTCCATGTGTGCGACCTTGCTGGTCGTCAGGCGAGGGAGAGGAAGAGCTTCTCCATCTTCTTCACGTCGACGCTGTCCATGTCGTCACCGTTGCTCAGGCACTGCTGGAGCCCGGTCGCGACGATGGCGAAGCCGGCCCGGTCAAGGGCTCGCGAGACGGCGGCGAGCTGGGTGACGACGTCCTCGCAGTCGCGCCCGTCCTCGAGCATGCGCAGCACACCGTCGAGCTGGCCTCGGGCACGCTTGATGCGGTTGATGACCGGGGTCATCTCGTTCGGGTCCAGCTCCATCAGTTGTCTCCCTCGTTGGCGTCAAGAGACGCGAGTGCAGCAGTGATCCGCTGCTTGGCGTCGGCGGCGACGGCGTGCAGCGCCTCGTTGTCGGCAAGACCCATCATGGCGTCGGGGTCGAACGCCTCCACGACCGTGGTGGTGTCGTCCACCGCTCGTACGACGACGTTGCACGGCAGGACCGCGGCGATGGACGGCTCGGCGGTGAGCGCCTCGTAGGCCAGCGCCGGCCGGCAGGCACCCAGGATGACCTGCGGCGCAACATCGACGTCGAGCTTGGCCTTCAGGGTGGCCTTCAGGTCGATCTCGGTGAGGATGCCGAACCCCTGCTCACCGAGCGCCGTCCGGACCGCCTCGACGGCGTCGTCGTACGGCTGGGTCAGCGTGGTGGAGATGGTGTAGTCGCTCATCAGGCGCTCCTCCTGCTCTGCTCGGCCAGGGCGGCCTCGACGTCGAGGTCCCGCACGGCGGCGATGACCTGGTCCAACGCCGGGGCGGGAAGCGCGCCGGGCTGGGAGAACACCATGGTGCCACCCTTGAACGCCATCAGGGTCGGGATCGAGCTGATGTGCGCAGCAGAGGCCAGAGTCTGCTCGGCCTCCGTGTCCACCTTGCCGAAGACGATGTCCGGGTGGGCCTCGGACGCCTTCTCGTAGACCGGCGCGAACATCCGGCACGGGCCGCACCAGGAGGCCCAGAAGTCGACGAAGACGATGTCGTTGCTGGTGACGGTGCTCTCGAAGTTCTCGGCACCGAGGTCGATGGTTGCCATCCGGCTCTCCTCCATGGGTGTGGGAACGGCTCCTCACTTGGGGCCTGCCAGCACAACCAGCATACCCCCGGCGGTATTCCACCGGGCCTGCCCCGACGGGACCTGCGCCGACTTGAGGAATACCCCCGGGGGTGTCTAGGTTGTGACTCGTCGAATACCCGGTGAGGTATCGGGTGCCGACTTTTCACCCGCAGTCCCCAGGAAGGTCCAGGATTCATGAGCAGGTCCACCCCCGAGATCGACGTCGCGCGGCTGGCCGAGGCGGCTGAGCAGCAGGCGACCGTGATCGATGTCCGGGAGCCGGGCGAGTACGTCGCCGGCCACGTGCCCGGCGCGCAGCTGGTGCCGATGGGCCAGCTGCCGTCCCGGCTTGCAGAGATCGAGCGGACCCGTCCGGTCTACGTCGTGTGCGCGAGCGGCAACCGCAGCGCCGCCATGACCGACCTGCTGGTCGCCAGTGGGTACGACGCCTACTCGGTGGCCGGCGGCACCGCGGCCTGGGCACGCTCCGGCCGACCCGTCGAGACCGGCGCCCCCACCAGCCGATGACGTCCGACAGCCCGACCACCCGCTCCACGACTGGGGGCACCATGACCGACGACCTGACCATCATCCCGATCGAGACGCCCTCCCTGGGTGACCGCAGCTACCTGGTCCATGACGGCGACGTCGCCTTCGTGGTCGACCCCCAGCGCGACATCGACCGCGTCCTGGCGCTGCTCGAGGAGCACCGCGTCCGACTGCTCGACGTCTTCGAGACACACATCCACAACGACTACGTCACGGGTGGACTGGCCCTGGCGCAGCACACCGGCGCGGCCTATCACGTGAACGGCGCGGACGACGTGTCGTTCGACCGGACTCCCATCGCCGACGGCGAGACGGTCGCCGTCGGTGACCGGATGAAGGTCCGGGCCATCGCCACGCCCGGTCACACCTTCACCCACCTCTCCTACGCGCTCGCCACGACCGGCCCGACCGGCGACGAGCCGTACGCCGTCTTCACCGGCGGGTCGCTGCTCTTCGGCGCCACCGGTCGTCCCGACCTGCTGGGCGAGGAGCACACCGACGCCCTGGTCCGCCACCAGCACGCGTCCGCGCACAAGCTCGCCGAGCAGCTGCCCGACGAGGCCGGCGTCTTCCCCACCCATGGCTTCGGCTCGTTCTGCTCGGCGACCCAGTCAGACGCCACCGAGTCCACGATCGGCCAGGAGAAGAAGTCCAACCCGGTGCTGACCCAGGACGAGGAGACCTACGTCCGGGAGCTCCTCGACGGGCTGGGGGCATGGCCCGCCTACTACGCCCACATGGGCCCGGCCAACGCGGCCGGACCCGGCGCCGCCGACCTGTCCCCGGTCTCGGCCGCCGATGCCGACGAGCTGCGCCGCCGGATCGAGGCCGGTGAGTGGGTGGTCGACCTGCGCAACCGCACAGCCTTCGCCGCAGGCCACGCACCGGGCACCTTCAACTTCGGTCTCGACGGCGGCTTCGCCACCTACCTCGGCTGGCTCATCGACTGGGGAACACCGGTCACCCTGCTCGGCGAGACCCCCGAGGACGTCGCCCAGGCACAGCGCGAGCTGGTCCGCATCGGCATCGACCGACCGGCCGCCCAGGCCACCGGCGGTCCCCAGGACTGGACCGACGGCGAGCTGTCGTCCTTCCCGACCGCGACGTTCGCCGACCTGGCCGACGTTCGTCACCACCGCGAGGTGGTGGTCCTCGACGTCCGGCGTGCCGACGAGTACGACAAGAGCGCCGTTGCCGGTGCGGTCAACATCCCCATCCACGAGCTCCCCCGCCGCGTGGCAGAGGTGCCGGCCGGCGAGGTGTGGGTGCACTGCGCCGGCGGCTACCGCGCCTCCGTGGCCGCCTCGTTCCTCGATGCGGCCGGCCGCACGCCCGTGGCGGTCGACGACTCCTTCGAGAACGCGGAGAAGGTGGGGCTGCACCTGGTGAGCCCCGGCGACGAGAACGGCTCGAGCGCCTGAGATGACACTCGTCCTCGCCGTCGCCGCCGGCGCGCTCATCGGCCTCTCGCTGGGTGCGCTCGGCGGCGGTGGATCCATCCTCGCGGTCCCGGTCCTGGTCTATCTCCTGGGCCAGACCGCGACCCAGGCCACCACCGGCTCCCTGGTGGTGGTCGGGGTGACCTCGCTGATCGGCGCGGCGACTGCCCACCGGGCGGGCAACGTGCTGCTCGGACGCGGGGTTGCGTTTGGTGCCGTCGCGATCGGCGGCGCCGCGATCGGCGCGAAGGCTGCGGCACACGTGGACGACGACGTCCTGCTGGCCGCCTTCGCGATCCTGATGCTCCTCGTCGGCGCTCTGATGGCCTGGCGCCAGCTCGGTCGCGACCGTGACGTCGAACCGACGGGTGCGCGTCCCGCGCTGGACGACCCCATCATCACCTTCAGCCCCACGTTCGCCTGCAACTGCCCACGGGCCCTCAAGGTGCTCCTGACGGCCACGGCTGTCGGCCTGCTCACCGGGTTCCTCGGCGTCGGCGGCGGCTTCCTCGTCGTACCGGCCCTGCTGCTGGCGCTGGCGCTTCCGATGCAGTACGCCGCCGGCACGTCACTGGTGGTCATCACCATCACCAGCGCCGCGGCGCTCGTCGTACGCGCCGGGTCGGGCTCGAGCCCGGACTGGGGACCGGTCCTCGCCCTGACAGCCGTCTCCGCCCTGATGGCCGTGGCCGGTGCTCGACTCGCCGACCCGATCGACACCAGCCGGCTCCAGCTGGCCTTCACCGCCCTCGTCCTGGCCGTCGCGGTCTACACCGCCGCCCGAGCCCTTCCAGCCCTCGTCTGACTCCCCCTCTCTCCCGCCCATCACACCCGCGGAACTTCCGCATGCCCACAGAACGGACATCCATGAGCACGACCGCTGCCTTCCCGCCCCCGACGGCGCCCACGCCGCCCGACGACACGGGGCACCACGTCGCCCACACCCCCGGACCGCTGGGTCGCCTGGGCGTCTGGGTCACCGAGCACGTCAAGCTGGTCACCGTCGTGTGGTTGCTGGCGATCGTCGGCCTCGGCGCGTTCGCCCCCCAGGTCGAGCACAACCTCTCCGGCGCCGGCTGGCAGGCGAACGGCTCGGAGTCCGTCGAGGCGCGCGAGCTGGCCCGGGAGCACTTCGGGGGCAACGCCTCCTCCGCCATCCAGGTCGTGGTCCAGTCTGCGGACGGTCCCGTCACCGAGGGCGAGGGCAAGCAGGTGCTCGCCGAGGTCACGCGCGTGCTCGAGGACGAGCCGCGCATCGCCGACGTCCTCCAGCCCATGCCCGGTGCCACGCTGTCGCAGGACGGCGACACCGCGATCATCCTCGCCGGCGCCGGAGCAGACACCAACGAGATGGTCCGGGTCGCCACCGGCATCAAGGGCGAGCTCCAGGACCTCTCCACCGGGTCCGTCGAGGTCAACCCGACCGGGTCGTCCCTGCTGTGGAGCGACTTCAACGAGGCCAACCTCGACGCGATGCTGAAGTCGGAATTCATGTCATGGCCGGTCACCCTGGCGATCCTCGTGCTGGCCTTCGGCGCGCTCGTGGCCGCCGGGCTGCCCCTGATCCTCACCCTGGCCGGCCTGGTCGCGTCCGCGGGGTCGCTGGTGCTGATCAACGAGCTCGTCCCGGTCTCCATCTGGGCGATGAACTTCGCCATGATGTTCGCCCTCGCCCTGGGTATCGACTACGCGCTCTTCGTCGTCGTCCGCTACCGCGCCGCTCGTGCCGCGCGCCGCTCCGAGGACCCCGTGCGAGACCTCGCTCACCGCCGGTGGGCCGTCTCCCAGACCATGGACACCGCCGGCAAGGCCGTCCTGCTCTCCGGGCTGACCGTGCTCATCTCGCTCTCCGCGGTGATGCTCGTGCCGTCCCCGTCCTTCCGGTCCATGGCCGGCGGCATCATGCTCTCGGTCGTCTTCGTGCTCGCCGCGACCCTGACGCTGCTGCCGCTCGTGCTGTTCAAGCTCGACGACCGCATCAACAAGGGCGCGCTGCCCTGGTCGCACTCCGGCGAGCACCGCTCTCCGAGGTTCGCCGCCTGGGGCGAGCGCCTGTGGAAGCGCCCCGTCGCCTGGGGCCTCGCCTCGCTGGTCGTGCTCCTGGCCCTTGCCGCCCCGATCCTCGGCCTGCAGACCGCCATGCCCTCGATCAAGGTGCTTCCCGAGGACGCCTCTGCACGCGTCGGCTACGACCGTGTCCAGGAGTCCTTCGACGAGGGTGCACCCGGCACCCTGCAGATCGTCGCCAAGAAGGCGGACGCCGACACCACCAGTGCCGTGCTCGCCGAGGACGACGGCATCTCCGGCGCCATGTCACCGATGCCCGCCGGTGACGACTCGGGCTACGTGCTCGTCCAGGCCGTGCCGACGGTCGACCCCTCCGACCCCTCCCTCGGCGACACCGTGGACCGGCTCCGTGCCGACCTCCCCGACTCCACCCTCGTGGGCGGCGCCGCGGTGGAGAACCTCGACCTGAAGACCCAGCTCGACGAGTCGACGCCGTTGGTCATCGGCGTGGTCCTGGTGCTCGGCTTCCTGCTGCTGCTCGTGGCACTGCAGGCTCCGCTGATCTCACTGCTGGGCACCCTCGCCAGCCTGCTGTCGACGGCGGCGGCGTTCGGCGTCGCCCGCCTCATCTTCCAGGAGGGGTACGGCGCCGACCTGCTCGGCTTCGAGTCCCAGGGCTTCCTGGATGCGTGGGCACCGGTGTTCTTCTTCGCGATGATCTTCGCCATCGCGATGGACTACACGGTCTTCCTGCTGGCCTCGGCGAAGGAGCACTTCGAGCGCTCCGGTGACCCCAAGGATGCGATGGTCGGCTCGCTGGCCCACTCCGGACGGGTGATCTTCGCCGCCGGTGCCGTGATGGTCGCGGTCTTCTTCACCTTCGCCCTGTCCGGCCCCATCCCGCCCAAGGAGATGGGTGTCGTCCTCGGCATCGCGGTCCTGCTCGACGCCTTCCTCGTCCGCCTGGTGCTCCTGCCCGTGATGCTCCGCCTCACCGGGCGCGCCGCGTGGTACAGCCCGGCCTGGCTGAGGAAGGTCCTGCCTGACATCACCTTCGCCCACGACTGACCCCCAGACCGCCCGGGTTCCCCCCACCCGGGCACACCCGCGGCCCGGGGACGCCTCCCCCGGCTCCCCGGGCCGCCCTCCGCGCAGGTGAATCTGCTCGCCGCGGGTCGTTGCCTAGCCACTGACCCCCGCTCGCCGAAGACATCGACATCTGTCAACATAGAGATATGTCGAAGTCCTCTGCAGGTCCCGACCTGCTCGCCCTGGTCGACGGATTGGCGTGCTGTGTGCCACTGGCCCGCGAGCCGATCAGCGCCGAGCAGGCCCACGGTGTCGTACCCATGCTGAAGGCGATCGCCGACCCCGCCCGCCTGCGGCTGCTGTCGCTGGTGCTGTCCCACGAGGGCGGCGAGGCCTGCGTGTGCGACCTGCTCCCGCACTTCGACCTCTCCCAGCCCACGATCAGCCACCACCTCAAGGTCCTGCACGAGGCCGGTCTCCTGGAGCGCGAGAGGCGCGGCACCTGGGTCTACTACATCGCCCGCCCCGAGGCGATGGCCGCGCTCGGCAGCCTCTTCACCGCACCCAGCCCGAAGACCCTGGAAGGGGCCCCCTCGTGAGCGACACCGTGCACGAGAACGCCTCGGGCGCGTCCACCGACCCGGTCCTGCAGCGCCTCTCCACCCTCGATCGCTTCCTGCCGGTGTGGATCGGGGTCGCCATGGTCGTCGGCCTGCTGCTGGGCCGCCTGGTCGAGGGCCTCGACGACGCGCTCGCCGCCGTCGAGGTCGGGTCGGTCTCCCTGCCCATCGCGATCGGGCTGCTGATCATGATGTACCCCGTCCTCGCGAAGGTGCGGTACGACGAGTTGGGCCACGTCACCAGCGACGGCCGGATGCTCGTCACCTCGATCGTCCTCAACTGGGTGCTCGGGCCGGCGCTGATGTTCGCCTTGGCGTGGCTGCTGCTGCCCGACCTGCCGGAGTACCGCACCGGCCTCATCATCGTCGGCCTGGCCCGCTGCATCGCCATGGTGCTCATCTGGAACGACCTCGCCTGCGGCGACCGGGAAGCCGCCGCGATCCTCGTCGCCATCAACGCGGTGTTCCAGATCCTGGCGTTCGCCTTCCTCGGCTACTTCTACCTCGAGCTCCTCCCGGGCTGGCTGGGCCTCGACCAGTCCGCGCTGGACGTGTCGGTGTGGAGCATCGCGAAGTCGGTGCTGGTCTTCCTGGGCATCCCGTTGCTGGCCGGCTACCTCACCCGCACGCTCGGCGAGCGGGCGAAGGGCCGCGAGTGGTACGAGTCGACGTTCCTGCCGAGGATCGGGCCGACCGCGCTCTACGGCCTGCTGTTCACCATCGTCCTGCTCTTCGCGCTGCAGGGCGACACCATCACCAGCAAGCCGCTCGACGTCGCCCGCATCGCCATTCCCCTGCTGGCCTACTTCGCGCTGATGTGGGGTGGCTCGATGCTGCTCACCAAGGCGCTCGGCTTCGACTACCAGCGCGCGACGGCCGTGTCGTTCACGGCGGCCGGCAACAACTTCGAGCTCGCCATCGCCGTGGCCATCGGCGTCTTCGGCGTCACCTCCGGCCAGGCCCTCGCCGGTGTCGTCGGCCCGCTCATCGAGGTCCCCGCCCTGATCGCGCTGGTCTACGTCAGCCTCTGGGCACGCAGGTTCTTCCACGAGCGCACCACCCCCACCGACCACACCACCACTCCAGGAGCGACCCGATGACCACCACCAGCTCGACACCCCCTCAGGTCGTCTTCGCCTGCGTCCGCAACGGCGGTCGCTCGGTGATCAGTCGCGTCCTGGCCGAGCACTACGCCGGCGGACGCGTCATCGCCCTCTCGGCCGGCACCCAGCCCGGCGACCACATCCATCCCGAGGTCGCCGCCGTCCTGGAGCAGCTCGGTCTCGACACCTCCGCGGAGCAGCCCACGCTGCTGACCCGCGAGACCGTCGCGGCCAGCACCATGGCGATCACCCTGGGCTGCGGCGAGGAGTGCCCCTACGTCCCCGGCGTGAAGTACGTCGACTGGCCGGTCGCCGACCCGGGCGGACAGGACGAGGACACGGTCCGCGAGATCATCGCCGACCTCGACGGCCGGGTCCGGGACCTGCTCGTCGAGCTCAATCCCGACATCGAGCTTCCGCCGTCGGTGCTGGCGCAACGCTGAGCCCGGCGACAGTGGAGCCGCTGGCCGGACCTAGCGGCCTCAGGCTCCACTGTCGGCAAGTCACCGCAGAGAAGGTGACGGTTCCCGCCGCGGGGTGGCGTACGCCATCAGCACGGCCGCCACGCCCGCCAGCGCGGCGAAGACCATGAACGCCGCGGCGTAGGAGCCGAGCAGGTGGGCCAGCAGTGCCCCGGCGAACGGCGCCGACGCTGCGGCGACCAGTGCAGGCGCCGTGAGGAGACCGTTCAGGGCACCGTAGGAGGCCGGGCCCCAGCGGTCGGTCACCGCGGTGGCCTGGACGAGCGTGTAGATCCCGCGGGCGAGGCCCAGCAGCATGCTGAGCGCGATGAGCAGGCCCGCAGAAGGCGGCGCAAGGGCGAGAGCCGCAGTGGCGAGCGCGACCCCGGCCAGCACCACCACTCCTCGGGCGGTCACGGACGTGGCAGCAGCGAAGCGTGCGTATCCCAGGCGCCCCAGGACCTGCCCGGCTCCCCCGAGCCCGAGGGCCCAGGCGGCGAGGTTCCTGCTCAGGCCCTGCTCGACCAGCATCGGCACCAGATTGATCACGACGGCGAACACCGAGAGGGCCGTCAGCGCGCTGGCCGCGGTCAGGAGCATGAACGGGCCGCTGCGTGCGACGGCGGCTGCCGACAACCTGGCGTACGACGCCACGTGCTCGCCGCCATCCGCGTGACGCACCGGGCCCCAGGGATGGTCGAGGCCCCACCAGTGCAGCGGCACGGTGACGATCGCCAGACCGGTCAGGAGCACGAGGTAGGCCTGCCGCCACCCCAGGGCGTCGTCGAGGGCGACAGCCAGGGGTGCGAACACGGTGCTGGCGAGTCCGGCGACGAGCGTCAGCGTCGTGAGTGCACGCACACGTCGCGCGCCTCCCCACCGCGTGAGCGCGGCGAACGCAGGTGGATAGAGCGTGCCGGCCATCGCTGCCCCGGTGACCACCCAGCCGAGGTAGAACACCACCAGGTTCGGGGCCAGTGCCACGCCGAGCACGCCGGGAACCGCCAGCAGCGAGGCAGCAGTCATGACGCGGCGGGGCCCGTGGACGTCGAGGTGCCCCCCGACCCAGATCCCGACCCCGCCCGAGACGAGCTGGGCCAGCGAGAACGCTCCGGTGATCGCGACGCTCGACCAGCCGGTGTCGCTGGCGATCGACGACTGGAGCGCCGCGAACGCGTAGTACAGGACCCCCCAGGAGACGATCTGGACGGTGCTGAGCACGGTGACGACGCGCCGCAGCCCGGCAGCATCGAGAGCGCCGGGCTCCGCGCGTGGGCTGTGCGTCGCCGTCCCGGTCACTGCCCGGGGCGACCGAGGGTGATCAGCTCGGGCTCCGCGGTCGTCGTACCGCAGCAGCCACCACCAGCACCCACCACCGCCAGGGCGTCGGCATCGTCGAACGCACCGGCGCCGTTGCACACCCCGGTCTCGGGGAGAACCAGCTCGACGCGTCCCGCGGCCTCGAGGTCGCCGTCCAGGGCGGCCATGACGGAGCGGACCTGCTCGTAGCCGGTCATGGCCAGGAACGACGGCGCCCGACCGTAGGACTTCATGCCGACGAGGAAGAGGTTGCCCTCCGGCTGGGTCAGCTCCTTGTAGCCGTGGGGGGCCACGTCACCACAGCTGTGGTGGTCGGGGTGGATCTGGTCGGCCAGGACGCGGGCCGCGCCGAGGGCGGGGTCGAGGTCGAGGCGCACCTCGGAGAGGAACTCGAAGTCGGGCCGGAAGCCGGTGACCACGATGACCTCGTCGACGTCGACCACCTGCCGGCCGTTGGTCGAGGTGATCATCAGGCGGCCGTCCACCTGTGCGGTGACGGACTCGGTGCGGAACTGGGTCACGTCGGTCACGAGCCCGCTCGAGGCGGCTGCCTTGGCGTCTTGGCCGAGCTTGCCGCGCTGCTCGAGCTGGTCGTTGTCACCGCCGCCGAAGGCGTCGCCGACGGACGGTCGGCGCAGCAGCCACGAGACCCGCGTGCGGGGTTCGGACCTCCCCAGCCTGGCGAGCCCGACGAGCACTCCCTGCGCGGAGGCGCCCTTGCCGGCGACGGCCACGTGCTTGCCGGCGTAGCGAGCGGCGACCGCCGGGTCGGCGAGGTCGGGGATGCCGTAGGTGATGCGCGTGGCGTTCTCCCTCTCGCCCAGGGCCGGGTAGCCGTCGGCGCCCAGCGGGTTGGGCCGGGTCCAGGTGCCGGAGGCGTCGACCACGGCGCTGGCGAGCAGCCGCTCGGCACCGTCGGGGCCCTCGACGTGTACGGCGAACGGGTCACCCTCGCGGCCGGAGTCGACCATCAGGTCCCGGCCGGCGCGGCCCACACCGACCACGCGGCTGTGGTAGCGGACCGATCCACCCTCGACCCCGCCCAGCACGTCGGCCAGCGGCTGGAGGTAGGCCGAGCGCCACTCCCCGCCGGTGGGGTAGGCGCCGTCGTCGGGTGCGGCCCACGTGCCGGCCGCGTCCAGGAGGCGCCGGGCAGCGGGGTCGACGAGCTCGGACCACGACGAGAACAGCCGCACGTGCGCCCACTCCCCCACGCTCGAGCCGGCACCCGCCCCGGCCTCGAGGACCACGAAGTCCATCCCGCGCTCGGCGGCGTTGGCAGCGGCGGCCAACCCGATGGGCCCGGCTCCGATGATGACCACGGGGTGCTGCATGACTGTCTCCTCAGGCTTCGATCCATCTATCGACGGTTGTCGATGAAGGAACTGTATCGACCGATGTCGATGAAGGCAAGGTATTCTTCGGCCATGAGCTCGACGACCGCCCTGGACAGGACCGACGCGGAGAACTACGCCGAGTGGTTCGCGGTCCTGGCCGACCCCACTCGGGTGCGACTCCTCCACACCTTGTCGACCTCGCCGACCTCGGCCATGCGCGTCGGCGACCTGGCCGCCGCCCTGGGCATCAGTCAGTCCACCTGTTCGCACCACGTCGAGCTGCTCCGGAAGGTCGGCTTCGTCGCGGTCGACAAGATCGGGACGTCGAGCATGGTCTCGGTCAACGCGGCCTGCTGCACCGGGCTTCCCCACGCCGCCGACGTCGTCATGGGCACCTTGTCCTCCCCGCCGTGCTGCCCCGAGGACCTGCCCGCCGACGTCGCCACCCGCCCGGTCGATCCGGCAGACATGGACGCCGTGCTCGCCATCTACGCCGAAGGACTGGCCACCCGCAACGCCACGTTCGAGACCACCGTGCCCACCGCCGACGAGCTGTCGAAGCGGTGGCTTCCCGACCTGGCCTGGGTGGCCGAGCTCGACGGCGAGGTCGTCGGGTGGACTGCGGTGGTGCCCGTGTCCGCGCGCGAGTGCTACGCAGGCGTTGGCGAGACGTCGGTCTACGTCGCCGAACGGGCTCGCGGACGCGGCGTCGGCAAGGCGTTGCTGTTCACCCAGGTCACCGAGGCCGACAAGGCGGGCATGTGGACCCTGCAGACGTCCATCTTCCCCGAGAACAGGGCGAGCCTGGCGCTGCACCACTCCGCCGGCTACCGCACCCTCGCCGTACGCACCCGCATCGCCCAGCTCGACGGCGTCTGGCGCGACACCGTGCTGCTCGAGCGCCGCAGCGACGTCACCTAGAGGCGCTCACGTCGAGGGCAGCGCGTCCTTCACGGCGTCGACCACCTTGGCCAGGGCGGGTCGCTCGTCGCCCCCGTCCGCCCACGCCGGGTCCTGCGGCAACGGCCCCATCGGGTCGGCCTCGTGCGGGCTCGTCGTACGCGGGGCCAGGGCGCGGCGGAACGCCTCGTCGAGCCCCACCAGGCGGTGCCCGGTCGGCAACAGCGCCAGGAAGTCGTCGTCCGCTGCGACCATGTCATGGCGCAGGCTCTCCACGAGTGCCTCGACCGTGGGGCGGGGGACGTCGGTGAGGCTCCCCACCAGGGTCCCGACGAGTGCGGTCGGCAGGAGAGGTACGTCGACCGTGGGACGCTGCAGTCCGACATGTGAGGTGTAGGCGTCGAGCAGCGCGCCGTAGCGGAGCCGGTCGGGTCCACCCACGTCGAAGTGGCGCGAAGGGCCGGAGTAGTCGAGTGCACCGACCAGGGCCTCGAGCGCGTCGACGACGGCGATCGGCTGCACCAGGGAGTCCATCCAGGTGGGGACTGTGTGCACCGGCATGCGCTCGCTCACCTGCCGGATGATCTCGAACGACGTCGAGCCGCTGCCCAGGAGGACCGCGGCACGAAGGACCACCACGGTGGCCGGTGACTCGCTCAGGATCTGCTCGACCTCGCGCCGGGAGGTGATGTGCTCGGACAGCTGGTCGTCGCCGGCGTCGGGGACGATGCCGGACAGGTAGACGACCCGGTCGACCCCTTGGGCGCGCACCGCGTCGGCGAGGTTGTGGGCCGCCTGGCGGTCGGTCCGGGCGAAGTCGTCCCCGCCCATGCCGTGGATCAGGTAGTACACCGCGTCGATGCCCTCGCAGGCTTCAGCAACCTGCTCGGGGTCGAGCACGTCCATGACGAAAGTCTCGACCCGGTCGCCCCACCAGGGGGACTCACGGTCGGGGTTGCCGGTCGTCGTCGTGCGCACCGTGTGGCCGTGCTCCAGCAGTCGTGGCACGAGCCGCCCGCCGACGTATCCCGTCGCGCCGGTCACCAAGATCTTCAACCTGACTCACCTCTCGAAGGGTGCACGGGGAGCAGCTCCCGCCGGAGACCTGCTGGTACCCACCAGGGCTCGGAGAAGCCGGGGTTGCAGACGGGGGCCATGGAATGGACGCGGGCGATCCGAGGAAACCCGTGTCCACCGGCGGCTCCTCGGTTAGCGTATGGGCTGGATTCTCGTGAGCTGCCCTTGCGTCGCGACAGGCGAAAGGTACGAGCGGTGTGAAGACCAACGTAGGCACCGCCACGGCAGCTGTTGCCAGCGTGACGCTGCTGGTCCTGGTGGGTTTCGACCTCACCACCCCCCACATCTCGTTGGTTCCCCTGTACCCGCTCTCGCCGTTGATCGCGTGCTCCGTGCTTCCACCAGCACGAACGGCCGCGTTCGCCGTCCTCGTGTTCGCGATCGCCGTTCTCGCCCACCCGTGGAACGACGAGCCGGACTTCGCCCAGCACGTGGTCAGGCTCGTCGAGGTGTTCCTGGTGAGCGGGTCCGCAGTGCTGGTGGCCGCGGTGCGCATTCACCGCGAGGACCGCATCAGAAGGCTCACCACGCTCGCGGAGGTGGCGCAGCGTGCCGTCCTGCCCGTCCTGCCCGCACACGCGCGCCGCACCGACATCGCCTACCGCTACGAGTCCGCAACCGAGGACGCGGTCATCGGCGGCGACCTCTACGACTGCTACCACTCCCGCACCCACACCCGCTTCCTCATCGGCGACGTGCGCGGGAAGGGCCTCGCGGCCGTCGAGCAGTCCGCGCGCGTCATCCGCGCCTTCCGTCAGGCCGCCGGCATCCACCCAGACCTCGAAGAGGTCGTGGAGGACATGAACGACTACCTCACCGGGTTCTTCGACGACGAGGAGTTCGTCACCGCGCTGCTGCTCGACACGACCGACGTCACCCGTCCCCGGCTGGTGTGCGCCGGGCATCCGTCCCCGCTGCTGGTGCGCCCGGACGGAACCTCGGAGTTCCTCCTCACCGTGCCCGACCTGCCGCTCGGTCTCGGTGACCACTACCGCAGCCATCCCTTCGAGTGGCAGCCCGGGGACCGGCTGCTGCTCTACACCGACGGATTGAGCGAAGCCCGCGACTCCCACGGCGCCTTCCTGGACCTCCGTGAGCTCGCGCCCCTGCTGGCGCGCGGTCCGATCGAGGAGGTCCTGGACCACGCGCTCGCGGCCGTGCGCTCCCACGTCCACCGTGGGGAGCTGAGCGACGACGCGGCTGTCATCCTGCTCGAGCACACACCCACCGGGGTGGAGTACCTCCCGGAGGTCGGCGAGCACGACTGGCGCTCCTCGCTGCCCCGCTGAGCGCACACGAGTCAGGCACGGTAGGTCGCGCCCAAACGGTCGAACAGGAAGGTGAGGTAGGCGGCGACCTCGCCGACCTGCTGGTCCAGTGACTGCCCGATGCCGTGACCTCCGTGTTCCATCCGCAGCAGGATGGGCTGGTCTGACGACGTCGCCTCCTGGAGTCGAGCAGTCATCTTCTTCGCGTCGTGGGGAGGCACGCGCGGGTCGAACTCGCCCGCGGTGAACAGCACAGCCGGGTAAGGCGTGCCGTCCTCGACGTTGTGGTAGGGCGAGTACGCGCGCAGCGCCCTGAACATCGCGGGGTCGCTCACGCTGCCGAACTCGGTCACGTTGAAGGCGCCGTTGGCACTGAGCTCGCTGCGCAGGGCGTCGAGCACCGGCACCGCGCAGACCACTGCGGCCGCCAGGTCGGGTCGCTGGGTGAGCACCGCTCCCACCAGGAGGCCGCCGTTGGAGCCGCCCAACAGGCCCAGCCGGTCGCGGGTCGTCACCCGGGTCTCGACGAGGTGGTCGGCGCAGGCGATGAAGTCGTCGAAGCAGTTCTGCTTGGTGGCGAGCCGGCCTGCGTGGTGCCACTCCTGGCCGTACTCGCCACCGCCTCGGATGTTCGCTATCGCCAGGACACACCCCTGCTCGAGCCATGGCAGCCAGGACGGATCGAACCACGGCTTGAGCGAGATGGCGTATCCGCCGTACCCGTACAGGACCGTGGGCGCCGTGCCGTCCCGCGGTGTGCCCTTCCTCGAGAGCAGGTTGATCGGGACCCGCGTCCCGTCCCTGGACGTGGCGAAGACCCGCTCGACCTCGATGTCGGTGAAGTGCACCGGCGTGACGGTGTCCAGAGCGGTAGGGCGCGGCTCGGGGTCGAGGTCGCCCTGCACCCACCAGCGCCGCGGGGAGACGAACGTCTCCACCGCCCAGCCGGCCTGATCGGAGCCCAGTCCGGTCATGGACTCCACTGAGCAGGTCGGCGGCAAGTCGACCTCGGGCAGGGCGGTGCCGTCGTGGTCGAAGCACCTGATCGCCGACGGTCCACCGACGATGTCGACCACCCACAGCCGCCCGGTGGTGGCGGCGATCTCCTCGATCGTGACCGGGCCCGTCGGTACGACGACGCGCGCATCGCCGACACCCTCGTCGTCGCCCAGGTCCATTCGCAGCACCTGTCCGTGGGGTGCGTCCTTCAGCGACAGCAGGAACAGCGACGCGCCCCCGAACACGGCGCGGATGCACCTGTCCTCGATGTCAGCCACCAGCCGCCACCGGGAGCCCTCGACCTGGCGGCGCGCGAAGAGCTGCCACTCTCCCCCGTCGCCCTTCTGGGCATGGTCCATCACCCACTGCCCGTCGGCCGAGGACGAGAGGAAGTTCTCCGTGATCCTGCTGTCCGCGAACACCCCCGAGAGGTCGCGTTCGTCGTCGCTGGGGTTGCTTCCGAGACGGTGGAACCACACGTCCTGGTCGAACCCGAGGTCCTCGTCGGGCACGGTGCCGGGCGCAGGATGCCGGGTGTACCAGAACCCCTGCGCGTCGTGCCGCCATGCGAGCGAGCCACCGGCGGTACCGCTGTTGACGTGAGGTATCGCGGTGTCGCACAGCTGGCCGGTGGCCGAACGGTAGACGTGGAGCGTGCCGTCCTCCGTGCCGTTCGATGACAGTGACACGGCGACGTGGGCACCGTCAGGGGAGGCGACGTACCAGTCGATCGTGGTGGCGCCCGACTGGTCGAGCGCATTGGGGTCGACCACGACCCGCTCGCCGTCGAGGTCGTCGAGCGTCGCCAGCGTCACGAGCAGAGGTTGCTGGAGTGGTGGCTGGGTCTTGAGGGCGAAGTACGACGAGCCTCCACGCGTCAACCGGGCGTACGTCGTCGACTCGGCCTTCAGGACCTGCTCGACCCGGCTGCGGACGTGCTCGTGGATGGGCAGCGACTCGAGATGGGTGCGCGCGCGAGAGTCCTGCGCAGCCGTCCACTCTCGGGTGCGTTCGGAGTGCTCCTCCAGCCATCGGTAGTCCTCGGTGACGTCCTCACCGTGGTACGTCGTGGTCACAGGCTCACGCGGAGTCTCGATCGCGGGCAGAGGCTCGCGGCTCATGGTCTCGCCCTGGGGGTCGAGGGCGTGCGTCCGCCCTCACCCGCGGCGGGCCAGCACGTCCGACGTCGTCGATGCGGGGGTCCGATCATCGCGGGGGCCTTCTCGGGTGGGGACTCCCAGACTCCTCGCGGCTGACGCGGCCGTCTTCGCCCGAGTTGGGTAATGAACCCGGAGCCCTGCGACAGTCCAAGCACGAGAGCCGTCCCGACTGGTCGGGACGGCTCTGGCTCATGAGGGCTGCGCCCAAGTGGAGCTGCGGGGAATCGAACCCCGGTCCTCGAGCGTCGAACCAGACATTCTCCGGGTGCAGTCTGTGATGTCGCTTTTCTCGGCCCCGGCGCTCGCACAGACGCGTCGCCGACAGGCCCAGTCAGGATGAAGTCCCGCTCACCCCTCCTGACAGAAAGTGAGCAGCAAGTCCTCTAGATGAGGCCTGGGTCCGGGACGAGGACGGGTGCCCGGTCAGACCCTTCGATCACTGCTCAGGCAGCGAGAGCGAAGTCGTTGCGGTTTGAGTTGGCAACTATGGTTTTCCAGCGATCGTTTACGAGATGACGCTGGCTTCTCGACCCGCTTCTTCTGGAACTAACGTCCCAAGTCGAAACCGATCAGCCCCTCTGAAATTTTCAACACGGTGAGTCTACGTGGTCCAACCGACAGCGGGCGAACGCTATTCCCCTGACTCTCCGTCGGCTGGCTCCGAGGGAGCGTGCACCCGCACCCGAGTGATGCGGTGGCCGTCCACCTCGGCCACCTCGAGGGTGTGGTCGCCCACGACGACCTGGTCTCCGACCTCGCCCATGCGGGCCAGGCGCTGGAGCAGGTATCCCGCGACGGTCTCGTAGGCACCGTCCTCGAGCTCCAGGCCCGTGCGCTCGCCGAACTCCTCCAGGGTGAGCCCCGCCTCGACGGTGGCCGGGTCGCCGGCCGCGGCCAGCGCCGCGTCCTGGTCGTACTCGTCCTGGATGTCCCCGACGAGCTCCTCGATGAGGTCCTCGAGCGTGACGATGCCGTCGGTGCCGCCGTACTCGTCGATGACGAGGGCCAGGTGGGCGCCGCGGTGACGCAGGGCGTTGAGCGAGCCGAGCACTCGGTTGGTGCCGGGCAGCACGACCAGGTCGCGCACGATGTCCCGGACCCTGCCCTCGTGGTCGTCGGCGTGGCCGAGGAGGTCGCGCAGGTGGACGTAGCCCAGGATGTTGTCGAAGTCGCGACCTGTCACCGGGTAGCGCGTGAACGGAAGCGTCGTGATCGTCTCGACGGCCTGCGCCAGGGTGAGGTCGTCGTCGAGGAACGCGACGTCGGTGCGCGGGGTCATCACCTCGACGAGCAGGCGGTCGCCGGCCTCGAACACGTCGTCGACGATGGCGCGCTCCTCCATCGGGATGTCCTCGTGGCCGGCGATCATCACGCGCAGCTCGGCCTCGTCCACGTCGTCACCCGACTCGTCGGGGTTGCCGCCGAGCAGACGGACCAGCGCGTTGGTCGAGAGCGAGAGCAGCCAGATCACCGGGGTCATGAACGTCGCGAACTTGCCCAGCGGCGGGGCGAAGAGTCGTGCCACGCCCACCGACCGCTGCAGCGCCAGCCGCTTGGGGACGAGCTCACCCAGCACCAGGGACAGGTAGGACACCACCAGCGTGGTCACGACCAGCGAGACCGTGTCGGGGCCGGGCACGCCGAGCCGCTCGAAGGTGGGCGCAAAGGACGGCGCGAGCGTGGAGGCACCGAACGCGGCGGAGAAGAACCCGGCGACCGTCACGCCGATCTGGACGGCGGAGAGGAACCGGTTGGGGTCGCGGGCCAGGCTCGCGACGGCCGTGCCGCGCCCTCCCTCCACCGAGAGCCGCTCGACCTGGCCGGAGCGCAGCGACACCAGCGCCATCTCGGTGGCCGCGAAGACTCCGCCCATCAGGATGAACCCGACGACGAGCAGGATGTCGACGGCAGTCCCGGAGTCCATGGCCGACACGCTACAGACGGGCAGGTGGTCCGGACGCCGCTACTCCAACGGCTGCTCGCCGCCCTGTGGTCCGCGCACCCACTGGGCGAGCGCTTCGGCACCTGGACCTGAGAGGTCGTCGAGGAGCGCGGACCGTCCGCAGAGGGCCAGCGCCAGCGCGGCTGCGCTCCCCTGCACCCGCGGCCCCTGCCCGTGGGTCCACTCGACGTCCTGGGCGACGAGGGTGACCTCCGGGAGGTCCGGGCCGACGAAGCCTCGTCGCGCCTGGGGGCCGACCAGCCACGTGAGCGCCTGCTGCCAGTGCTCGGCGGGGCGGTCGACGGGGAGACCGAGAGGCACGGCGACGTCGAGGGTGTGCACGAGGACGTCGGCGAGCTGGGATGCGGTGCCGAGGCCGGGTGGCGCCTTCTGCTGGTCGGCGTGGTCGCGCAGGTCGGCCACGATCGCCGCCATCGGGACATGTCCGCTGTCCCGCACGATCCGCTCGCTTGCCTTGTGGGGGTTGAACCCCGCACCCGCCAGCACGACGAGGAATTGCAGGAGTCCCCCGCCGACCGTCGGCGCCACATGGGCCGCCACGTCCTTGACCGTCCACGCCGAGCACAGGCTGTCGGTCGACCACTGCTCCGGGGTCAGCCCCTCCAGGAGGTCAGCGAGCGCGAGCCTGTCCTCGCGCACCAAGGTCCAGATGTCCACGGCTCATGAAAGCAGGTCTGTCGCGTTGTCGTGGCAGACCGCCCGCAGCCACTGCTCCCCCAGGTCCAGCCGCTCCAGCGCCTCGAGCTGGTGGACGTAGGGGTAGGGGATGTTGGGGAAGTCGGAGCCGAGGAAGACCTTTCCGCCCAGCCCGAGGTCGCGGAGCCGGGGCAGCAGCTCGGCGGGGTAGCGGCCCCCCATCTCCTCGAAGAAGTCGGTGAACGCCATCGTCGTGTCGAGCGCGACCCGCTCGTGGTCCTCGGCGAGGGCGAGGAAGTCGGCGTACTCCGGGGCACCGGCGTGGGCGATCACCAGTCGCAGCCGCGGGTGGCGCTGCAGCAGCTCGGCGACCGGGCCGGGGCCGGTGAGCGGCGTGGGCACCGGGCCACTGCCCGCGTGGAGCACGACCGGCGTCCCCGCCTCGGCCAGCGCTCCCCAGGCGTCGTCGAGGAGCGGGTGGCGTACGTCGAAGCCGCCGACCTGGACGTGCACCTTCCAGACCTGCACCGACTCCAGGCGCTCCGTGACGTACGACGTCGCCTCGGTCTCGGGGTAGAAGGTGCCGCACACGAGTGCCTCGGGTGTGCGCTCGGCGTATCCGGCCGCCCAGTCGTTGAGCCAGTCAGCCATCCCGGGCCTGTGGGCGTAGGGCAGGGCGGTCCAGCGCAGCACCCCGAACGAGCGCAGGGTCTCGGCGAGCGCCTCGTCCGCGTCGCGGTAGTGCAGCGGCCACTCCCGCCCGATGAGCGGGCCCGCCGAGTCGAACTGGGCCCGCACCTTGGCCATCACCTGTGGGGGAAGGAAGTGGGTGTGCAGGTCGACCAGGCCGGGCAGCCCGATCCGTGCCGCCCACGCGGTGGGTGTCATCCGCGGCCCGCCCCTAGTCCTGGTAGCCCTTGAGCCGGCGCTGGACGGCCTGCTCCTTCTCCCGGTTGGCCTGGCGCTCGGCCAGCGAGTGGCGCTTGTCGTAGGCCTTCTTGCCTCGCGCCAGCCCGATCTCGACCTTGGCGCGGCCGTCCTTGAAGTAGAGCGCGAGCGGCACGATGGTGTAGCCCT
The DNA here is from genome assembly GCF_004683965.1 of Nocardioides seonyuensis. NCBI lineage: Bacteria > Bacillati > Actinomycetota > Actinomycetes > Propionibacteriales > Nocardioidaceae > Nocardioides > Nocardioides seonyuensis. The sequence goes on from NZ_CP038436.1 coordinate 472,931, forward strand.
TGTCGGTGATCTTGCGCTCGATCTTGGCGATCTCGGAGCGGTTGAGCAGGAGCTTGCGGCGGCGTCGCGCGGAGTGGTTGGTCCAGGTGCCCTGGGTGTATTCGGGGATGTGGACGCCCAGCAGCCACACCTCGCCGTTGTCCACCTCGGCGAAGCCGTCCATCAACGAGGCGCGCCCCATCCGCAGCGACTTGACCTCGGTCCCCATCAGGACGAGCCCGGCCTCCCAGGTGTCCTCGATGTGGTAGTCGTGGCGCGCCTTCTTGTTCTGCGCGACCATCTTCTGGCCTTGCTCCTTCGGCATCCGGCCATTCTCTCAGTCGATGTCCAACCGGATTCGGCGGGTTTCGAGACGGTCGCTGCGCGACCTCCTCAACCAGCGACGGTATGACTCAGAACCAGTTCATCGGGTCGACCGGGCGACCGTTGGCCAGCACCGTGTAGTGCAGGTGGCAGGCCGTCGACCAGCCGGTGTCGCCGGTGTAGCCCACGACCTCGCCGCGCGAGACCTGCGCGCCGACGCCGACGGTGTAGCGGCTGGCGTGGTTGTAGATCGCGGCCAGGCTGACCCCGCGCTGGACGCCGTAGTCGACGACGAGGCGCTGGCCGTAGACCGCGCTCCAGTAGGACGCCACCACGCGACCGTCGGCGGACGCGCGCATCGGGACGCCACAGCCGCCGCCGAAGTCGACGCCGTCGTGGAGGCCCCAGTAGTGGTAGATCGGGTGGTCGCGGTAGCCGAACGGCGAGGTGACGTAGGTGCTGACCGGCCAGCTCAGGGTGCCCCCGCTGGGCGCGTCGGCTCCGGCACGGGCGTTGGCACGGGCGGCGCGGGCCCGGGCACGGCGCAGCGCGGCGAGGGCACGGCGGCGCAGCATCTCCTTGATCTTGGCGTCCTGCCTCTGGAGCACGCGGAGCTTGGCGGCGTCGGCCGCACGCGCCTTGCGGGCCTCGCGCTGGGCGGCGGAGCGCTCGCTCACGAGGCCGGCGACGGTCGTGCGCGCGGCCTCCTTCTCGGCCTCCAGCTGCTGCCGCAGGGCCAGCTGCTCGGCCGCGGCCTTGCGCTGGACGGCGACGACGTCGCGGGCCTCGGTCACCTGGCGCTCGCGGACCTCGAGCAGCACCTCGGTGGCCTTCAGCTCGTCGTACGCCCGCACCTCCTGGCCCACGACCACGTCACGGACGCCCTCCTGGCGGGTGAGGTCCTCGGTGGTGTCGGCGTTGACCAGGGAGGAGAATGCGAGGAGCTCGGGATCTCCCTCGGAGTACATGTCGGCCACCATGGAGGCGACGTGCTGGCGCTGCTCGTCGCGGGCGACGCGGCCGGCCTCGAGCTCGGCCTCGGCGGCAGCCAGCTCGGCCTCTGCCTCGGCGAGGGCCGCCTGCATGGCGGCGTCCTTCTCCTCTGCCACCTCGAGCTTGCCCCGTGCAGTGGCGAGCTCGGCCTGGGCGGCGGTGAGCTGGGTGCGTGCGGCCTCGAGCCGGCTCGTGGCCTTGCTCAGCGCCGCGCTGGAGTGGTCGAGGTCGGTCTCGGCGCCCTTGAGCTTCTTCTGCACGTGGCGCTGCTTGTTCTTGAGGTCGTCGGCAGCGGACACCCCGGCGGTCGCTGAGGTCTGGGGGGCTGAGGTGGCGCCCACGGCCATGACCACGGCAAAGGATGCTGCGGCCAGGCGGCGGCGGGCGGTACGGGGGAAGAGACGCACCGTGCTGCCTTCATGTGTTCGGGGAAGTGGTGTCCCTGGGACGGGACACGATGACGCTAACCCCCCGAGATCACACTTTGAGGTATTTGCGTGTCAGTACGAGTGTCGGAAGCAACGTGAGCAGCGGCCCGAGCACCGCCACGGAGGCGAAGGCCATCCAGAACTCCGACCAGCCGATCCAGGGAATGAACTTCAGCTGGTTGGCCGAGAGCCGCTCGATCCCGAAGTAGACGAAGCCCGCCAGGGTCCCCCCGGCGAGCAGCACGCCCACGATCGCGGTGACCAGCGCCTCGAGGAGGAACGGCAGCGCGATGTAGAGCGTCGAGGCGCCGATCCACCGCATGATGCCGATCTCCTTGCGCCGCGCGAACGCCGCCAGCCGGATCGTGTTGGCCACCAGGAGGAGGGCGGCGAAGACCAGGAAGGCGGCCGTGCCGAGCGCCACCGACTGCATCGCCTTCATCATCCACAGGATGGGCGCGATCTGGTCGCGCATGTCGCGCACCTTCGCGACCCCGTCGAGGCCCTGGACCGCGCTGGTGATGCCTTCGTACTTCTCGGGGTCCTCCAGGGTGATCCAGATGCTCTGCGGCATGTCGTCGACGGTGATCGCCGGGTTGTCGCCGGCGAAGAGCTCGGCACCGTAGAGCTCACGAGCCTTGTCGAGGGCCTGCTGGCTGGACTCGAAGCGGTAGGTCGCCACCTCGGGGTTCTCCTCCACCACCGTCGCGATCTCGGCCTTCTGCGCGTCCGTCACATCGTTGGGGCACACCGGGGTCGGGTCGTTGGAGCGGCACAGGTAGACGGTGATCTGGAGCTCGTTGCCCCACTGCTCGGCAGCCTTGGCGGCCTGCTGGTTGAACATCACGCCCACACCGACCAGCGTCAGCGAGACGAACAGGGTCAGCACCACGGCCAGGTGCATCGTCAGGTTGCGACGCAGGCCCTGGCCGAGCTCGGAGAAGACATAACGAAGCTGCATGAAGGAGGGGCTCCCGGTCGAAGAGGTCGGGTCGGAGGTCTGTGGTGGCTAGTTCTGGACGCCGTAGACGCCCTGCGCCTGGTCGCGGATGACGTGGCCGTGGTCCAGCTCGATGACGCGCTTGCGCATCTGGTCGACGATCCCGGCGTCGTGGGTCGCCATCACGACGGTCGTGCCGGTGCGGTTGATGCGGTCGAGCAGCTTCATGATGCCGACCGAGGTGTTGGGGTCGAGGTTTCCCGTGGGCTCGTCGGCGATCAGGATCATCGGCCGGTTGACGAAGGCGCGCGCGACGGCGACGCGCTGCTGCTCGCCGCCGGAGAGCTCGTCGGGCATCCGGTCGCCCTTGCCGGTCAGGCCCACCAGCTCGAGCGTCTCGGGGACCAGCTGGTTGATCTCCTTGCGGGACTTGCCGAGCACCTGCAGGGCGAAGGCGACGTTCTCGCTGACGGTCTTGTTGGGGAGCAGGCGGAAGTCCTGGAAGACCGTGCCGATGTCGCGGCGCAGTCGCGGCACCTTCCAGCTGGCCAGCCGGTCGATCTCCTTGCCGGCGACGTAGACGCGGCCGCTGGTGGGACGGTACTCGCGCAGCACCAGCCGCAGGAAGGTCGACTTGCCGGACCCCGAGGACCCCACGAGGAAGACGAACTCGCCCTTCTCGATGTCGACCGAGACGCGGTCGAGCGCGGGGTTGGGGTGGCCGGGATAGGTCTTGGTGACCTTCTCGAAACGAATCACGCGTCGAGGTTACGCGAGGGGGGTACGGCGACCGTCCCCCACGCGCGGGACAGAGATTCTCATCCTGCGATGCAACCGGGCACTAGCCTCCGGCGTGTTGATCTCGTAGGCGCCGCACAGGGCGTCACAGGGAAGACGGGGACGATCCATGGGGCCAGCGCCCGAGCAGGAGTTCGCGCAGTTCTACGACGCGACGTGGCCGCGCACCCTGGCGTGCACCTACGCCATGACCGGCGAGATCGGCGTGGCCGAGGAGCTGGCCCAGGAGGCCTACACGCGGGCATGGGCGCGCTGGTCCCAGATCGCGCGGTACGACGAGCCGGGCGCGTGGGTGCGCCAGGTGGCGACACGCCTGGCCGTGAGCAGGTGGAGGCGGAGCCGGGCGGCCAGGTCCTGGCAGCAGCGCCACCGCCACGTGATCGAGGTCGACGGCCCGAGCGAGACCTCTGCGCTGCTGATCACCGCCCTGCGCCAGCTCCCCGAGGCCCAGCGCCGCGCGATCGTCCTCCACCACCTCGCGGACTTCCCGGTCGAGGAGGTCGCCCGCCTCGAGAAGTGCCCCAGCGGCACCGTCAAGGCGCGTCTCTCCCGCGGCCGCGCCGCGCTCGGCGAGATCCTCGCCGACCCCAGCCAGAACGGAGCACCCACGCATGCCTGAGAGCCACGCCCGCGACCTCGACCTCGACGAGGCCTTCGACTCCCTTGCCCGCGACCTCGGCGCCCGACCGGGCGCGCCGGGAGCGTCTGCCGCCGTCGCGACCGTCCGGCGCCGGCGTCGTACGACGCTCGCTGCGGTCGGCGCGGCGGTCGCCGTCGTCGTCGCCGCGGTGGCGCTCCCCCAGCTCACGGGAGGAACGAGCAACGACGAGCGCCGCGACGTGGCCACGACCGGCGACGGGGCCGTCTTCACCGGCGCCGCCTTCAGCGACGCCACCGACGGGTGGACAGGGCCCTGGCACGAGGCGACCAAGGGCGACTCCATGGAGGAGGTCGCGTTCGGGCAGGCGGCGTGCCTCGACCAGCTGCGGGGCGCGGGAACCAACGTCACGCCCCGCCGCTTCGGAGACGTGGTCCTGGTCTCGGAGACAGGCAGGTCTGCGGCATTCGTGACGTTCGGGGAGTTCCGCACCGCCGCGGACGCGGCGACGGTGATCGACATGTACGCCCCCAGTGCGCTCGAGGATGCGTGCGGAGTCGTCCCCGACGTCTCCACCGTCGGGTCCACCGAGGCCCGCCATCTCCACGTTCCCGACGGGTCGTCGAAACCGGCAGCCGACGTGTGGTTGGCCTTCGACGGTCCCCGGATCGCGATGCTCGCCGTCGTCGCCCCTGATGCCGCACCAGCAGAGGTGCAGGAACGTGTCGCGGAGCTGCTGGACCGCGCGATGGACGCGGACATCAGCTTCGAGTCCTCCATGACGCGGGTCGAGGAGGGGTCGGGCGACTCAGCCTCGTCCAGCGACGTCGTGCCGTACTACACCCCCCTCACCCGCGCCGCCGTGGCACGGGCAACGGGTGGATGGCCGGCCCGGGTCACCACCAGCTCCGAGCTGCCGTGCACCGCGACCTTCCCCCTCAGCGCTCAGTCCTGGGGGTCGGCGTCGAGCGCCCGCTTGGGCTTCACCACCTCCCAAGCAGGCCTGGAGACCGAGGACGCAGCCCGCGCGTCGGTGGACGAGGTTGCCGACACGCTCGCCTCCTGCCAGCGGGCCGCGTGGGCCGTCACCACCGGCACGTTGCGCGGCGACCGGACGCTGTCCGCGTCGTCGGCGGAGGGCACCTTCGTGCTCGCCCAGCGCGGCGCCACCCTCGCGTGGGTCGCGATCGGCGAGCCCGACGCGCCGGAGCCTGCGGTGCAGGCCATCGCCTCGCTCCTCCACGACACTCTGGCCGTGGGAGGCGACGCCGAGAAGCGCTGATCAGGCGTCTGCCTTCTCCGCACCGCGGCGCCAGCGGATGCCGGCCTCCATGAAGTCGTCGAGCGCCCCGTCGAACACCGCGGCGGGGTTGCCGGACTCGTGGCCGGTGCGCAGGTCCTTGACCACCTGGTAGGGGTTGAGCACGTAGTTGCGCATCTGGTCGCCCCAGCTCGCGGCGACGTCGCCCTTGAGGTCCTTCTTCAGCGCGGCCTCCTCCGCCTTCTTGAGCGCGAGGAGCTTGGCCTTGAGCACCACCATGGCGGAGGCCTTGTTCTGCAGCTGGGACTTCTCGTTCTGACAGGAGACGACCGTCCCGGTCGGGATGTGCGTCAGTCGTACGGCGGAGTCGGTGGTGTTGACCGACTGGCCGCCAGGTCCGCCGGAGCGGTAGACGTCGGTGCGGATGTCGTTCTCGTCGATCTCGATCTCGTCGGTCTGCTCGAGCACCGGGATGACCTCGACGGCCGCGAAGGACGTCTGGCGCCGGCCCTGGTTGTCGAAGGGGCTGATCCGCACCAGGCGGTGGGTCCCGGACTCGACCGACAGGGTGCCGTAGGCGTAGGGCGCCCTGATGGCGAACTCGGCCGACTTGATGCCGGCCTCCTCGGCGTAGGAGACGTCATAGACCTCGACGCCGTACTTGTGCTGCTCGGCCCAGCGCGTGTACATCCGCATGAGCATCTCGGCGAAGTCGGCCGCGTCGACCCCGCCGGCGCCCGAGCGGATGCTCACGATGGCGTCGCGCTCGTCGTACTCTCCCGACAGGAGCGTGCGGATCTCGAGCGACTCGACGGACTTCTTGATGCGGGTGAGCTCTCGCTCGGAGTCGGCGAGCGTCTCGGCGTCGCCCTCCTCCTGGCCCATCTCGACCATGAGCGCGAGGTCCTCGATGCGGGACTCCAGGCCGGTGAAGCGGTCGAGCTCGCCCTGCAGCGCGGAGAGGCGGCCGGTCACCCGGGTCGCGTTGGCCTGGTCGTCCCAGAGGTCGGGCGCGGCGACCTGCTCGCCGAGGTCGGCGACCTCGGTGCGCATCCGGTCGAGGTCGAGGACCTGGCCGATGGTCTTCATGGTCGCTCGCAGCTGTCGGATCTCGGTGTCGAACTCAATGCCTGCCACGAGGAGCAAGCCTACGGCCCCCGGCACGCCCGAGCGCCATCGCGCCCCGCGCAGAGCACCGACTGCTCAAGGGTGGCGGGCGAGCTCCTGGCGCAGTCGTTCGGTGACCTCCGGGGCCCAGTCGTCGGGCTGGAGCACGTTGACCCAGGCGGCGGCGTGCTCGCCGGAGAAGTTGTGGCCGTGCGCAGGCTGGGTCGAGAAGGCCCCGGCGAGGTCGGCGGACACCTGGAGGAAGGTGACCAGCGGCATCCACCGCATGGCGTCGGGCACGTCGTCGCCGCGCGCCTCCTCGAGCCAGTCGGGGCGCTCCAGGAGCAGGTCGGGGCTCCACCAGGTGACGGGGTCCGACGCGTGCTGGAGGTAGAGCACCCTGCTGTCCGGCCATGGCTGGTCCTCCGGCTGGGGACGCTCGGCGCGGGTGGTGAACCGGATGATCCGGCCCTGGCGGTAGACCGGCTCGATCTCCCGGGATCCCGCGTCCCGGTCGTCGATGAAGCTGCGGTAGAGCGGGTTGAAGTTGGGCGGACCGACCAGCAGCGCCCCGGAGGTGCGGTTCTTCAGGTCGTACTCGCCGCTGAAGGCCTCCTCCGCGCCGAACGAGCCCAGGCTCTCCCCGAACACGTAGAGCTCGGGACGGTCGTCGCTCGGCAGGGCGGACCAGCGCTCGTAGACGGCGTCGAAGAGCTCGCGGCCCGCCTCCCTCGCCCGGCCCGCGTCGACGAGGAAGGACAGCCACGAGGCGAGGTGGGAGTACTGCATGCCGACGATCGCGGAGTCGCCGCCGGTGACGTACTCAAACCCGCTCGCGGCGCTGGGCTCGACCCAGCCGGTGCCGGTCGTGGTGACCACGAGGAGGTGCCCGCGGTCGAAGCCGCCCGCGCGCTCGAGGTCGTCGACGGCCAGTGCAGCCCGCTCCTCGGCGTCGGCGGCGCTGTCGAGCCCGGCGAAGGCGCGGATCGGCTCCACCGCCGGGCGGTCGGTGAGCTCCTCGATCTCCTCGGCGTCCGGCCCTCGCCCCACGAAGGTCCGGCCCTCCCGCCCCAGCGAGTCCCACGGCACCAGCGACTCCTCGCTGCCCGACCGCAGCGATGTGGTGGGACGCTCGACACCGGCCGGGGTGTCCTGGTCGGCCAGGGCGAACGACGCGTCGAGGGCCCGCAGGCCGGCATCGGCCGCGACCCCGGTGAGCAGGGTCCACGCCACGAACGCGACGGCCACGACGCCCAGGACCCTCGCGGCCGACGGCTTGAGCCGGCGCTCCAGAAGTCCCACCACCCGGCGGGTCGACCAGCGGATGCCGCGGGCCAGCGCGATGAGGAGAGCGGCGACGAGGAGCGCGGCGACGGGGCTGAGCAACAGGTACGACACCGGCTCGGGGTCGGTCCCCGCGAGCCGGTGGGCGGTGTCCTGCCACCGCACGCCCAGGACCAGGCTGACCATGAGGGCCGCGGGGCCGCCGACCGCCAGCCCCCAGCGCGCCCACCAGGGCCAGGGCTCGCGCTCACGGTCGCGGAGGCCGCGCCAGCCCCAGGCGACGAGCACGCCGATGCCGTACCCCAGGGCCATGGCCACGCCGGTGACGATCCCCTGGAACAGCCCCGACCGCGGGAGCAGGGACGGCGTCATGGACAGGCAGCCGAGCACGACGGCCGTCGCGATCCCGGCAGGCAGCAGGCGCACACGAAGCAGCGCGGGCGGCACCCGAGCGATCCACGCCGCAGGCTCGGCCACGATCGATCACCTCCGCTGGACGACCCTCTCGAAGGCTAGGGGTTCGGCACGCCTCTTGTCGCGGACGATGATGGGCCGTGAAACAGCACACGCCCGGCCGGGTGGACCCGGCCGGGCGTGTGCGGTGGTGGAGCGGGTGTCAGCTGCAGAGGACCTCGGCGTCGGCGATCGCCGGGATGGCGGCGGCCGGAGCGGCGCTCGACGCGAAGTCGAAGCGGAGGCGGAACACGTCGGTCACCGACAGCTCCTCGTCAGCGGCGATGGTGCCCACGGCGAGGTTGTAGGTCGAGCGGACGGCGCCGTCGGTGCTGACCGCGATGGTGCCGGTGGACCCGGTCGCCGAGGTGTCGAGCAGCGCGTAGGTGCCGCGCAGCGTCGTGCACTTCTTGCCGAGGGTGTACTCGATGAACCCGGGCGTGCCGGCGGTCTCGGTCTGGATCGTCGGGTAGTAGTACTCGGTGGCGATGTAGCCGCTGTTGACCGTGACGGCGTTCTTGGCTCCGGACGGCATGTAGCCGAGCTTCTCCCAGGCCCAGACGGTCACCGACATCGGCTTGCTGTAGCCCTTCTTGATGCCGTCGTCGCCCGGCTTGAGGACGCGGTACTCGCGCTCGCCCCCACGGCTGGGCTTGTCCTTGAGCACGAAGGTGCCGTTCTTCTTGATCTTCGCGGTGTCGGTCTTGGCCCACTTCTTGTTGCCGTCGAGGCGCTGCTGGAGGACGATCTTCTCGCCACGGGCGTTGGGCTTGACCCGGCCCTTGACCTTGATCTTGTCCTCGCCGGCGACGGCCTCGGTCATGTTGACCTTGGCGATGACCTTGAACTTGGCCGCGGCCTTGCGGGCGTGCGGTGCGTCTGCGGAGGCGACCGCCGTGGCGGGGGTGGCCAGGGCCGCCACCGGCGCGAGGGCGATGAGTGCGACAGCCGCGATGCTGGTGCGAGACATGGTGTTCCCCAATCGGATCGAGTGCTACGCGCTCCACGGTGGTGCGCGTCGTTCGACAGGGAGATGCAGCGGTCACGAGAAAAGTTGCGGCAATCCCCGAGATTTCTTTCCGCCGCTCGGCATCCCCGCCCTCACTGTAGGGCGACGCCCATGGTCGGGCCGGTCAGCCACGCGGGGGCTTGAGGGGTTCGTCGACGTCTCGTCAGGACGGGATGCAGTACGCGGTGATCTTGAGGTTGCCCTGGCCCTGTCTTCCGTCAGGCAGGGTGCCGATCTTGGCGCCCCAGCTGCGCGCATCCTGCGGGCCGTTCACAGAGAGCGCGGCTCCGTTGCCGGCCATGATGATCTCGGCCCCGCCGCCGATGAGGACTTCGTCGTCGGCGCAGCTCACCACGCTGATTGCTCCCGCGGCGCCGTTCCCCACGGCACTGACCACCCGGAGGCCGACCAGGGCATTCGTGCCGTCCTTGCCGGCGGGGCCGACCTCGCCCTGGGGACCCGGTACGCCCTGCTCGCCCTGGGGACCCGGTACGCCGTGCTCGCCCTGTACGCCCTGTATGCCTCGCGCGCCCTGCTCGCCCTGCTCGCCGTGGGGACCCGGTACACCCTGCTCGCCCTGTACTCCTTGTGCGCCTGGCAGGCCCTGCGGCCCAGGTTCTCCGTGCTCGCCCTGCGGGCCTCGAGGACCGATCTCACCCGGCGGTCCGGCGACCCCGGCTGGACCAGGGAGCCCGTTCGCTCCCACAGGGAGGACGTCCCCGAAGTCGGCGACCCTGATGGAACCGTCCTTCACGTCCTTGGACGTGATGGTGCCGTTCTTGATGTCCTTGCCGCGGAGGGAGTTGTCGGCAACATCTTGGGAATCGATGAGTCGCTGTGCCACGGCGCCGGTGCCTGCCGACGCCACGACGACAATCGCCAATGAGGCCGCGGCGACAGGCGCGCTGACTCGTTCGAACATCTGTCTGTCTCCACATCGCGTCGTTGCCGATCATCCTCGCAACATCCGTCCCGGAAGACCGGAGAACAGGACAATCCCCGACATCAGCTGGAAGGGGCCGCTGTCGCGGCGATGTCAGCGCAGGACCGAGCCCCCCTCGCATCCGCGACGGCAGTTGGGATCAGGGCATCACGGTGACCGACGCGGTGCTGCTCGCCGCGACGATGGGCTGGGCCGGGGACCCAGGGATCTGCAGGGGCAGGTCGAGCGGTGCCTCGAGCGCGACGGTGACCGAGCGGTCCGCCTCGTGCACCACGACGCTGACGTCGATGCCGGGGTAGCGCTGCTGGGCGCGCGTGCGGACCAGGTAGTCGGCGACCGCCGCCCGGACCGCTTCTTCCTCCGGCATGAGTCGCTCGGCACCGACACCGTGCTCGTAGATGCCGTCAGCGCCGAGGTCGGCGCCGTACAACGCTGCGCCGTCCGCAAGGCTGTCGAGACCCTGCCGCTGCAGGTAGGCGGCCGAGGCGTCGATGACGACCACGATCGCCATCAGCAGGATGGTGGCGAAGCCGATGATCAGTACCGTCACCTGCCCGGCCTCGTCGCGGACTCTCATCGGCGGCTCGCGTCGGGCTGTTGCTCGGCGGTGGAGCTCTCGACGTACTGTCCGTAGGGGACTGTGTGGGTGGCGTCGAGCGCGAACGTGGCAGCACCCTCGCCGAGGATCTCCGGGGCCAGGGGAAGCGTGACGCTGGAGCGGACCCGCACGGTGATCACCGAGGTGCCGACCAGGCAGTTGCCAGGGTCAGGTGTCTCGCACGAGACGTCCACCGAGGCGGTCTGACCGGCCGCACCCTGGTCGGCCAGCACCTGCTGCGCAGCAAGCCGAGCCCGCTCACGACCGACAGCGTCGTCGGGTGCGAGCGCGTAGGCGCGTCCCGCCGCTCTTGCCGCGGCACTCACTGCGAAGGCCCCCTGCTGCACTTGGAAGACCGAGATGACGATCCACACCAGCGGCACCAGCAGGAGTACCGCCAGCCAGGTGAACTCGACCAGCGCACTGCCGCGATCGTCGCGGCGGCGGCGGGTCACTGCTGCTCCGCGACGGCATGCCCAGTCAGGCGCAGCTCGATCCTCGGCCCACCGATGCCCAGGATCGGCACGTCCGCGACCACGACCGCTTCGAAGCCGGCCGCGCCACCGACCGGCGACGCTCGCACGTCGACCTGCTGGGTGAAGCGCTCGGAGAGGGCACCGGCGATCAGCTCGCGTGTCTTGGCCTCTCCCATCGCGGCGGACGAGCCCGCCACGGCGGCGAAACGGGCGCCCTCCCCCGCAGCGGCAGCGAGGGTGTTGCGGACGTGGAGCACCAACGCCAGCTGGAGGATCCCGAGCACCAAGGGCAGCAGCAGCATCATCACGAGGACGAAGTCGACCACTGCCGAGCCACGCTCACCCCGGGCGCGGGGCGGGCGCAACGGTCACCCCCGAACCATGTCGAAGGCCGCGCCGAGCATGTCGCGCAGCTCGTCCTGGATGAACGGGAGCAAGGCCGCCACGACCGCCGCCGACATCACGGTGACCATCACCCAGCCCGGCACATCACCCCGCTCGTCGCGCTGCCGCCCGGGCACCTCGACGCGGCCGAGGGAAGTCAAGTGGAGGAGCAGCAGCCCCAAGATCGCATTGCACATGGCATTCCTTCTGTGTGGTGGGGTCAGGTGGAGAGCTGGTGGAACGTCAAGGCGTGACGAGGCGCAACCCGATGACGCCGGGGAAGAACGCGAAGAGGATCGTCACGGGCAGCACGAGGAAGACGACGGGCGCCATCATCAGGACCTCCTTGCGGGCGGCAGACTCGATGAGCTCGCGGCGGCCGGCTTCACGGACGTCCGCCGCCTGCGCGTGCAGCACGTCCGCCAGCGGCGTCCCGCGCTCCATCGCCACCGCGATCCCGGTCGCGAACCGGGCGACCAGTGGCAGGCCGGTCGTGGAGGCGAGCGCGTCGAACGCCCGGGCCACCGGCTCACCGGTGCGGATGCGGGCGAGCACCCGGGCCAGGTCTGCCGAGAGCTCGCCGTGGCTGCGTCGTACGACGCGGTCGAGGGCCGCCACCGGGCTCTCTCCGGCGGCGACCGCCAAGGCGAGCAGCTCGGCGATCGTCGGGAACTCGACCAGGATCTCGCGCTCGCGCTTCTTCACCGATGCCCCGAGCTGCTGCTCGCGGAAGAACACCCCAGCCGCGAAGGCGACCAGGCACGACAGGACCGCGGCGACGGGCGCTCCCGCACCACCCAGGGCTCGCACGAGCTGGATGGCGGCCATGATGCCGAAGGCACCCAGCCCCCACAGCACCTGAGAGATGCGGAACTCGTGCAGCGTGGTGTCCAGCCCGGCACGCTCGAGTCGACGACGGACCGATGCGCTGCCGCCCAGGACGCGCTCGACGAGGTCTGCCGCTGCGCGCAGTGACGGACCGAAGATGCCCGCAGCCGCTGCGGTGGGCGAGGACGAGGCCGCCGGCGAGGCTCCGGTGGCGCCCACTCGAGGGAGGTCGCGCACGTAGGGAAGAACCCGCTGCGCCAGCACCGGCCTGCGCAGCGTGAGCACACGAGACACGACGAGCAGGGCACCGACCGTGGCGGTTCCGGCGAGGAGGCCGCCCCACAGAGACGAGCTCATGCCAGGATCCGCCGCTCGGCCGGGAGCCGCCCGATGCGCATCATCAACCTGTAGGCGGTGACGCACAGGCCGGCGCCGAGGCCGAGGACGACGACGCCGGCGGGTGAGGCATAGCGCTGGATCACCGTGGTCTGGAACGACATGAGGAGCAGCACCGCCCACGGTGCACCCACCGCCAGTCGGGCACCGTTGATGGTCCACGACTGCCGGGACTCGAGCTCGGAACGGGTCCGCGCGTCGTCGCGCAGGAAGCCCGAGAGGTTGCGAAGGAGTCGCCCCAGGTCCCCGCCGCCGACCTCGCGAGCCACTCGCAGACCCTCGACGACACGATCACCCACGGGGTCGGCGAGGCGCTCCTTGAGGAGGTCGAGCGAGTCGCCGAACCGACCAGTGACCTGGTAGTCCATGGCGAAGCGCTGGAAGGGCCCGCGCAGCACCTCGGGCCCGCTGACGCCCAGCGCCGCCACGGCGTCGGGAAGCGAGAGGCCCGCTCTGACCGCGCTCGCGAGGTTGTCGACGGCGTCCGGCCACACCTCGATGAAGTCGCGCTGACGTCGGGCTGCCCGCGCACGCAGCACGGAGACGGGCAGGTAGCCGGCCATGGCGGCGAAGACGACGGCGACCGGCAACGTGTGGGAGACGGCCTGGATCACCACGAACGTGACCAACGCCAGGGCCGCGCACAGCAGGACCAGGCCGTTGGGCGTGACGTCCGACAGGCCCGCACGCGCGAGCAGCTGGCTCCCCGGACGTCGCCGCGACGAGTCGCGCGGTCGTCGCGGGAGAGCGAATGCCGACCAGATCAGGGTCAGTCCCAGGCCCGTCGCCAGGCCGATCAGCGCGCCCATCACTCATCCCTGTCCGCGAGGAGCTCGCGGACGTCGATGCCGACGCGCTCGAAACGCTCCGGCCTCGAAACCGTTCCTGAGGCACGACGCAGGTCCTGACCGACACGCTGGAAGATCGGCTCGACCTCGATGACGTCGGACTCGACCCGTCCTGGCACGGCCACGATCTCGTTGACTCGGCGGGAGCCGTCGTGGCCGAGCGCCAGGTGGACGACGAGGTCGACCGAGCTGGCAACCGTGGGGACGACGAACCGTGCCGAGATGTTCTCCCCAGCGAGAAGGGGAAGCGTGCACATCTTGACGAGCGCCTCCCGCGCGCTGTTGGCGTGGAGCGTGCACATCCCCGGCAGCCCCGAGTTGAGGGCGAGCAGCAGGTCGAGGCACTCCTCGGCTCTCACCTCCCCGACGATGATCCGGCTGGGCCGCATGCGAAGAGATTCCTTCACCAGGACCCGGAGCGGGATCTCGCCAGTCCCCTCGAGACCCGCCTGACGCGTCTGCATCGGCACCCAGTCAGGGTGGGCGAAACGCAGCTCGAAGACCTCCTCCGCGCTCACCACGCGCTCACCGCCCGGGACAGCAGCGGCAAGGCAGTTGAGCATGGTGGTCTTGCCCGCCTGCGTGCCGCCTGCGACCAGGATGTTGAGCCCCGCTCGGACCGAGGCGTCGAGGAAGGCAGCTGCCTGAGGGGTGAGGCTGCCCAGTGCGACGAGGTCGACCAGCCGATGGGCGCGCAGGACGAACTTGCGGATGTTGACTGCGCTGAACCCGCGCGAGATGCCTTCGAGCACCACGTGCAGGCGGTGGCCCTCCGGCAGCATCGCGTCGACGAATGGCTGACTGATGTCGATGCGCCGGCCGCTGGTCTTGAGCATCCGCTCGACCATCTCCTGCACCTGCGCCGCGTCGAGCACGAGGTTGGTCAGCTCGTGACGACCTCGCCGGGCCACGAACACACGGCTCGGGTCGTTGATCCAGATCTCCTCGACCTCAGGGTCGTCCAGGAACTGCTGCAGGGCTCCGAAGCCCGAGATGCGGGCCACGAGCTCGCCGACCATCGCGGTGGGGTCGGCGATCGGCGCGACGGCGCCGGTGAGACTCAGGTCGTCATGCTCGCCGACGACGTCCTCGGCGATGCGTCGTACGGCAGCGGGCACGAGCTGCGGGTCGACTCCCTCGCGACGCACGCCCTCGCGCACCTGCGCGTCCAGCTGCTCGACGAGCTGGGCGTGTGAGTGGTCGTGCGTGTAGGGACGCGTCAGCGTCATGGGTGTGTCCCCCTGGTCCCGAGAAGTTCCGGGCCAGACGCTATCGGCGCACGAGCGCCTCGAACCAGAGTGTCCAGACGATCTGTGGACAACCTTCACCCAGTGTTGAGTCGTCCACCCTGGCGGCGGACGACATCAGTGCTGGCGATTCCCTTGTCGTGTGCCGCCAGGGTCGAGCCCCACGGGCGCGACCGCGACGACCCGCCGACGACCCGTGGGCCACACCCGGGCGAGCTCGGGGTCACGCCCGGTCGCGCTGCCATGAGCCAGCGCTGCGGCGTGCGCCAGCGCAACCGCCAGCACCACGAACTGCGCCACCGACGTGGCGTGCCCGCCCGGCAGCGGGATGAACTGGCTGGCGACGAACGCGAGTATGGCCGACGGCACCCACCGCGGCACCCGTGGGTTGCGGAGCATCCCGACCGCCAGCATGACCAGGCCGCTCAGGAAGAAGAACAGCCATCCGACCAGGAGGATCCGCAGCCACAGCTCCTCGCGGAGCGCCTGCACCTGCTCGACGTGCAGCACCCCGGAGGGGTCGAGGAGGGAGTGGGCGTAGACGAGCGCCCCGCCGTACAAGCCCAGGCCCAGGGTGCCGAGGGCGTAGGCCGTCACCGCCACCCGCGACCAGGTCTTCCGCGGCGGGAGCAGGCGCCACAGCACCACCGACCCGCTGGCCATGCCTGCTGACGCACACCCGAACATGAGCGCCGAGGTGAACAGGCGTGCGGAGAAGTCCGGCCGGACACGGAAGGCCTCGTCCAGGGAGGTGTCCTGGGTCAGCGGAGACACCGCGAACGCGCACACCAGGGCCACCACGCCGACGCACAGCATGGCCGCTGAGACAGAGTCCCGCGAAGCCTGCACGTTGCTCCTCCGATCCTGTTCTGAGGTCAACGAGCGCACCGGCCAGGAGTCACGAGCGGACTCGGCCCGCCACCGGACCCTCAGGCCTCGAAGAGGTCGCCGTGCTCCTCGACCCGCGCCAGCACGTCCTCGAAGTCGAACTGCTCCAGGGCAAGCTCGTCCTCGGCGCCCTCCTCGACCTCGTCCCAGGTGATCGGGGTGGCGACCATCGGTCGCTCACGACCACGCAACGAGTACGGCGAGATGGTCGTCTTGGAGCCGGAGTTCTGCGACCAGTCGAGGAACACCTTGCCCGGCCGCTTGGCCTTCGTCATGGCCGCGGTCACCAGGTCGGGGTGGGCCTTCTGCAGGCCCTCGGCGACCTCCTTCGCCAGGGCGGTCGTGCCGTCGCTGTCGAGCTCGCCGGGCAGCGGGGCATAGAGGTGGAGGCCCTTGCTGCCGCTGGTCACCGGCGTGCAAGCAACGTTTCTTTCAGCAAGGGCGTTGCGCACCAGCAGCGCGACGCGCGCACACTCGTGCAGGCCGGCGGGCTCCCCCGGGTCGAGGTCGATGACGAGCCGGTCGGGGTTGCGCGGGGTGCCGTCCTCGTCGACCTGCCACTGGTGGACGTGGAGCTCGAGGGCGGCGAGGTTGGCCAGCCAGGTCAGCGTCGCGAGGTCGTCGCAGATCGGGAACCTGATCGTGCCCTCGCCCTTGCCGGACCGCGACCCCGTGGTCGGCACCTCGTGGGTGCGCACCCACGAGGGAGTGCCTGCGGGGGTGTTCTTCTCGAAGAAGCTGTTGCCCTGCACCCCGTGCGGCCACCGGATCCGCGTCACCGCGCGGTCGGCGAGGTGCGGCAGCAGCACCGGCGCCACCTGGGCGTAGTAGTGCAGCACCTCGCCCTTGGTCGTGCCCGTCGCCGGGTAGAGCACCTTGTCGAGGTTGCTGATGGTCAGGGTGCGTCCCTCGACCTCGACCTGCATCTCGCTCACTCCGCGTCCTCCTCGGCCGGGTCCTCGACGAGGTCGTCGGGGGCGAGGTCGTGTCGTACCCCGATGAACGCCGGTTGACGCAGCCGCCCCTGACCGGAGAAGCCGAGCGACTCCACGTCCACGACGATGCTCGGCTCAACCCAGTGGCTGCCGACGGCGTCGACCTTCGGCATGCCGGCGACGAAGGGTGTCGTCGTGCGTGCCAGCGGCGCCAGCAGCTCCAGCAGCGCCTGTCCGTTGCGGCCCGCGATACCGGAGCCCACCCGGCCCATGAAGACCAGGCCGTCCGCCGACGGCAGCCCGACGAGTACGGCGCCCAGTCGCCCGCGCGAGCCCGTCTCGGGCCGCCAGCCGCCCACCACCCACGAGGTGCGCCGCCGGTGGGGGAACTTCAGCCAGTGCCGCGAGCGGGCGCCGTACTCATAACGCGACGAGCGGCGCTTGCTCACCACACCCTCGAGGCCCTGCTGCTCGGTGGCCTGCATCAGCATCTCGCCGTCGTCGTAGGCCGCCGGCACCTGCCAGTGGACGTCGGCCAGCTCGAGGCCCTCGAGGATCTCGCGACGCTCCTCCAGCGGCAGCCCGGTGAGGTCGCGGCCGTCGAGGCGCAGCACGTCGAAGACCAGCAGCGTCACGGGGTTGTCGCGGGCCAGCACCTCCAGGCGGCGCTGGTTGCGCACGTGCATGCGCTCGGCGAGCGCGGCGAAGGTCGGGATGCCGTCGCGGAAGGCGACCACCTCGGCGTCGACCAGCAGGTCGCGGCCGGCACCGAAGCCGGCGAGCTCGGGATAGCCCGCGGTGACGTCGTTCTCGTTGCGGCTCCACAGCCGCAGCCCGCGCTCGGGAGTGGAGTCGACGAGCAGCCGGATGCCGTCCCACTTCACCTCGTGCAGCCACTCCGGAGAGGTCGGGAGCCGGTCGCCGCGGGTGGCGAGCATGGGGCGCATGGGACATGCTTACCCCATGCGAGCAATCTGGAAGGGTGCCGTCTCCTTCGGCCTCGTGAGCGTGCCTGTGAAGCTCTACGCCGCCACCGAGAGCCATGACGTGTCCTTCCGTCAGGTGCACGCCAAGGACGGCGGCCGCATCAAGTACCAGCGCGTCTGCTCCCTCGACGGGGAGGAGGTCGCCTATGCCGACATCGCCAAGGGCTACGAGACCGAGGACGGCGAGATGGTCATCCTCAGCGACGACGACCTCGCCGAGCTGCCCTCGACATCCTCGCGCGAGATCGCTGTCGAGAAGTTCGTGCCGCGCGAGCAGATCGACCCGCTGCTCTTCGAGAAGTCCTACTACCTGGAGCCCGAGGGCGCCGGCGCCAAGCCCTACGCCCTGCTGCGCCAGGCCCTCAAGGACGCCGATCGGATGGCCGTGGTCACCGTCGCCCTGCGGCAGCGCACGAGCATCGCGGTGCTGCGGGTCAAGGACGACGTGATCGTCCTCCAGACCATGATGTGGCCCGACGAGGTCCGCACCCCCGACTTCTCCGTCGACGTCGGCGAGGCCAAGGACGCCGAGGTCAAGATGGCCAACATGCTGGTCGAGACCCTCGCCGGCGACTTCGACCCCTCCGAGTTCGAGGACGACTACGCCGGAGCCGTCGAGGCGTTGGTGAAGTCGAAGATCGAGGGCGGCGAGGTCAAGCGCACCGAGAAGTCGACCAAGACCGGCGGCGAGGTGGTCGACCTCCTGGCCGCCCTTCAGAAGTCCGTGGCGGCAGCCAAGTCGGCGCGGGGCGAGGAGTCCGAGGAGTCCGAGGACGAGCCCGCCGAGAAGGCACCGGCGAAGAAGACCGCGGCCAAGAAGACCGCCACGAAGAAGTCTGCGGCGAAGAAGGCACCCGCCAAGAAGACGGCTGCGAAGAAGACCGCCAAGAAGGCCGCTGCGAAGAAGACGCCGGCCAAGAAGGCCAGCTAGGTCTCCCCGCCGCACGGTTTCTCTGACCCCAGGGTCTCCCGCCCGCGCGTCCACAGGCTCCTGCCCGATAGTCCATATCAAGAAGCTCCTCAGGAGGCGTCCGCAAGGACCCAATTGATACGGACTATCCCGAGAGTGTTTCGGGTGCGCGGGGGTCAGGCGCGGGAGTCAGGCGCGGGGGCCCTCACCACGCGCGGCAGCCGAGTCGGGCACCCGCCGCGCCATCTCGGCCATCACGAGGTCCGAGAGCCGCGGCGCGACGAGGTTGAGCACCTCGCCGACCGAGCCGACCACCCCGTTGACGGTGATGGGCCGGTCCTCGAGCGCACGCACCACCCGCTCCGCGCACGCCTCGGGCGACTCCGCCCGACGGTCGGCGTAGGCCTCGGTGGGGCCGATCATCGGCGTCGCCACCAAGGCCACGCGCATGTTGGTGCACGTGATGTTGTGGTGGAACTCCTCACGGCCGAGGATCCGGCCGAAGACGTCGAGCGCGCTCTTGGAGGCGATGTAGGGCGCGAACTTCGGCGCCTTGAGCTGGTTGCCCCAGGTGACGATGTTGACGACGTGGCCGAAGCGCTGGTCACGCATCGCGGGCAGCAGCCCCATCGTCAGGCGCACCGGCCCGAAGTAGTTGATCGCCATCGTGCGCTCGAAGTCGTGGAACCGGTCGTGGGACAGCGCCAGCGACCGCCGGATCGAGCGGCCCGCGTTGTTGACCAGGTAGTCCACCGCTCCGTGCTCGGCCAGCACCTGCTCGACGAGCGCGTCGATGGCGTCGCCGTCGGTGAGGTCGACGACGTACGACGACGCAACACCGCCCGCGGCCTCGATCTCGGCCCGCACCCGCTCGAGCTCGTCGGCGCGACGGGCCACCAGCAGCACGTGAGCGCCCCGCCGGGCGACCGCCAGGGCAGTCGCCTCACCGATGCCGGACGAGGCACCCGTCACCAGGACGGTCCGCCCGTCCAGCGGGCTCGGGGCACCGGTCAACCGCCGGGCGAGACGCGCCACACGGGCGCGCGGTGTCTGGATCAGCAGGCTCACGGCGGCAGCCTAGGAGGGCGGCTCAGCCCAGCAGCGAGCGCACCACCCGCAACCCCACCGACAACCGCGCCAGGTCGGCGGCGTCCTCGCGGCAGATGTCGTGGAGCGTGTCCGCAGCGCGCCCCACCAGCTCCCTGTCGGACTCCTCCCAGGCGGCCACCCGCTCGGCGGCGTCGGCATCGGCGGGGGTGGACTCGAGCACTGCCGCGGTGAGCTGCTGGTGGACGCCGTAGAGGTCGTCGCGCAGCGCGGCGCGCGCCATCGTGTGCCACCTGTCATCGCGCGGCAGGGCGAAGATGCGGTCGACCACGACCGGAAGACCGAGCCGCTCGCCGAGGGTGAAGTGCACCCTCGCCACCTCGATCGGGTCGAGGCCGAGCCGGTCGGCCGTCTCCACGATGCCGAGCGCGGCATAGGCAGGAGCCAGTACGGCGACGCGCGTGGCGAGGTCCTCCGGGACGTCCTGGTCGGTGAGCCGCTTGGCCCGCGCCAGGTAGTCCTCGTGCTCCTTGCCGGTGGCGATCTCGGGCAGCGCGGCCATGACGTCCTGCACGCGCTCGCGGAAGAAGTCGACCGTGGCCTGGGAGTTCAGGGGTGGGCGCCGGTTGGTGACCAGCCAGCGCGAGGCCCGCTCGACCAGGGTGCGCATCTCGATGCGCATCCGTGTCTGCCGCTCGGCCGGGACCTGGTTGTCGAGCGCCTTGATCTGCTCACGGAGCTGGAGGGAGCCGAAGATCTCCCGGGCCACGAAGTTGGCTCGCGTCAGGTCGGCGGCAGTGGCGCCGGTCTCGCCCGCCAGTCGGGTCCAGAAGGTCATCCCGGCGCCGTTGACCAGGTCGTTGACCACCTGGGTCACGATGATCTCGCGACGCAGCGGGTGGTCGGCCATGGCGTCCTCGAGGTCGGGCTTCATCCGCGAGGGGAAGTAGGCCAGCAGGTCCTCACGCAGGTAGGGGTCGTCGGGGAGGTCGGAGGTGACCAGCTCGTCGGCCAGCACGATCTTGGTCCACGCGAGGAGCACCGAGAGCTCCGGTGCGGAGAGCCCCTGGCCGTTGTCGAGGCGTCGTCGTACCTCGCGGGAGGTGGGCAGTGCCTCGAGCTCTCGGTTGAGGACCCCACGCCGCTCCAGCTCGCGCATCCAGTCCTCGTGGACGTGGAGCAGCTGGGGGGCGTGGGCGAGCGCGTTGGCCAGCGCGAGGTTCTGCTCGTAGTTGTCGCGCAGGACGAGCGAGCCGACCTCGTCGGTCATCTCGGCCAGCAGCGAGTTGCGCTCCTCCCCCGTCATGTCGCCGGCGGCGACGACGCGGTCGAGCAGGATCTTGATGTTGACCTCGTGGTCGGAGGTGTCGACGCCGGCCGAGTTGTCGATGAAGTCGGTGTTGATGCGCCCTCCCTCGCCGCCGCGCCCCTGGCGGGCGTAGGCGACGCGGCCGAGCTGGGTGAAGCCGAGGTTGCCGCCCTCTCCGACGCAGCGGACCCGGAGGTCCTCGCCGTCGACCCGGATGGCGTCGTTGGCCTTGTCGCCGGCGTCTGCGTGGGACTCGTCCGCGGACTTCACGTAGGTGCCGATGCCGCCGTTCCACAGCAGGTCGACGGGGGCGAGCAGGATGGCCCGCATCAGCTCGGCCGGCGTCAGCTTGGTGACGTCGTCGCCGAGCCCGAGCACCTTGCGCACCTGGGCGGAGACCGGGATCGACTTCGCCGACCGCGGCCACACGCCGCCACCCTCGGAGATCAGCGAGGTGTCGTAGTCCTGCCAGCTAGAGCGCGGCTTCTCGAAGAGCCGCTTGCGCTCGGCGTAGGACGTGGCGGCGTCGGGGTCGGGGTCGAGGAAGATGTCGCGGTGGTCGAACGCCGCGACCAGGCGGGTGTGCTCCGAGCAGAGCATGCCGTTGCCGAACACGTCACCGGACATGTCGCCGATGCCGACCGCGGTGAACTCCTCGGACTGGCAGTCGATGCCCATCTCGCGGAAGTGGCGCTGCACCGAGACCCACGCGCCTCGCGCGGTGATGCCCATCCCCTTGTGGTCGTAGCCGACCGATCCGCCCGAGGCGAACGCGTCGCCCAGCCAGAACCCGTAGTCCTTGGCAACGCCGTTGGCGATGTCGGAGAAGGCGGCCGTGCCCTTGTCGGCGGCGACGACGAGATAGCTGTCGTCCCCGTCGTGGCGTACGACACCCTCGGGCGGCACGGTCTCACCCTCGACGAGGTTGTCGGTGACGTCGAGCAGCCCCGAGATGAACGTCTTGTAGCACTCGATGCCCTCGGCGAGCCACGCGTCGCGGTCGCTGGCGTCGGGCAGCTGCTTGGCGAAGAAGGCGCCCTTCGCGCCGACGGGCACGATGACGGTGTTCTTGACCATCTGGGCCTTGACCAGGCCCAGCACCTCGGTGCGGAAGTCGTCGCGACGGTCCGACCAGCGCAGCCCACCACGGGCCACCGCGCCGAACCGCAGGTGCGACCCCTCGACGCGGGGGCTGTAGACGAAGATCTCGTAGCGCGGCCGCGGCTGGGGCAGGTCCGGGATCGCCGAGGGCTCCAGCTTGAACGAGATGTAGGGGTGGAGCTCGCCTTGGCGGTCGCGCTGGAAGAAGTTGGTGCGCAGCGTCGCATTGATGAGCGTGAGGTAGGACCGCAGGATGCGGTCGTGGTCGAGGCTGACGACGTCGTCGAGAGCCTTCGTGAGCTTCTCCTCGATCGCCTCGATCCTCGCCACCCGTGCCTCCGCGTCGGCGGGGAGGTTGTCGCGGCCGGGGTCGAAGCACGCCTCGAAGAGGCCGACGAGGAGGCGGGTCAGCTCGACGTTCTCGAGGAGGGCGCCCTGGATGTAGTCGAGCGCGAAGGGTGAGTTGCCCTGGCGCATGTACTTGGCGTAGGCGCGCAGCACCGTGGCCTGACGCCAGCTGAGCCCGGCGGCGAGGACGAGCCGGTTGAAGCCGTCGCTCTCGTTGTAGCCGTCCCACACCGCGCGCAGCGCCTCGGCGAAGAGGGTCTTCGACTCCTGGGCCAGGTCACCGGTGTGGTGGAGGCCGAACTCGTAGATGTAGGACTCGCGGGACAGCCCCTCGAGCTCGTAGGGCCTCTCGTCGATGACCTCGACGCCCATCGAGGTGAGCATCGGCAGCACCGCGCTCAACGAGAGCGGCGACCCGACACGGAAGACCTTCAGGCGCGACTCGCCACGGCCGGGCTCGTCCTGGTCGAAGAGCGCCAGGTCGATGCCCTCCGCGCCCTCGATCGCCTCGATCCGCCCGAGGTCGGCGGACGCCCTCGCGGCGTCGTAGTCCTCCTTGTAGGCCTCGGGGAAGGCGTTGGCCCAGGCGCGCGCGAGCCGGGACCCGTCCTCCTCGCCGTAGTCCGCCACGACGGCGCTGACCAGGTCGTCGCGCCACGAGCGCGAGGCGTCGGCGAAGGCGCGCTCGAGCGCCGCGACGTCGACGTCGGGGACGTGCTCGCCCTTGGGCGGGTGCACCACGAAGTGGACGCTGGCTGTCGAGGACTCGTTGACGCGCGCGGTGTACTCGATGCTCTCGCCCTGGAGGCGCTCCTTGAGGATCGCGGTGAACCGCTCGCGCACGGTGGTGGAGTATCGGTCGTTGGGCAGGTAGACGAGCACCGAGACGTAGCGGCCGTAGGTGTCGCGGCGCGTGAAGATCCGCAGCTGGCGGCGCTCGCGTGCGTGCATCACCCCCTGGACCACCGGGGCGAGCTCGTCGGTGGGGGTGTGGAACAGCTCGTCGCGCGGGTAGTTCTCCAGGGTGTCCATCAGCGCCTTGCCGGCGTGGCTGCGCCGGTCGAAGCCCGCGCGGCGCATCACGTCGGCGGCCTTCTCGCGCAGCAGCGGCACCCGGTTGATCGACTCGGTGTAGGCACCGCTGGAGAAGAGACCGAGGAAGCGCCGCTCCCCCACGACCTCGCCGCCCTCGAACACCTTGACCCCGACGTAGTCGAGGTAGGCCGGGCGGTGGACCGTCGCCCGCGAGTTGGCCTTGGCGAGGACCAGCAGGGTCTTCTCGCGCGCCTTCTGGCGCACCACAGGTGGCAGCTTGCCGAACGAGGCGGACAGGTCCTGGTCGAAGCGCAGGATTCCGAGACCGGTACCGGGAACGGCGCGCAGGCCGCAGTCGTCGGGGTCGTCGGAGGCGCTCTCGAGCTGGTACTCCCGGTAGCCGAGGAAGGTGAAGTGGTCATCCGCCAGCCACTCGAGGAACTCGCGCCCCTGGCGGAGCTCCTCGTCGTCGAGCGGCGGCGGGTCGTCGGTGATCTGCTCCACGACCCTGAGCACCTGGGCGTGCATCTTCTCCCAGTCCTCGACGGACTCGCGCACGTCGCGCAGGATGCGCTGGATCGCGTCGGTGACGTCGGCGACCTCGTCCTCGTCGACCCGGTCGACCTCGACGTGCATCCACGACTCGGCCAGGGTCTGGAGGCCTTCGCTGCTCGAGCCGCGACCGTGATCCCCCTCGTCGAGGGCGGTGACGTGCTTGAGCGCCCCGGTCACGTCGCGCTCCACCCGCAGCTGGGGGTGGACGACGTGGTGCACGGTGTGGCCCAGCCGGCGCAGCTCCATCGTCACCGAGTCGACGAGGAACGGCATGTCGTCGGTCACGACCTCCACCACGGAGCGGCCCCCGACCGACCAGCCGGCGGTCCCGGTGGTGGGCGTCGACACGCGCACCGCCGCGGTGCCCTGCGGACGGGAGACGGCCAGCGCGTAGTGGGACTGCAGGGCGCCGAGGAGGTCCTCTGGCGCCTGGAGGGTGACGTCGTCGGCGGCGACGTGGCGGAAGTAGGCGCCGAGGAGCGACTCGACGGTCTCGAGTGGCGGACCGTCGCCCTCGCCTCGCTCGTGGGCCAGCTGGATCGTCTGGGCCAGGTGTTCAGCCTTGTCGTCCTCGAGCGTCGTTGCCACGATCCCGACCCTAGGACCCCTCGTGTGACGAAGCCAACACGGGTGGCTACTCGCCGGTCACCTCTGGTCATGGCGGCCGGGAGGCCCCTCCGACATGATGACCGGCATGAGCAAGCGTGTGGTCAAGGAGCTGGTGTACGACGCCTCGCCGGACGAGGTCAGGGCGATGCTGTTCGACCCGGCGTTCCGCGAGCGAGTGCTCGCGGACCAGAGGGTCCTGCGCGGCTCGGCCCGTGTCGACGGCGGGGTGGTGACCGTCGAGCAGGTCCAGTCGGCCGACGGTCTGCCGTCGGTCGCGACAAAGATCGTGGGCGACGAGATCTCGATCGTCCAGCGTGAGACGTGGACCACCGACGACCACGCCGACGTCGAGGTCACCATCCCGGGCAAGCCCGGTGAGATCACCGGCACGGCCACGCTCCTCGAGCGTGACGGTGCGACCATCGAGCGCATCGACCTCGAGGTGTCCGTCCGGATCCCGCTCGTCGGCGGCAAGCTCGAGGCCCTGATCGCCGGGATGCTGGAGAAGGCGCTCGACAAGGAGCAGGCCACCGGAAGGGCCTGGCTGTCCTAGGACGGGTCAGGACCCGGCGTCGTCATGGGACCGACGCCACCACACGACCAGGGCCAGCAGGACGAACGGCCCGAACGCCAGGAACAGGGTCAGCGCCTGCTCGACGGGGTGCAGGGCTCCCATGTGGAGCGGGATCATGCCGCCATCCTCCCACCGCCACGCAGGACGTCATACGCCGGTCGACCGGTGGGTGCACCGACGTATGACGTCCCGGCCGGGCCTCAGCCCATGTGCGGGTAGCGGTGGTCGGTGGGCGGCACGAACGTCTCCTTGATCGAACGTGGGGAGGTCCAGCGCAGGAGGTTGGAGGCGGCCCCGGCCTTGTCGTTGGTGCCGGAGGCGCGACCGCCGCCGAAGGGTTGCTGGCCGACGACGGCGCCGGTGGGCTTGTCGTTGACGTAGAAGTTGCCCGCGGCGAAGCGCAGCTCGCGCCGCGCCCATGCGATCGCCTCGCGGTCCTGGGCGATGATGGCGCCGGTCAGGGCGTAGGGCGCGAACGACTCCATCTGGGCGACGACCTTCTCGAACCTGTCGTCGTCGTAGACGTGGACCGCCAGGATGGGGCCGAAGTACTCGTCGGAGAACATCTGGTCGGTGGGGTCGGTGGACTCGATGATCGTGGGCCGCACGAACCACCCGACCGAGTCGTCGGTCTGGCCCCCGGCGAGCAGGGTGAGGTGGCGGTTGGCTCGCACACGAGCGATCGCCTTCTTGTGCTTGGCGAAGGCGCGGTCGTCGATGACCGCACCCATGAAGTGGGACAGGTCGGTCGGGTCGCCCATCGAGAGCGCCTCGGTGTCGGCGATCAGCTGGTCCTTGATCTTGTTCCACACGGAACGGGCGACGTAGGCGCGGGAGGCTGCGCTGCACTTCTGGCCCTGGAACTCGAACGCGCCGCGGATCATCGCCACCCGCAGCACGTCGGGGTCGGCGGAGGGGTGAGCGACGATGAAGTCCTTGCCCCCGGTCTCCCCCACGATCCGCGGGTAGGCGCGGTAGGTCGAGATGTTCTCGCCGACCGTGCGCCAGAGGTGCTGGAAGGTCGGCGTGGAGCCGGTGAAGTGGATCCCGGCGAGGTCGGGGTGGGCCAGTGCCACCCTGGAGACGTCGAGGCCGTCGCCGGGGAGCATGTTGATGACGCCGGGGGGCATGCCGGCTTCCTCGAGCAGCTCCATCGTCATCGAGGCGGCGAGCTGCTGGGTGGGCGAGGGCTTCCAGATGACGGTGTTGCCCATCAGCGCCGGCGCCGTGGGCAGGTTGCCGGCGATCGCGGTGAAGTTGAACGGCGTGATCGCGTAGACGAACCCCTCGAGCGGGCGGTGGTCGGTGCGGTTCCAGATGCCCGGGCTGTTGGCGATCGGCTGCTCGGTGTGGATCTGCTTGGCGTAGTGGACGTTGAAGCGCCAGAAGTCGATGAGCTCGCACGCCGCGTCGATCTCGGCCTGGAACGCGGTCTTGGACTGGCCGAGCACGGTGGCGGCGTTGAGGCGCTGGCGCCACGGTCCGGCGAGCAGGTCGGCGGCCTTGAGCAGGATCGCGCACTTCTCGTCGAAGGGCATCCGCTGCCACGGGAGCGCAGCGTCCTTGGCGGCCTTGATGGCCGCCTCGGCGTCCTTGGTCGTGGAGTTCTTGAAGGTGCCGAGCACGTGCTGGTGGTCGTGGGGCTGGACGACCTTCATCTCGGCGCCACCGCCGTTGCGCCTGCGACCGTTGATGTGGGCGCGCAGGGTGTGCTGCTTGCGCTCGAGCCGGTTGATCTCGCTCACGAGTGCCTCGCGCTCGGGGGTGCCCGGCGCATAGGTCAGGTTGGGCTCGTTGGTGGGAGCCGGGGGGAAGGTGATCGCGTCCATGGGCCGATCGTGTCAGAGAGTGATCTGGCTCTCAAAGGCGGCAGGTGGAGCGTTCAGGACAGCTCCATCACCAGGTCGGTCTCCGAGGCTGCGTAGTAGGCCAGGTCGTGCTCGAGACACGCCGCGACGGCCCGCTCGATCCGGGCCACGTCCTCGGTCGACTCGGTGCCGGTCAGCGGGAGTGACCCGGCGACGTCGCTCACTGCCGGCGCGGCGCCATCGGTGTCGACCAGCCATGCCACCACGTCGTTGGGCACGGAGAACTCGGCGTGGACCTCGCAGAGTCCGTCCTGCACCGGCTCCACCGAGTCGACGTCCACCGCCATCACGATCCTGCGCATGGGCTCGCCCTCGTCGTAGAAGAGCCGCAACGAGGCCTGTGCGGCCTCCGTCATGGCGTAGTGCTCGAGGCCTTCGTCGTCGAGGTCCGGAAGCGCCGACCGCAGTGCCTCGGTGACGGTGTAGACGAGGTGCCGGTCGGTGTTCCAGTCGGGAGCCAGCACGTCGCCTGCCTGCTGCTGGACGCTGACGACCTCGCGGAGATTCATCCATGAGCCCGGCTTGTAGACGCGGATGCTCACGGCTTCTTCACGTCCTTCGGTGCGGTCGCCTTCTTGCGACCCCGCGGCGCGCGCGGACGGCTCTCGCTGGCGGAGTCCTTGAGCTCGTCGAGGGCCTCGAGCAGTGTCTGCGCGAGCACGTCGGCGTCGGGTACGGCGTCGCGGTCGGCCGTGATGCCCCAGAAGACGCCGCCGTCGTAGGACGTCACCCCGAAGGCCAGCGGGTGGTCGGGCAGCAGCGGGTGGACGGGGTAGGACTCGAGCATCTGGGCCGAGCCGGCGTAGAGCGGGAACTGCGGGCCGGGCACGTTGGTGACCGAGACGTGGAAGCCGCGCCGCAGCTCCGCGACGGCGAGCCGCGAGCCCAGGGCGTGGAAGGTCGTCGGGGCGAACCCGGCGATCCCCGAGAGGCGCCGAGCCGAGACGGCGCGGCCGGTCTCTCGGTGAGCCTTGAGGTCGTAGCTGACCTGGTGGAGGCGCACGACCGGGCTCGGCTCGAGGATCGGCAGGTGGACCATGTGGCCGGTGATCTGGGTGCCCAGGGAGGTGGCCTCCAGCTCGTCGTCGATCACCGACATCGGCACGATCGCCTTGACGGTGCGCAGCCCGGCCATGGACTCCGAACGCGTCATCAGCCAGCCGCGCAGCGCTCCGGTGAGGGTGGCCAGGATGACGTCGTTGACGGTGCCTCCGTGGACCTGGCGGATCTTGTTGTAGTCGGCGAGGTCGGTGCGCACGGCGACGAAGCGGCGCTGCTGGGAGAGGCGCCGGTGCACCGGCGTGGAGTGGACGGGCCCGCGACCGGCGAGGGCGCCCGCAACCTCGGACACCCGGTCGCTGGCGGACTCGGCCTGCCGCGCCAGGGACTGGGCGGTCGCCTGGGCCGTCGTGATGAGGGTCGCCGGGTTGGCGAGCGTCTCGGTCAGGGCACGCGCGGCCACGGCCAGCGGGCCCGGGCTCGGAGTCGGCCGCCACTCGTCGTGGCCGAGCAGCTCGCGGTCGGGCGTGGTGTCGAGCAGGACCTGCCCGATGTCCACGGTCTCGCGGCCGTCGACCAGGATCTGGTGGCTCTTGGTGAGCAGCGCCACCCGGCCCTCGGCCAGACCTTCGACGAAGTAGCACTCCCACAGCGGGCGGCTGCGGTCGAGCGGCCGTGAGGCGATGCGGGCGACCAGGTCGCGCAGCTGGTCCATGCTGCCCGGTCGCGGTAGCGCCGAACGACGCACGTGGTAGCCGAGGTCGAAGGACGGGTCGTCCACCCAGGAGGGGTTGGCGAGCTTGCCCGGCACCCACTGGAGCTTCTGGCGGTAGCGGGGGACGAACGCGATCCGGTCGTCGATCAGCTCGACGAGGCGCTCGTAGTCGAACCCCGAGGCGCCGGGGTCGAAGATCTCGACGGTGGCGTTGTGCATGGGCGTCGTGGGGGACTCGGTGGCGAGGATGGCCAGGTCCCGCGGCCGCAGCCGCTCGCTCATGTGGTGTGCCCTTCGTCGGTGTGCGTGAGGCCCGTGCCCGAGGACTGGCCCGGGTGCCGAGACGGTTGTTCAACATGGGATTCTGGCAGAGGTACCCAGCCGGCACGGCCGGGTGCCCACCGGACAACGAGGAGAGAACCCTGATGCACCGTCGCCTGCTCGCCCGCACCGCACCGCTCGGCCTCGTGCTCGCCCTGGCCCTGACCGGGTGCGGCACCGACGACGGCAGCGACCCCAACACGCCGAGCGGCGAGGCGACCGAGCGGACCAGCACCCCCGAGCCGTCCGAGACGCCGACCGAGACGGAGAGCGCCGAGCCGGAGGAGGAGCTGCCCAGCAACGTCATCACCATCACCCGCCAGGGCGGCAAGATCACCCCCAACGGTGAGCGCGTCAAGGTTCCGCTGGGCGAGGAGATCACCCTCGCCATCGAGGCCGACGAGGCCGGTGAGCTCCACGTCCACTCGACGCCCGAGCAGGAGATCTCCTACAAGAAGGGCATCTCCGCCCACCAGCTCACCTTCAAGCAGCCCGGGGTCGTCGAGGTCGAGTCGCACGAGCCTGACGTGGTCGTCCTCCAGCTCCAGGTGAGCTGAGTGCGGCGCTCCCCCGCCGACACCGCCCTCGCGCACGGCTTCGGAGGGGCCAAGGACCTCCCGATCCCCTCGGAGCTGGCCATTGCGGGAGCCGTCGCGGCCCTCGTCGTGTCGTTCACCGTGCTGGCCATGGCCTGGCGCAACCCGCGCTACGACGCCGCGACCAGCGGTCGTCCCGCGCCGGCATGGCTCGACACCCTGGTGTCGAGCCGCGCCTTCGAGGCCGTGCTGCGAGCGCTCGGCATGGCGTTCTTCCTCTACGTCGGCATGGCCGCGGTGTTCGGGCAGGACACCTTGATCAACCCGTTCTTCGGCAGCTTCTACGTGCTGCTGTGGGTCGGCATCGTGCCCGCATCGCTCCTGTTCGGACCGTTCTTCAAGGCCGTGAGCCCGGCCAGGACCCTCAGCAAGCTCTTCGCGCGGGTGTCGGGTGTCGAGGGCGAGCAGGGCCTCTTCCGCTACCCCGAGCGCCTCGGCTACTGGCCTGCGGCGCTCGCCCTGCTGGCCTTCGTCTGGTTCGAGCTGGTCTATCCGCACGCCACCGAGCTCGGACCGGTGCGCCTGTGGTGCGCGGCCTACCTCGGCATCATGCTCATCGGCTCCGCGCTGTTCGGAGGCACCTTCCTGGCCCATGCAGACCCGTTCGAGGTCTACTCCACGCTCGTCGGCAAGCTCTCGGTGTGGGGCCACCGCGGCGACACGCTGGTCATCCGCTCGCCGCTCGCCAACCTCGACACGGTCGCCGTACGCCCCGGGCTCGTGGCCGTGGTCGGTGTCCTGTTCGGCAGCACCGCCTTCGACTCGTTCCGCGAGTCGACCTGGTGGCTGCAGCTCGTGCAGTCCACTGACATCGGGCGGGTCCTCCCGGACACCCTCGCGCTCCTGGTCTTCACCGGCGGCGTCGCGGTGGTCCTCGCTGCTGCGACGATGGCCACCGGCGTCTCGGCCGAGGTCGAGCGGCGACTGCTGCCCGACCTCTTCGCACACTCGGTGGTGCCGATCATCGTGGGCTACATGGTCGCCCACTACCTGACCTACTTCGTCCAGCAGGGTCAGCTGACGCTGATCCAGCTGAGCGACCCGCTGCAGGAGGGCGCCGACTACCTCGGCACGGCCGACATGCAGGTGAGCTACTGGCTCGCCCTGCACCCGACGTTCCTGGCGGTCACCAAGGTGCTCGCCGTGGTCACCGGCCACGTGCTGGGCGTCGTTGCGGCCCATGACCGCGCGGTCAGGCTCCTCCCCCAGCGACACCAGCTCACCGGGCAGCTCCCGCTGCTGTTCGCGATGGTGGGGTTCACCGTCGGGGGGCTCTACCTGCTCTTCGCCGCCTGACCGAGGCGGTCAGGGCCTCAGTAGGGCCAGCCGGCCGGCGCGACCGGGCTGATCTCGACGATCTCGCACGACCCGCGGTAGTCCACGACGTCGTGGGCGTCGCGGTAGCCCACGAAGACCACCCGGTCAGCGGTTCCCTCGTCACCCAGGGTCGGGTCGTCGCAGTGGATCTTGTCGAGCTCGCCGTCGGGGAAGACGTAGATGGTGTCGTTGCCCTGCTCGGTGAAGACCCGGTCGCGGCCGGGACCGAGGAAGACGGTGTCGTCCCCCTCGTCGCCCTTGATCTTGAGCTCGTCGCCAGCACCGTCGATCAGGAGGTCGTTGCTCGGACCGCCCGAGAGAGCAAAGTCGCTGCCGTTGCCACCGTCGAGGATGTCGTCACCGTCGTGGCCGAGCAGCTTGTCGGTGCCCTCGCCGCCGTAGAGCCGGTCGTTGCCCTCGCCGCCGTTGAGGGTGAAGTCGTTGCCGTCCTCGCCGTAGATGAGGTCGTCGCCGTCGGCGCCGGTGATGTGGTCGTTGTCGGTGCCGCCGTAGAGGACGTCGTTGTCGCGGCCGCCGTCGATGGTGTCGTTGCCACTGCCGCCCGAGACCCAGTCGAGGCCAGACGCCATGGCGATCCGGTCGTCGCCGGAGTCACCGTAGGCCTGGTCGTCCCCGAGGCCCGCGAGGATGTAGTCATTCCCGCCGCGACCCTTCACGACGTCGTTGCCGCCGATGGCCAGGATGCGGTTGGCCTTGCTGTTGCCGCGCAGCACGTCGTCCTGGGTGGTGCCGCGCTTCATGTTGGCGGCGGAGGCCACGCCCGTGGAGGCGAGGACGAACAGCAGGACGGTCAGCAGCGTCAGGGGGGTACGACGGTTTCTCAACGAGATCTCCTATGAAGGGGTGCTTGACCAATTCTAAAGGGGATCTGATAGAACGTTGAATTTTCAGAAGATTGGCACAAGAACCTTCAGCGGGACCGTAGGAATCGTCCAGGTGCCCGCTTCGGTGGGGAGAGGACCGTCCCCGGGAACACGGCATCGACCAGCCCTGCGATCGCCTCGGCAACCGGGCTACGACCCCCGTCGACCAGCGCACGACCGGTCACCAGCGCGCGGTCCAGCGCCGCCCGGTCCTCGGCCAGGAAGTGAAGCCCCGAGATCCGGGCGAAGCCCTCGACCATCCCGGCGATCTCCCGCTCGGACCAGCCGATGCTCGGTCGCATCCGGTTGACGACCACCCTCGTGGGAGCGGCCAGCGAGCGCTCCCGCAGGTCCACCAGCCCGCGGGCGAGCCTGGACAGGCCGACCGGGTCGGCTGACCCGACCACGACGACCTCGTCGGCGAGGTCGAGGGCGGCGTGGGTCATCGCGTTGCGGGCGGGCCGACCACCGAACTCGGACCCGGGGTCGTCCTCCAGGGAGAAGCCCGTGTCCACGACGACGTGGCCACGTGCACGGCCGGACTCCAGCAGCTGCTCGACGTGCGGGCCGCGCACCTCCCGCCAGCGGTCCGCTCGAGGCAGGCCCGTCACGACGGCCAGGTGCTCATCGATCCCCCGGCACACCGTGCCCCACCGCTGGGCGAGCTGGCCTGATCCGGCGAGCCGCGCGGCTGACAGCAGGCCGGACACCTCGTCGAGGACACCCAGCTGCTGGGCGACGCTGCCACCGTAGGGATCGGCGTCCACCAGGAGCACGGGCGCTCCGCGATGGGCCAGCTCGGCGGCCACGTTGACCGCCACCGTGGTGCGCCCCGGAGCGCCGGTGGGGCCCCAGACCGTGATCACGCGGTGCGCCTCGTCAGCGGAGGCGACGACGTGGTCGGCCTCGGACGTCCCCCCTGCCCGGGTGTCGTCGACTCCCTCCGCCCTGGAGATCAGCTCCGCGAGCTCGGCCATGTCGGCCGCGCCGACGACCGTGCTGATGCCGAGCCGGGAGGCCCGCTCACGCACGTCGAGGTCCTCGGGAGGACCGTTCGTGACGGCTACCGGACGCAGCGCGTGGCGGCGCAGGTGGGTGACCACCGAAGGATCCAGGCCGGGGGCATCGAGCGCGACGACCGCGACGTCTGCCTGGCCGCTGGTCGCCGCGGCCATCAGGTCGTCGACGTCGACGCAGCGCTTGAGGACCGCCACCTGGGGGGCCCGCTCGAGGATCGCGAGCGCCGTGGACTCCCACCCCTCGCCCGCGGCGAGCAGAAGTGTGCAGATCACCTCAGCGCCGCCCGACCACACGCACGAGCCCCTCGCCGCTGGCGGCGAGCAGTGTGGCCAAGGAGCCCTCGTCGTCCTGGGGGACGCTGAGCACGACCTGGCGGCTCGTCGAGGCTGCGAACGACTCGGCGGCGCTGGGAGCCGCGAGGACCGCCACGTCGTGCAGCACCGCCTTGGCCCGTGGCTCGCCGCGCGCACCCTCGCCCACCACCCAGATGTCCACACGCGACCCGGCCCCCACGCCCGGCGGGACGTGCTCGGGGCCGACGGCCACCGGGACCGCCACGGTGTCGGAGGAGGCGTCGCCGAGGGCCGCACCGGCCACGAGCTCGCCGGCGCCGACGCCGCGAAGCAGGGTCAGCTCGGCGGGAAGGGTCTCGGAGACGGGGAGGTAGCGCTCGGAGTCGTCGTCCTCGCCGAAGCGGACCCTCGTCGCGCGCAGGTCGTCGGCGTGGAGCACCTCTCCCGGGCTCAGGTCGCGCGCCGCGGCCCACACGGCGGTGGACTCGTCGGCCGAGCCGACGACTGCCGACCCTGCGACGACCGAGCCCGCCACCAGGGCGACACCCGCCCAGAGCCGCGGATCTCGCCAGCCCGGTGACCTCGAGCGGGTGGCGGAGGGCACGTCGGTGGAGAGCGAGTTCCGAGACACGGGGGCAATCATGGCGGCGAAGCGGTCCTGCCACACCTGCTTGTCCACAGGCTGCGACGTCGGTGCCGTCGACGACGTCGCGCGATGGCACGATGGGGCGCATGGTCGAACCCAGGTTCCTCACCCTCAGCGACGTCGCCGAGGTGCTCAACACGTCGAGCGCCCAGGTCTACGCGCTCGTGCGACGAGGCGACCTGCCCGCGATCAAGATCGGCGGTCGCGGCCAGTGGAGGGTCGAGCGCCCGCAGCTCGAGGAGTTCATCCAGCGGATGTATGCCGAGACACGCCAGTTCGTCGACCAGCACCCCTTCGTCGACGCCGACGCCGACCCGAGCTGAGACGGGGCCTCAGCCCACCTCGCCGTCCAGGGTGAGGGTGAACGTCTCCTCGTCGTCGCCGCGCCTGACGGTGAACTCGACCTCCTCGCCCGGGAGGTGGGTCCGGATGGCGACGATCAGGGCGATGCCGTCGGTGACCGGCTGGTCGTCGACCGCGGTCACGATGTCGTCCTTCTTCAGGCCCGCACGCGCCGCAGGGGTGTCAGGCATGACCTCGGTGATCTCGGCACCCACCTCGACCCCCTCGCCACCCGTACGGACCTTGGCGCCGATCACGGGGTACTCCGCCTTGCCGGTGCGCAGGATCTGGTCGACGGTGGTGCGCACCTGCTCGATCGGGATCGCGAAGCCGACACCGATGTTGCCGGACTTCGCCGCGAACCCACCCGTGGTGGCGATCGCGGAGTTCACCCCGACGACCTCACCGCTGAGGTTGACCAGCGGACCGCCCGAGTTGCCGGGGTTGATCGCTGCATCGGTCTGCACGGCGTTGATGAAGGACGACTCGTCACCGGCCTCTCCCGAGGTCGTCACGGGACGGTCCAGGGCGCTCACGATGCCGGAGGTCACGGTCTGGCTCAGACCGAGCGGCGCGCCGAAGGCGACCACGGACTCCCCGACGCGGAGCGACCGGGACCCTCCGAGCGCGGCAGGCTCGGCATCGCCGATGCCGTCGACCAGCAGCACCGCGAGGTCGTAGACGGGGCTCCGGCCGACCACGGAGGCCTCGTGGCGCACGCCGGCGTGGTCGATGACGAGGATCGGACCCTCCTCGTCGGCAGCCGAGGCGACGACGTGGTTGTTGGTGACCACGTGTCCCTCGCGGTCGAGCACGAAGCCGGAGCCGGTCGCACCGCCGGCCTTGCCGTCGTACTCGGCGATGATCTGCACGGTGCTGGGCAGCAGCGCCTGGGCGACCGCGGGGACCGAGCCGTTGTCGACCTCGAGCGGCGCCGCCTCCTGGGTGCTGATCCCCTCGAGGCCACGCGACACCCGACCGGTTCCGTCGGCCAGGTCGACGAGACCGGCACCGACCAACCCGCCGACCAGCCCGACGAGCAGGGCGATCCCGGCCAGGGCCACCCACGTGGCGCCGGGCAGTCCGCGCTGGTCGGGGGCGGCGCTCGGGCCGAGCGGCCGGTAGCTGCCGTAGCCCGCGTAGGGAACCGGGGCGGGGTAGGCCGGCTGGTGGGGCGGCGTCGGAATCGGACGGGTCGGGGGGCGTGCGTAGTAGCCGCCGCCCGACGGCAGGCCGCTCAGCGGCTGGGTCGGCTCGTCGCCGGGTCGGTCAGCCGGCTGGTCGTGCGGCTCGCCGGAGTGCTCGTCCTGTTGGCGCTGGTCCTCGCTCACCGGGCCATCTTCTCCCGAGCGAGCAAGAAACGCTCGGTCAGGGGCGTCGGGGTGACCGCGGACGGTCCGGGGATGTCGGTCACGGGCGGGCGCGGATCGACTCGCGGCGAGCCGGCAAGGCCCAGCGCCAGCACACCGACGACGCACGCTCCGGCGGCGCCGCCACCGATCGCCACGAGACCTCGGTGGCGAGACCGTGCGGGGTAGGCGGCCGCAGCGTTCGACGCGGTGGCGAACGGCTGTGCCGCGAGAGCCCCCTGGTGCCCCAGCAGCGAGTCCTTGAGCCGATCGGGGGCGCAGGAGGAGCCCAGGGAGAGCTGCGCCAGACGGGTCTTCACCCAACCCTCGCGCTCGACGAGGTCGCGGCAGGCGTGACAGCTGTGCACGTGGCTCCAGCAGCGCTCCTCCTCGGCGGGAGTCAGATGACCGTCGAGGAGCGCGCTGACGCGAGACCCGAGGTGGGACATCAGGCCTCCGCCCGGCGGGAGTACGACGGACCCGAGTAGCGGGCGCGTCCCTCGCTCGGCTCGCGGTGGGCCAGCGCCTTGCGCAGCATCGTGCGGCCGCGGTGGATCCGCGAGCGGACGGTGCCGAGCTTGGCGTCGAGGATCTCTGCGATCTCCTCGTAGGTCAGTCCCTCCACGTCGCACAGCACGACCGCGGCGCGGAAGTCGGGAGGCAGGGTGGCGAGTGCACGCTCGATGTCGTCGTCGAAGCGCTGGTCGACGTAGGCCGCGTCGGGCGGCGGCGTCGCACTCGTCAGGCGGGCGGCACGCTCGTCCGAGAGGGCGTCGAAGCGGATGCGCTGCTTGCGCCGAGCGCCGTCGAGGAACAGGTTGGTCGTGATCCGGTGCAGCCACCCCTCGAAGGTGCCGGGGGTGTAGGTGTGGAGCGACCGGAACACCCGCACGAAGACCTCCTGGGTGAGGTCCTCGGCGTCGGCACGGTTGCCGGTCAGGCGGTAGGCGAGCCTGAACACGCGGTCCGAGTGTCGTTCGACGATCTCGTCCCACGTCGGCAGCACCGAGGACTCGACTTCACTCACATGCTTCTCCTGCCTCGACGCCTGAGGGCCGAACCTGACACCCAAGGGGACCTCCGAGGCTAGGGAAGCCTCCTGAGAGGAGGCTGTGAGCGGGATGAGAGCGTCGTACGCAGTGCCCAACGTGCGAAGGTTCACCGGTGTTCCCGCGATAGAGTCGCACCGCCCCGCGCAGCGGGAGCCCGACCCAGGAGGCCACCATTCCCGCTCCACAGCACACCGCTCCGATCAAGCCCGCGAGCTGGGCCCACGCTGAGCAGTTCGTCGCCGAGGACGAGATCCTCGAGGCCGCGCGCGCTCGCGCCGAGGAGGTCGGTGTCGTCCCGATCGGCTCAGGGGTGGGCGCTGCCCTCCGCTTCCTCGCCTCCGTCCTCGACGCGCGTGCCGTGGTCGAGATCGGCACCGGCACCGGCGTCTCCGGCCTCTGGCTGCTGCGCGGCATGCGCTCCGACGGCGTGCTGACCACCGTCGACATCGAAGCCGAGCACCAGCGCCTCGCCAAGGAGACCTTCACCGAGGCCGGGATCTCCGCCAACCGTGCCCGTACGATCGCCGGCGCCGGGCTGGACGTCCTGCCGCGCCTCACCGACGGCCACTACGACCTGGTCTTCTGCGACGGGGACAAGCGCGAGTACTCCGCCTACCTGAAGGAGGCCATGCGCCTGCTGCGTCCCGGCGGCGTGGTGGCCTTCGACAACGCGCTGTGGCACGACCGGGTCGCCGACCCCTCGCAGCGCGACGAGCAGACGGTCGCGATCCGCGAGCTCGGGCGCGAGGTCTCCTCGCACGAGTCGCTCGTGCCGGTGCTGCTGCCGGTCGGCGACGGCCTGCTGGCAGCGAAGAAGGAGTGGGCTCCCGAAGGCTGAGGCCGGGCCTCAGGCTCGGGGTGTGGCCTCGAAGCCGTCCCATCCCTCGGCCACCGCGACGATCTCGCACGGTTCGATGAGGATCGGGGACGACCCGATGATCTGCGACCCCGGTGACTCGGCCGCGGTCTCGCGGAAGGCCTCCTCGAACTCGGCGCGCGCCTCGTCGGAGGCGAAGACGTAGCAGCCCTCGAACCACTCGCCCGGCACCGAGCGCCAGGTCTTGAAGCGCAGCCCGGTCATGCCGGTGAAGCGGGCATGGCTGGTCTCGGCCACGTAGCTGGCCAGTGCCTCGTCGACGCCCTCGGGAGCCTCTGCCAGCGACCAGCGGACGGTCAGGCCGTTCATGCGATTCCCTCCAGGGGGTCCTCGGAGCCGAGCCAGCTCAGCAGCAGTCGTGCGCCGAACCCGGTCGGGCCCGCTGTCCACTCATGACGATCGACGGGAGCCTCGGCGGCGGAGGCGAAGTCGACGTGTCCCCACGGGACGTCACCGGCGAAGGGACGGAGGAAGAGCGCCGCCGTGATGGCGCCCGGGCCGCCTGCGGCGTTGTCGGCGTCGGCGACCTTGGAGGAGAGCTTCTCCTCGTAGTCGGCGCTGAGCGGCATCCGCCACAGCAGCTCACCGGAGTCGGCGGAGGCGTCGGCGAGGCGCTGCGCGACACCCTCGTGGTTGGCGAAGTAGCCGCCCGTCCACTGGCCCAGGGCGACCTTCATCGCCCCGGTCAGAGTCGCGACGTCCACGAGCACGGCAGGAGCGAGCTCGGACACGCCGTAGGCCATCGCGTCGGCCATGACGAGGCGGCCCTCGGCGTCGGTGTTGTTGACCTCGGAGGTGCGCCCGCCCCAGTGGCGGATCACGTCACCGGGGCGCATGGCCGAACCGCTGATCGAGTTCTCCGCTGCCGGCACCAGGCCGACCACCCGGACCGGGCAGTCGACGTCGCGCAGGGCGGTCATCGCGGCGATCACGGCAGCGCCGCCACTCATGTCGCGCTTCATGGTGAGCATGCCCTCGCTGGGCTTGATGTCGAGGCCGCCGGTGTCGAAGGTGATGCCCTTGCCGACGAGCACGACCGTGGGCGTGCGCCGATCGGCTCCCCGAGGGGTGTAGTCCATTCGGATCAGGCGCGGAGGCGTCGCGGAGCCGGATCCCACCGCGAGGATGCCGCCGAAGCCCTCGGCAGCAAGGCGCTCCTCGTCCCAGACGGTGACCTCGAGGCCGGCGGCCTCACCCATCTCGACGGCCTGCTGGGCCAGCCACGGCGGGTTCTTCACGTTGGCGGGAACGGTCGCGAGCGTACGTGCCCTCCACCCGGCACCACCGAGGGCGATGGCCCGGCGGAGCTCGTCGTCGACGACGCCCTCGTCGTCGCCCAGGGCCGCGAGGACGACGCGCCCGACGGGGCGCTCCTCGGGTCCGGTCGAGCGCCAGTGGAACGAGAACGACCCGAGCATGGTCCCCACGACGAAGGCCGTGAGACCGCCCTCCGGCGCGATCGCCGGGATGCTCGAGACGACGCTGGGGCGGTCCTTGGTCGCACGCGCGACTGCTGCTCCGGCGCGCCGGAAGTCGACCGGCCGCTGCTCGCCGACGCCGACGAGGAGGACGAGTGACACGCGGTCGGACACCACCGGGACCGCGGTCACCTCGGCCGTGGCACCGGTCGCGCGGGTGGCGTCCAGCGTGGCGAGGAGATCGACCCCGAGGGCCTGCGCGGCCTCGTCGGCGCCGGGACCCAGCAGCACGGACCCGTCGTCGCCGGGCAGGACCGGGAAGGCCCACACCGCAGCACCGCCCACCTGGTGCGGGAGCGAGGCGGTGAGGGCGAACTCAGGTGGCGAGACCTGGGCGGGCAGGAGGTCGGGGTCGACCACGGTCACCCGACGACGCCCGTGAGGGCGTCAGCCAGCCCCGAGGCCTCCTCGGCGTTGAGCTCCACGACCAGTCGCCCACCACCCTCGAGCGGAACGCGCATCACGATGCCGCGACCCTCCTTGGTGACTTCGAGCGGTCCGTCGCCCGTGCGGGGCTTCATGGCGGCCATCGGCGCACCTCTTCCTGACTTGGCTGGCCGGGACTGGCCGGGGCTTCTCGCATGCAAACGAGGCGGCCCGGTGGACACTGCCGCCTCGATCGGCGTCGTACTGACCTTATTATCCCCCATCCCGGGAGTGACCCGCACCACAGGTCTGGTTCGCCCTGCGGAGATGGTCGGGCAGACTGCTCCCATGACCTCGACAGCCACGCATGACACCGCCGACGACGCCCCGGTGCTGGTGCGCGTCCTCGACGGCATCGCCACGATCACCCTCAACCGCCCCGACGCGATGAACGGGCTCGACCTGCGCACCAAGGAGGCCCTGCTCGCGGCCGTGCAGCAGGTCGGCGAGGACGACTCGGCCAGGTGCGTGGTGCTCACCGGCAGTGGGCGCGCCTTCTGCGTGGGCCAGGACCTCAAGGAGCACCTCCAGGGACTGAAGGGCGACACCAGCATCCCGCTCTCCGACACCGTCGGCCGGCACTACAACCCGATCGTGCACGCGCTCGCGACCATGCCCAAGCCGGTGGTCGCGGCGGTCAACGGCGTGGCCGCCGGCGCCGGGGCCAGCCTGGCCTTCGCCGCCGACTTCCGCGTCCTGGTCGACTCCGCGGGCTTCAACACCGCGTTCGCCGGGGTCGCGCTCTCCTGCGACACCGGCGCCAGCTGGTCGCTCCCGCGCCTGGTCGGCCGCGCCAAGGCCATGGAGCTGCTCTACTTCCCGCGCACGATCTCCGCGGCCGAGGCGCTCGAGCTGGGGCTCGCCACCCAGGTGGTGCCGGCCGCTGACTTCGAGGCGACGGTCGGCGAGCTCGCCACCCGGCTGGCGGCGGGCCCGACCGTGGCGTTCGGCGCGATCCGGCGGGCCGTCACCAACTCGGCCGCGAGCTCGCTGGAGGACGCGCTGGCCTTCGAGGCCGACATGATGGCGCTCACCGGTGGCAGCGCCGACCACCGCGCAGCAGTCGACGCGTTCGTGGCGAAGGAGAAGCCGGTCTTCGAGGGCCGCTGAGGGTGGCGGCAGACAACATGCCGCCATCCAGGGTGGTGTACGACGGCGCAGCGTCAGGGTCAGCGTCGTACGACGCGCGCGCCCAGCACCCGGAGCAGCTGGCGGGGCGCGGCGACCGACATGCGGTGACGCGACGGCCGGGCGCCGTACTCCACGGTCAGGGCCGAACCACGGAAGTTGGCGTTGAACCAGCTGGTCATCGTGCCGTGGCACAGACCGCCGCAATCGAGCGTGGTGGTCGGGAGTCGCAGGCCGCGTGCCAGGCGGCGTGCGAAGTGCGGGTCCTTGGTGTCGGTGTCGACGCCGAACAGCGGCTGGTGGAAGCTGACGACCCGTCGGGGGCGGACCTGGCGCAGGAATTTCATCATCGCGCGCGTCTCGGGCTCGCTGGCCGGCCGCGGGCCGGACTCGTAGCTGCCGTCGAGGTCGGCCCAGTCGTGGGGGTAGTTGCGGTTGAGGTCGACCCCATGGGCGTTGCGGCGGGTGCGCCGCACCAGGCCGTCGGGGTTGTAGCGCGGCACGACCCACAGGTCGATGCCTCGAATCGGCCTGCCGTCGCGCAGTGACTGCAGGATGAGGCGGGTGGCGGGCTCGTTGCCGTGCATCGTCGAGATCAGGACCACCCGGCGCTTGCCGGGCTCCCCGAGCCGCCAGGCGTGGATGGGGCGACCCTTGACCGAGCGGCCGAGGATGCGCTTCTCCACGACCGCCGGGCGCTCGGTGGCGTACGACGTGCGCGTCGCCGAGGTGGCCGGACCGCCCGGCGCCGCCGAGACCGGCCCGACCAGGGCGGCCGCGCCCATCGAGCAGCAGACGAGGAGGACGAGGAGCCAGGCGGACTGACGCATCAGACCGCCGCGGTGAGGTAGGCCCAGGTGAAGCCCAGCACGAGAACCAGCATCCCGCCGTGGGCCAGGATCGAGAGACCGGCCCCGTCGCTCCAGGAGTCGGTGACAGCCCGCGTCACGTGACGGCCGCGCGCCGGCAGCCATCGCATCAGGATGAGCAGGCCGCAGAGGGTCGTGACCCACCACGCCGCGATGGCGACGATGCCCATGAGGGCTCCGCCGAGGAAGGAGTCCTCGGACGAGACCACGTACACCGCCCACAGCGCGAGCGCGAGGATGCCGGAGACGAAATGGGCCAGGGCGAGGGCAGGGCTCACGGGGAAGCGTCCGGCGACGGCGTCGCCACGCAGCCGCAGCCTGGTGAGGACGATGATCAGCGCGGCCAGGGCCACGCCGATCCAGACGACTGTTGTGCTCGACACGCGGGGCAGTCTGCCCTAGGGGAGCTCGTCCTTGCCACGGGCGTCGGGATCAGTCTTCTCCTCGGCCTGGGCGTCCAGCTGGGACGCCAGGCGGTCGAGGAGGGCGTCGACCTCGCTGGCCCGGTAGCCCCGGACCGCCAGGGAGAACCGCACCCGTCGCAGGTCTGCGCCGACGAGGGTCCCCTGGGGGAGGTCGAGGTCCGGGCGGTCGTGCGAGACCGGCGGCAGGTCGCCGGTGCGTCCCGAGGCGATGACTGCCACTCCCCCCATGGCGAGCACCACGAGCACCGCGAAGAACCACATCATGGGCGCATCACTCCGGTCGCTCGGGCGCCGGCGTGGGCCAGCGGTTCTCTCGTGCCGCGACCATGATCGCCACGGCCTCGTCGACGTCGTCGGTCACCTGGAGCATCTCGACGTCGTCCTGGCTGATCTTGCCCTGCGCGAGCACGGTGTCGCGGAGCCAGTCGATCAGGCCCGACCAGTAGGCGCTGCCGAGCAGCACGATCGGGAAGGAGGTGACCTTCTGGGTCTGCACCAGGGTGAGCGCCTCGAAGAGCTCGTCGAGCGTGCCGACGCCACCCGGCAGGACGACGAACCCCTGCGAGTACTTCACGAACATGGTCTTGCGGGCGAAGAAGTAGCGGAAGTTGATCCCCTTGTCGACCCACGCGTTGAGGCCGGCCTCGAACGGCAGCTCGATCCCGAGCCCGATGGAGGCCCCCCCTGCCTCGCTCGCTCCCTTGTTGGCGGCCTCCATCGCGCCGGGGCCGCCGCCGGTGATGACCGCGAAGCCGGCACGCGCGAGCTTGGCGCCCACCTCCTCCGCCAACGCGTAGAACGGGTTGTCCACGGCAGTGCGGGCCGAGCCGAAGACCGCGATGGCGGGCCCGAGCTCGGCGAGGGCGCCGAATCCCTCGACGAACTCCGCCTGGATCCGCATCACCCGCCATGGATCGGTGTGGACCCAGTCGGTCGCGCCGCGCGAGTCGAGCAGGCGCTGGTCGGTGGTGCTGCCGTCGTGGACCTGTCCGCGACGTTCAATGATCGGCCCCTTGAACCTGTCCTTCACGCCAGCCACTCCTTCAAGGTCTGCTCGCACCGTGTGAGGTGCTCGACCGGGACGTGCTCGTCCTGCTTGTGGGCGAACAACGGGTCGCCCGGACCGTAGTTGACCGCCGGGATGCCCAGCTGGGTGAACTGGGCGACGTCGGTCCAGCCGAACTTCGGGTTGACCTCGCCGCCGACCGACTCCACGAACGCCTTGGCGGCCGGGCGGTCCAGGCCTGGCATCGCGCCCGGCGCCAGGTCGGTGATCGTCACGTCGAACCCGTCGAAGAAGTCCCTGACGAACGCCTCGGCCTCGGCGGTCGAGCGGTCCGGCGCGAAGCGGAAGTTGACCTCGACCACGCACTCGTCGGGGACCACGTTGCCGGCGACGCCGCCGCGGATGCCCACCGCGTTGAGCCCCTCGTGGTAGGTGAGGCCGTCCAGCTCTGGGCGGCGAGGCTCGTAGCCGGCGAGGCGGTTGAGCACCTCGGCCGCGGCATGGATCGCGTTGACGCCCTGCCAGCTGCGCGCGCTGTGGGCGCGCTCGCCGGACGTGCGGACCTCGGCGCGCAGGGTGCCCTGGCAACCCGCCTCCACGCCGGCGTTGCTCGGCTCCATCAGGATCGCGAAGTCGGCCTGCAGGAGGTCGGGGTCGGACTCGGTGAGCTTGCGCAGGCCGTTGAAGGTCGACTCGACCTCCTCGGCCTCGTAGAGCACGAAGGTCAGGTCGCGGCTCGGCTCGGGCAGGTCGGCGGCGAGCTTGAGGATGACCGCGTCACCGCCCTTCATGTCGCAGGTGCCGAGGCCGTGCAGGATCCCGGCCGAATCGTCGCGCCGGGCGGGCAGGTTGTCGTTGACCGGCACCGTGTCGAGGTGGCCGGCGATGACTACCCGCTCGCCGCGGCCCAGGTCGGTGCGAGCGACGACGGTGTGCCCGCGTCGTACGACACTGAGGTGGGGCAGCTCGCGCAGGGCAGCCTCCACGGCGTCGGCGAGCACCTGCTCGTGGTGACTGACCGACTCGATGTTGACCAGCTGCTCGGTGAGCGTGACGACGTCGGCTGCCAGGTCGAGCTGCATGCCCCCATCCAACCAGTCCGCCCCCGCGGACAGCTCCGAACGGTCGACCGGGACCTGTGCCACCATGTGTCCGCATCGGGCAGGGGGCCCGTGCAGACGGGGGATCTGTCATGGAGCGAGTCATCAGGCACCTGGCGGTGCTGGTCGTCCTGGGTCTGACGAGCGTCGCGCTGGTCGTGGGCCCGGCCGGGGCCAAGCCGACCTGGCAGCCGGTGACCAACATGTATGCCGACCTGTCCGCAGTGGGCGGTTCGGCGCAGGCGCCCGACGTCGCGGTCGACGCCGAGGGCAACGCGACCGCCGTGTGGTCGCGCTCGACCGGGTCTGGGTTCGTCGTGCAGGCAGCCACCCGTGAAGCCGGCGGGGCGTGGAGCGCCCCGG
Organism: Nocardioides seonyuensis; assembly: GCF_004683965.1. Taxonomy (NCBI): domain Bacteria; kingdom Bacillati; phylum Actinomycetota; class Actinomycetes; order Propionibacteriales; family Nocardioidaceae; genus Nocardioides; species Nocardioides seonyuensis. Next base: position 517,196 of record NZ_CP038436.1, read on the forward strand.
TGGACCTGACGACCGCGTCCAACGGCTACGACCCCCAGGTCGTGGTCGATGCGGCCGGCAACGCCACCGCCATCTGGCGCGCGCGTGCAGGCGAGGGCACCGTCGTACAGGCTGCTGGCCGCCCCGCGGGCGGCGTGTGGAGCGCCCCGGTCGATCTCGCCACCGACCTCACCCTCGACCACTCCCGCATCGACGTCCCACAGATCGCCGTCGACGCCGCGGGCAACGTCACCGCGACCTGGTCGCGTTACGACGCCTTCCGGTTCGTCGTGCAGGCCGCCTCTCGTCCAGCAGGCGGGGCCTGGACGACACCGGTCGACCTGTCTGCCCCCAGCAACACCTCCGCGAACTCCTCGCTCGCGCTCGATCCGGCGGGCAACGCCACGGTCGTCTGGACGACCAGTGAGGGTTCCGGTGGTGGATACGCCCCGGGCAGCGGAGCCAAGATCCAGGCCGCGACCCGCCCTGCGGGGGGTACGTGGTCCTCGGCCGTCGACGTCACCGACGCCGGCCCCTCGTCCTACGTCTACGAGCCCCGCGTCGTCGTCGGCCGTACCGGCGAGGTGACTGCGATCTGGCTGGCGCTCTCCGGCGCCTACGTGGTCCAGTCCGCCACCCGCCCCGCCCAGGGACCGTGGACGGCCCCTGAGACCCTGTCGGCTCCGGGCGCGGACACCTCGAACCCGGATGTCGCCGTCGACGGACAGGGCACGACCACTGCCGTCTGGCAGGAGCACGACGGCGACAACTGGATCGTCAAGGGGGCCAGGCGCGCCGCCGGAGGGGCATGGTCCGACGGGGTCGACCTCTCGGCTCCCGGGCAGGACGCGATCAACCCCCAGGCGGTCGGCGACAGCGCCGGCAACACCACGGCAATCTGGACCCGCTCCGACGGCACCGCCGAGCGCATCCAGGCCGCCACGCAGGCGGCCGGCGGCACCTGGACCGAACCCCTCGACCTCTCCGCACCCGGAGACGGACCCAGCAGCATCCCCTTCCTCGAGAACGGGGAGGCCCACAACCCGGAGATCGCAGTCGACCCTGCCGGCAACGTCACAGCCGTGTGGTCGCGCTTCGACGGCAACAGCTGGATCGTCCAGGCCCGTGGTCTCGACGCCGCCGGGCCGGTGGTCGCCGCTCTCACCTCGCCCCCCTCCGGGACCACCGGAAAGCCGCTGGGCTTCGAGGTCACCGCCAGCGACGTGTGGTCCAGCATCACCGACGTCGCCTGGGACTTCGGTGACGGTCAGACCGCTTCGGGTGCCTCGGTGACGCACACGTACGCCAACCCCGGGACGCGCACGGTGACGGTCACCCTGACCGACGCGGTGGGCAACGCCACCACCCGCACCCGCACGATCGACGTGGCACCGGCACCGGTCGCCCCGCCGCAGGTCGACCCACCGGCGACCGCGCCCGAGATCACGGGCCTGCGGCTCAAGCCCAAGCAGATCGAGATCCACGGGCCCAAGCGCAGGACCCGCACCGCGGTCGTCCTCCGTCTCACCGAGGACGCCAGGGTCACCCTCACCATCCAGCGCAAGGGCGTCACTGGCAAGAAGGTCAGGTCGGCGGTCGTCCTGCGCAAGAGCCTCGACTCCGGCAGCTCCAAGCTCCGCCTCACCAGCAAGCAGCTCAAGCGCAAGCTGGGCAAGCGCAGCTTCGTGCCCGGCCGCTACACGCTCACCGTGACAGCGGTCAACGATGCGGGCAAGGACAGTCGCAGCACCACGCTCCGCGTGCGCCGCTGACCGAGGTCCGATCTGCCGCACCGGTCTGGACCGGTCTTGCCGGAGGGGTCGGCGTCTGACCCAATGACAGGTCAGCCGTCTTCACGGGGGAGTCGTCATGGCCCGGTCACGCCGCAGTCTCGCAGTGCTCGTCTCACTGGTCTTCGCGGCCGCCCTGCTCGCCCAGCCACCCGCGCAGGCGGCGCCGACATGGCGCGTGGTCGACGACCTCTCCGCCGCCGGGCAGGCGGCCTACCTGCCGCAGGTGGCCGTCGACGCGTCGGGCAGCTCGACTGCCGTGTGGCAGCAGGATGACGGCGCCGAGAGCATCATCTGGTCGGCCCACCGACCAGCCGGCGGCACCTGGTCCGACCCCGTCGCCCTCTCGAGCCCCGGGCAGGACGCCCGCACGGCCGACGTCGCAGTCGACGGGTCCGGAAACGCCGTCGCCGTGTGGGAGCGCTCGAACGGCACCCACACCATCATCCAGACCGCCACCCGCACCGCGGGCGCGTGGTCGGGCAGCACCGACGTCTCCACCGCCGGGCAGAACGCCTACCTGCCCCAGGTCGCGGTCGACCCAGCGGGCAACGCCACCGTGATGTGGTACCGGAGCAACGGCGCCCACACCGTCATCCAGGCCGCCACCCGACCTGTCGGCGGCGTGTGGCCGGCACCCACCGACGTGTCCGTCGCCGGCCAGAACGCCTACGGTCCACGCCTGGTGATCGACTCCGCAGGAACCGTCACCGCCGTGTGGCGACGCAACAACGGCGTGCACAACGTCATCCAGTCGGCTGTACGTCCCGCCGGCGGCTCCTGGTCGGCACCCGCTGACCTCTCCGCCGCGGGCCAGTCCGCCAACACCCCCCGCCTGGCTGTCGACGGCCAGGGCGGCGTCACCGTGGTCTGGTACCGCTGGAACGGCTCGCACTACCTCGTCCAGGCAGTCAGCCGACCCGCCGGCGGCACGTGGTCCTCCCCCACCGACCTCACCGCCCTCGGGGGAAGTGCCTGGGACCCTGAGGTCGCCGTCGACACGGCCGGCAACGCCACCGCGGTCTGGTACCGCAGCGACGGCACCGACTACATCATGCAGGCCGCCAGCCGTCCCGCCGGTGGCACCTGGTCCGTCCCGACGAACCTGTCGGCCCCCGGCGAGGACGCCCGGGAGCCACGGGTCGTCGTCGACTCAGCCGGCAACGCCACCGCGGTGTGGTACCGCAGCGACGGCACCCACACGGTCGTCCAGTCGGCCAGCCGCCCGGCCGGTGGCGCCTGGTCCGCCCCGACCGACCTGTCGGCCCCCGGCCAGGACGCCCGGGACCCACAGGTCGTCATCGACTCGGCCGGCAACGCCACCACGGTCTGGTACCGCAGCGACGGCACCCACAGCGTCATCCAGGCACGAGGGCTCGACGTGGCCGGGCCGGTGCTCACCAGCTTCACGACGCCGACGAACGCGAAGACCAGCCACGTCGAGAACCTCTCGGTGTCGTCGTACGACGTGTGGTCGCCCGTGGACAGCACGGCCTGGTCCTTCGGCGACGGGACAACCGCCAGCGGAAGCGCCGTCACCCATGCCTGGATGGCCGCCGGGACCTACACGGTGACGGTGACGCTCAGCGACGCCGCCGGGAACACCACCACCGCCTCGCGTGAGGTCATCGTGACCGGGCTGCCGGTCATCTTCGTTCCTCCAGCTGAGCCCGTGGCGCCGGAGATCACCGGCCTCCGGCTCAAGCCCAAGCAGATCGAGATCCACGGATCGAAGGGCAGGACCCGCACCAAGGTCATTGTGAGACTCACCGAGTCCGCCAAGGTCACGATCACCCTCAAGCGCAAGGGCGCCAAGGGGAAGAAGGCCCGGCAGAAGGTCGTCCTGCGCAAGAGCCTGAAGGCCGGCCAGAGCAAGCTCCGGCTCACCAGCAAGCAGCTCAAGCGCAAGCTCGGCAAGCGCCACTTCAAGCCCGGCCGCTACAAGCTCACGGTCAAGGCCACCAACAAGGCCGGTCAGGACAGGCGCAGCGTGACGCTCCGCGTCCGCCGGTAGGTCACGCCGGCGTCAGGCGCGGGCGACCTCCACGGACACCTCGGCACCGTCGGCGTACGACACCGTGGTCGCCAAGGTCTCCTCGACGACCAGCGGCTCGTGCGTGCGGGCGGCTGCCAGGACGTCGGCGGGCCCCGTCACCGTGAGGGCGATCCGGTCCGAGACCTGGAGCCCGGCGTCCTTGCGGGCCTGCTGCACCGCGCGGACGAGGTCGCGGGCCGTGCCCTCGGCCTCGAGCTCGGGCGTGACCACGGTGTCGAGCACGACGAAACCGCCGCCGGGCAGGACCCCGGTCGCGGTGCCGCTGTCGCTGCCCGCGGCCACCGTCTCCAGCGTGTACTCGCCCTCGACCAGGGCCAGGCCTCCGGCGACGACCGTGCCGTCGTCGGCCACGGACCAGTCGCCGGACTTCGAGCCCTTGATGGCGGTCTGGACGTCCTTGCCGAGGCGGGGGCCGGCGGCGCGCGCGTTGACGGTCAACCGCTGCGAGACGCCGTACGACGCCGCCTCGGGCGCGTCGGTGGCGAGCAGGTCGACGGCCTTGACGTTGAGCTCGTCGGCGACGAGCGACTCGAAGCCGGTGAGGTCGGTGTCGGAGACGACGGTCAGCCGGGCCAGCGGGAGTCGGGTCCGGAGGCTGGCGGCCTTGCGCAGCGCCGAGCCGGCCGAGCAGACCTCGCGCACGGTGTCCATCGCAGCCACCAGTGCGTCGTCGGCGGGAAGCGCCTCGGCGTCGGGCCAGTCGGTCAGGTGCACCGAACGGCCGCCGGTCAGGCCGCGCCAGACCTCCTCGGTGGTCAGCGGCATCAGCGGGGCGGTGACCCGGCAGACCAACTCGAGCACGGTGTAGAGCGTGTCGAAGGCGTCGGTGTCCTCGCTCCAGAAGCGGTCGCGGGAGCGACGGATGTACCAGTTGGTCAGCACGTCGAGGAACGACCGTGTCGAGTCGCAGGCGTTCGCGACCTCGTAGTTGTCGAGCTGGTGGGTCATCGTCGAGACGTAGTCGCGCAGCTTGGCCAGGACGTAGCGGTCCATCGGGTTCGACACCGCGTCGCTGCGGTCGAGGACGCTCGTGGCGTCGTGGCCCCCGCCGTCGCCGGCGGCGTTGGCGTAGAGGCTGAAGAAGTACCAGCTGTTCCACAGCGGGATCAGGACCTGGCGCACCGAGTCGCGGATGCCCTGCTCGGTGACGATCAGGTTGCCGCCGCGCAGGATGGGGCTCGACATGAGGAACCAGCGCATCGCGTCGGCACCGTCGCGGTCGAAGACCTCGCGCACGTCGGGGTAGTTGCGCAGCGACTTCGACATCTTCTGGCCGTCGCTGCCCAGCACGATCCCGTGGCTCACGCAGGTGGAGAAGGCCGGCTTGTCGAAGATCGCGCCCGCCAGCACGTGCATCGTGTAGAACCAGCCGCGCGTCTGGCCGATGTACTCGACGATGAAGTCGCCGGGGAAGTGCCCGTCGAACCAGTCGGCGTTCTCGAACGGGTAGTGCACCTGGGCGAAGCTCATCGAGCCCGAGTCGAACCACACGTCGAGCACGTCGGTGACCCGGCGCATCGTGGACTTCCCGGTCGGGTCGTCAGGGTTGGGCCGGGTCAGCTCGTCGACGAACGGCCGGTGCAGGTCGGGGGCGCCCGTCGGGTCGGACGGGTCGACGGGGATCCGGCCGAAGTCGCGCTCGAGCTCTTCGAAGGACCCGTAGACGTCGATCCGGGGGTACGCCGGGTCGTCGGACTTCCACACCGGCACCGGGGAGCCCCAGAAGCGGTTGCGGGTGATCGACCAGTCGCGAGCGTTCTCCAGCCACTTGCCGAACGAGCCGTGCTGGATGTGGTCGGGCACCCAGCGGATGTCCTCGTTGAGGGCCAGCAGCCGCTCCTTGACCGCCGTCACCTCGACGAACCAGGACGAGACGCCCTTGTAGATCAGGGGCTCGCGGCAGCGCCAGCAGTGTGGGTAGGAGTGGTCGTAGGTCTCGCGACGCAGGAGGACGGTGCCCGGCGTCACCGAGCCACCCGCCTCGCCACGCGTGGCGGCCTTGAGGTGGTCGATGATGTGGAGGTTGGCGTCGAAGACGAGCATCCCCTCGTACTCCCCGACCGGGTGGGTGAAGCGGCCGTCCTTGCCGACCGGCATGACCGGCTCGATGCCCTCGCGGTCGGTGACGACCTTGTCGTCCTCACCGAAGGCGCCGGCGGTGTGCACGAGCCCGGTGCCGTCGGTGGTGGTGACGAACTCGGCGGGCACCAGGCGGAAGGCGTTGTCGTGGCCGAGGTAGTAGGAGAACGGCGGGGTGTAGCCGCGCCCGACCAGATCGGCACCCGTGTAGCGACCCACGATCGTCGGCTCGTCGCTGTCGGGGTAGAGCTCCTTCTTGTACGACGCCACGCGCGGCTCGGCGAGCAGGTAGCGGGCGGTCGCGTCGGTGCCGGGCACCGCGGCCTCCACGACGACGTACGGGATCTCCTCCCCCACCATGACCGCGAGGTTGGAGGGCAGCGTCCAGGGCGTGGTCGTCCACACCAGGGCGAGCGCGCCGTCGAGGTCGTCGCCGCGGTCCTCGAGGCGGACGCCGACGGTGACCGCGGGGTCCTGGCGCACCTTGTAGACGTCGTCGTCCATGCGGAGCTCGTGGTTGGAGAGCGGGGTCTCGTCGTTCCAGCAGTAGGGCAGCACCCGGAAGCCCTCGTAGACGAGGCCCTTCTCGTGGAGCTGCTTGAACGCCCACATGACCGACTCCATGAACTCGGGGTTCATGGTCTTGTAGTCGTGGTCGAAGTCGACCCAGCGCGCCTGGCGGGTCACGTAGTCACGCCACTCGCCGGTGTACTTCAGCACCGACTCGCGGCAGGCGGCGTTGAACTTCTCGATGCCCAGGTCGTGGATCTCGTCGGTCGTCTTGAGGCCGAGCTGGCGCATGGCCTCGAGCTCGGCCGGCAGGCCGTGGGTGTCCCAGCCGAAGCGCCGCTCGACGCGCTTGCCGCGCATCGTCTGGTAGCGCGGCACCAGGTCCTTGACGTAGCCGGTCAGCAGGTGGCCGTAGTGCGGCAGCCCGTTGGCGAAGGGCGGGCCGTCGTAGAAGACGAACTCGCCGTCACGGTCGGCGTCGCGCTGCTCGACGCTGGCGCGGAAGGTGTCGTCGTCCTCCCAGTAGGCCAGCACGGCCTCCTCGAGCGCGGGGAACTTCGGCGCGCTCGGCACGGTCGTGGCGTCGGTGTGGGTGACCTTGGGGTAAGTCATGGGGCTCTCGCTTCTCTCGTTGGTTGAGGAAGGACGAAGTCCTGTCTCGAAACCACGAGGACGATCGGGAGACCGCGGTACCACCTCGCTTGCCCCTGGTCCGCTGGTCAGGAGCCACTCAACTCGGCTGTGTCGGGCCGTACCCGTCCGGTTCTAGTGAGGTGCCGGCCGGATCGCCGTACCCGTTCTTCCGAAGGCTCGCCGCTGATGACGGCTCGGACGCCTGTGACGATCGTACGGCGTCGGCTCGCCGCGGTGCCAATCAGTTCGGACTCCTCGACCGAGGTGGTCAGCCCTTGCGGCGGGCGACGAAGGTCTCCCAGCTGGAGCACGAGGGGGTGCCGTAGAAGAAAGACCCGCGCACGACGTTGCTCCGGACCGTCATCAGCTCGGCACCGAGCCACTTCACTCCGAGCTGGGCCACCCGGGCGGTCGCGCCGTTCCTGGGCAGGTGGATCTCCACCGGGTAGGTCGCCTTCGTGACGTTGGAGCCCTCGCACAGCACGGAGGTCGTCCTCAGTCGCACCACGTTGTTGTCCTCGCTCACGCGGAAGCGGAGGGTGCCCTCGCGGTTGGCGTAGCGGCCCGGCAGCGGACGCTGTGCCTCGACCTGACGGGCGAAGACCTCCCAGGACGTGTCGAAGGAGTCGCTCCCGAGATCGTCGCGGGCCGTGACGGCCAGCTCGGTGTCGGCGACCCCGCGGGCGGAGATCCTGGCCACCACCGGACGACTCTGGTTGGCACCGAGCGGACCCACGGCGAGGTCCTTCATCCGCACCCCGGGCCCACTCCCGGCGATGGAGACCGCGCTCGTCCCGCGCACGTGGGAGGTGACCCGCACCAGCACCGGGGTGGTGCGGCCCGCGGCGACCCGGACGACGTGCGCAGGCCGCGCCTCCGCACCTGCGAGGTGGGAGTAGGGCGCCATCGACCCGACCAGCTGGTCACTGACGGTATTGCCGGTCCAGATGTGGACCTTGAGGCAGGTGGGCTCGGGGGCGGGTGTCTCCGGGAAGTAGCCCGGCTCGATGTAGCGCTCGATTGAAACGGTGTTGTCGGCCGCCACCGTGGCCGCCTGCTCGGTGATGGTCAGCAGCGGCTCGCAGCCGGCGGGCCACTGGCGACCCGGGGTCCACGTGATCCCCACGGTCTCGCCGGGAGGCACAGCCCCGCCGAGCGTGGCCGTCGCACGCCAGACGTTGTCCAGGGTGTTCGTGGTCAAGGTCCCCTTGACGAGGGTGCGCCACGGCACGGCGACGGCGGGCATGCCCACGTCGTGCGTCGACGCGACGCCCTCCGCACCCACGACCACCGGCTCGGCATGGGCGCCCCCGACCGGGACCAGCGCCGCAGCAGCCACCAACGACATCACGATTCCCCGCATGCGCATGGCGGGAAGGTACCAGCGCGGACCCGCCCCGGGACGTCATACGGATGGATGTCACGGGTCGACCGAATGCATGACGTTGCGACAGGGTGGGCGCATGAACCATCACGGCATGTGGCTGCCCACCGACCAGGACCCGCGGATGTCGGGCGGCCCCACCAGGGGCGAGCGCGAGTGCCTGGTGGACTACCTCGAGCACTACCGGACGACGCTCCGGCTCAAGTGCGACGGTCTTGGCCCCGAGCAGCTCGGGACCCGCTCCGTCCCGCCCTCCAACATCTCCCTGCTCGGCCTGGTGCGCCACATGGCGCGCGTCGAGCACCACTGGTTCCGCCGGGTCATCGTGGGCGACCTCGACCTGCCGAGGCTCTTCCAGGGCGACGACGAGGACGCCGGCTTCAACTGGTCCGGCGAGCCCGACGAGGCGCTCGTCGCGGATGCGTGGGGACTGTGGGAGGCCGAGGTCGCTCACGCCCGCGAGGTGCTCGACCGCACCGACCTCGACACGCTCGTGGAGGTGCACGGCTCTCCCACCGAGGTGCGCGACCTCGTCGTCCACATGATCGAGGAGTACGCCCGCCACTGCGGGCATGCCGACCTGGTGCGCGAGGTGCTCGACGGCCGGACGGGCCAGTGACCGGGACGTGCTGGTGACCGAGACAGGCGGGTGACGTGGACCGCGACGACCTCGTCCGGCTCAGGCGGGCCCGCGACCGGATGGACCGTGACTACGCCGAGCCGCTCGACGTACCGCTGCTGGCCCGGGAGGCGCACATGTCGGTCGGGCACTTCCAGCGCTCGTTCAAGCAGGCCTACGGCGAGACGCCGTACAACCACCTGATGACGCGGCGGATCGAGCGGGCGATGGCGCTGTTCCGCAACACCGACCTGTCGGTCACCGACGTGTGCATGGAGGTGGGGTGCACGTCCCTCGGCTCATTCAGCTCGCGCTTCACCGAGCTGGTGGGCGAGACACCGAGTGCCTACCGGGCGCGCCCGCACGACGAGGTGGCCGGCGTCCCGGGTTGCGTCGTCAAGCAGGCCACCCGCCCCCGCCGCCGATGAGGGGCCACAGCTGGTCAGGATCGGAGAAGCACGACCACCCCGTGCACTCCTAGCGTGGTCGTCATGAACGCAACCAAGTCACTCACCCTCATCAACTCCTTCGTCCGCACCACCGACCCCGACGCCTCGTTGGCCTTCTACCGCGACGTGCTCGGGATGACCGTCAACAAGGACGTGCGCAACGGTGACTTCCGCTGGGTCACGCTGAGCACGCCGACGCAGCCCGAGCTCGAGGTCTGCCTCGAGCAGATCGGCCAGGGCGCCGACTGGATGAGCGACGACGACGTCGAGTCGATGAAGGACCTTCTCGCCAAGGGCCTGCTGAACAGCCTGGTCTTCCAGGTCGATGACGTCGACGCGCTCTTCGAGCACGTCCGCGCGTCCGGTGCCGAGGTCATGCAGGAGCCGGCCGACCAGTTCTACGGCGTCCGCGACTGCGCCTTCCGAGACCCGATGGGCAACATGGTCCGCTTCAACTCGCCGCTCGCCGACGGCGCGGGCCAGGGCTGAGACGTGTGCCGTCCCGGCTGGCCGCCCGGCTGGGACGGCCGACCCGTCCTTGTACGACACGCCTCGACGCGGTTGTCTTGGCCGGGTGACCCTCCTCCCGTGGCGCCGATCCCCGATCGCGATGGCGACCGGCGCGTCGCTCGCCCTTCTCACCGCCGTCGTCCCCGTCGAGGCCTCGGCGCCGGACTGGCGGCCGCCGCCGGCTCGTGACGACGACTCGGTCGTGGTGGGCGACGGGACAGCCGCGAGCTGCACGTCCGCGGCCGTCGTGCGTGCCGTACGACGCGGGGGCAGGATCCGCTTCGCGTGCGGGCCAGCCCCGGTGACGATCGTGATGAGGCGCACCGCCGAGGTGCGCAACACCAGCACCCGGGTCGTGATCGACGGGGGCGGGCTGGTCACCCTGTCCGGTGCCGGCAAGCGCCGCATCCTGCGCCAGGACACCTGCGACAGGTCGCTCGTGTGGACCACCAGCCACTGCAACGACCAGGCCACACCCAGGCTGGTCGTCAAGAACCTCACCCTGCGCGACGGGAAGGTCTCCTCGGGCGACCTCGAGGACGGCAGCGGCGGCGCGATCTACGCGCGGGGCGGGCGGTTGCGCATCGTCGGCACCCGGTTCGTCGACAACCGCTGCACCCGCACCGGACCCGACACAGGCGGCGCCGCAGTGCGAGTCCTCGACCAGCACCGCGATCGCCCGGTGGTGGTCCGGCGCAGCGAGTTCGTCGACGGCGTCTGCAGCAACGGCGGCGCCCTGTCGTCCATCGGGGTCTCGTGGCGGGTGGTCGACACCACCTTCACCGGCAACCGCGCGATCGGGCGGGGCGCCAACCCGGCACGCCCCGGCAGCCCCGGAGGCGGCAGCGGTGGAGCGATCTACGCCGACGGCAACGACTTCACGATCGAGCTCGACCGCGTCCGGATGGAGGACAACCGGGCGCGCGAGGGCGGTGGAGCGATCTTCTTCGTCAGCAACGACCGCACCGGCACGCTCTCCATCGAGTCCTCGGTGCTGCGCCGCAACCCCAGCCTCGGATTCGAGAACTGGCCGGGCATCTTCTTCCTCGGCAAGGGTCGCCCGCGCCTGGTGGACTCCGTGGTCCGCTGACCAGTCGGTCCCGCGGGGCTTGGCGCCACCTCCGTAGACTCCACCCACGTGACCTCCGACGACGCGCGCACCTCTGCCTGGGGCCATGGCCTCGCCACCCTGACCGCTGACGGGACCGTCCTCGACGTCTGGTTCCCCTCCCCCGCACTGGGGACCCCCAGTGGCGAGGCACCCGCGTCGCTGACCGCCCTGGAGGGCGAGGACGAGGCGCGCGGCGTGCGTCGCGAGGTGCGGCTGGTCGAGATCGCCGACCTGCAGGACGCCCCGGCCGACACCCCCGACATGTGGCTGAGACTGCACCTCCTCTCCAGCCGCCTCGTGCAGCCCCACGCCCTCAACATGGACGGCGTCTTCGGACTCCTCACCAACGTGGTGTGGACCGACGCGGGTCCGTGTGCCGTCGAGGGCTTCGAGGAGACGCGGGCCCGGCTGCGCGCGACCGGCCGGCAGGTGACCGTGTTCGGGGTCGACAAGTTCCCCCGCATGGTCGACTACGTGCTGCCCAGCGGCGTGCGGATCGCCGACGCCGACCGGGTCCGGCTCGGGGCCCACCTGGCGGAGGGCACGACCGTGATGCACGAGGGCTTCGTCAACTTCAACGCCGGCACCCTCGGAACCTCCATGGTCGAGGGGCGCATCTCCGCCGGCGTCGTCGTCGGAGACGGCTCCGACATAGGCGGCGGCGCCTCGATCATGGGCACGCTGTCAGGTGGTGGCAAGGAGGTCATCTCGATCGGCCAGCGGTGCCTGCTCGGCGCCAACGCCGGCATCGGGATCGCGCTCGGCGACGACTGCGTCGTCGAGGCCGGGTGCTACGTCACCGCCGGCACCAAGGTCACCCTCGAGGACGGCTCCGTCGTCAAGGCCCTCGAGCTGTCCGGCGCCAGCAACGTCCTCTTCCGCCGCAACTCGGTCAGCGGCGCCATCGAGGCGGTGGCCCGCAAGGGCGAGGGCATCGCCCTCAACACCGACCTGCACGCCAACTAGCACGTGGCCGGACCACCTCGCGGGGCGCGCGACACCCGCCTGACCCGTCTCGGCAAGGCGGTCGTCGTCGCGCTCGCCGTCCTCGCGACGGTGGCGATCGCCGGCCTGCTCGTCGACCGCGGCGCCGGTCCCTCGTGGCTCGACCCCACCGGCTGCACCGCCGAGGTGGACGGCCGCGTCGTCGAGCTAAGCCTCGAGCAGGCCGAGAACGCCTCGCTCATCACGGCCGTCTCGATCCAGCGCGGCCTGCCCGCCCGTGCAGCGACGATCGCCCTGGCGACTGCCTACCAGGAGTCCAAGGTCCTCAACATCGGGCACGGCGACCGCGACTCGCTCGGACTCTTCCAACAGCGCCCCTCCCAGGGCTGGGGCACGGAGGAGGAGATCCTCGACCCGGTCTACTCGACCAACGCCTTCTACGACGCACTGGTCAAGGTGCCGAACTATCGAGAGCTCGAGATCACAGAGGCCGCGCAGGAGGTGCAGCGCTCCGCCTACCCCGACGCCTACGCCGAGCACGAGGAGGATGCGCGCGTCCTCGCCAGCGCCCTCACCGGCAACCACCGCGCAGCCTTCTGGTGCACGACCGACGGTGACGCCGACGAGGCGTCCGACCGCCTCGACGAGGCCGGACTCGTACGACGAGCCAGCGTCGTACGCTCCGACCTCGAGGCGCGCTTCGGCTCGCTGTCCCTGGGCGGCTTCCAGCCGGGTGGGGTGTCCTCGGGACACATGGCCGGGTCGGCGCACTACGAGGGCCGCGCGATCGACGTGTTCTTCCGCCCGATCAACGACGTCAACAAGCAGCGAGGGTGGGCGATCGCGTCCTACCTCGTCGCGCAGGCCGACCGACTGGCCATCAACACCGTGATCTTCGACGACCGCATCTGGCACGCCGGGTCGCGCTCTGACGACGGGTGGACGGACTACCGCGTCCCCTCGTCCTCACGCGGAGACCGCAAGATCCTCGAGCACCGCGACCACGTGCACGTGGACGTGGCCGACTGACCCTCTTGTCAAGGTTGCTTGACACTCACCCGACTGTCTGATTACCTTGACATGTCAAAGTTCTTCGACAGGGGGCCCTCGTGCGACGCACCACCAGCTGGATCATCGCTCTCGCCGCAGGTGCTGGCGTGGGTTCCGCGATCGGAGTCGCCGCTTCGTTCGGCCGCACCGCGGGGTTCGCGTGGCCGGACTTCCTCGCCTTCGCACTGGCCACCGGCATCCCGGTCGCCCTGATGGTCCAGTCCTGGCTGGTCGCACCCGCAGGGCCTGAGCGCCCGGAGGACTCGGTGGAGCACGAGTGGATGCAGCGGGCCCACGCCGCCACGTTGCTCGACCTCTTCATCTTCACCGGCATCACCGTCGCCGTCTGCAGCCTCCTCGGCCTGCCGGCGCCCGGGATGGAGTGGGCCCTGCTGTTCGGAATGGCTGACGCCGCGCTGCGGATGACGTTGATCCGGCGCAGGGAAGCCTGAGCGGTGGACAACCGGCTCAAGGAGCTGCGCGAGGAGGTCGGCCTCTCCCAAGGAGAGTGCGCTGAGCGGCTCGGCGTCTCTCGACAGACGATCATCTCGATCGAGAAGGGTCACTTCGACCCCAGGTTGTCGCTCGCCTTCCGGATCGCAGAGCTCTTCGAGACCACCCTCGAGGAGGTCTTCGAGCCAGACCAGTGAGCTCGGCTCAGCGGAGAGTGGCGAGCCGCGCGACAGCGGCGTCGACGCGCTCGTCGGTGGCCGTGAAGGCCACCCGGACGTGCTGGTGGCCGGCCCGGCCGTAGAAGGCGCCCGGCGCCACCAGGATGCCGAGCTCGGACAGATCTGCGACGGTCCTCCAGCAGTCCTCGTCCCGACTGCTCCACAGGTAGAGCGAGGCCTCGGAGTGCTCGATCCGGAAGCCGGCGCCGACGAGCGCCTCCTTGAGCTTGGCGCGACGAGCGGCGTAGCGGGCGTGCTGAGCGACGACGTGCGCGTCGTCGTCGAGGGCCGCCACCATGGCCCGCTGCTGGGGCATCGGCATCTGCAGGCCGAGGTTCTTGCGCACGGCCAACAGCTCGCCCACCAGGGCCGGGTCGCCGGCCACGAAGGCGCAGCGGTAGCCCGCGAGGTTGGAGCGCTTGGAGAGGGAGTGGACCGCGAGCAGGCCTTCATGGGAGCCGCCGCACACATCGGGATGGAGGATGCTGAGCGGCTGCTCGCCCTCCCACGCCATCTCGATGTAGCACTCGTCGGAGACCAGGAGCGTGCCGCGCTCACGGCACCAGTCGACGACCTTCTTGAGGTGGTCGAGCGGCAGCACCCTGCCCGTCGGGTTGGACGGGCTGTTGAGCCACATCAGCCGCGGGGTGCGCGGTCCGATGCTGGTCAGCGAGTCGGTCGCCATCGCCTCGGCGCCCGACAGGGCGGCGCCGACCTCGTAGGTCGGGTAGGCCAGCGCGGGGTAGGTGATCAGGTCGCCGGCGCCGATGCCGAGGTGCATGGGCATCGCGCCGATCAGCTCCTTGGAGCCGATCACTGGCAGCACCGCGTCCAGGTCGAGCCCCGTGACGCCGAAACGCCGCTCCAGCCAGTCGATCGCGGCCTGACGCGTCTCCGGCAGGCCGATCGTCGTGGGATAGCCGGGGGCGTCGGCGGCCGCGCGCAGCGCGGCCTGGACGACCTCGGGCGTCGGGTCCACCGGCGTGCCCACCGACAGGTCGACGATGCCGTCGGGGTGGGCCCGCGCGGTCGCGGCGTAGGCCGTGAGCTTGTCCCAGGGGAAGTCCGGCAGGCGGTCGGAGACCGCCGGCGGAGTCACTCGTCGTGCTCCTGCGGGGGCAGGGCCGCCACGAGCTCGTGGTCCTTGTCGATGACACCCATCTTGGCCGCGCCGCCGGGCGAGCCCAGGTCGTCGAAGAAGTGGACGTTGGCGTCGTAGAAGCCCTTCCACTCCTCAGGGGTGTCGTCCTCGTAGAAGATCGCCTCGACGGGGCAGACCGGCTCGCAGGCACCACAGTCGACGCACTCGTCGGGGTGGATGTAGAGCATCCGCTTGCCCTCGTAGATGCAGTCGACCGGACACTCGTCGACGCACGCGCGGTCCTTGAGGTCGACGCACGGCTGGGCGATGACGTAGGTCACCAGATCCTCCTGAGGACGCGGATGATTGCTTCCCCGCCACTCTAGTATCCCGGCATGTCCGATTCCCCAGAACCCCACACTGTGGGCAGGCATCGGCTCGGCCCGCACGTCGTCGGCGAGCGGGTCGTCGTACGACACCTGCTCCCCGACGGGCGCGCCACCGACGTCCTCGGGACGTGCACGTCGTGGGACCAGGACTCCCTCACCCTCGACCGCGAGGGCCACGGTCCGGTGACCATTCCTCTCGCCGAGATCGTGACCGGCAAGCCGGTGCCACCGCGCGCGTCGGTGCGCGCCCGGGTCTCCGCGCAGGAGGTCGAGCAGCACGTCGCGGCCCTGTGGGGGTCGATCACCACCGAGCCGCTCGGGCGCTGGCTGCTGCGTGCCTCTCCCCCGCACGGCGGCCGGCTCCGGCGCCGCGGCAACTCCGCGCTCGCCATGCACGACCCCGGCATCGGCTGGGCCGACGCCGCGTGGGGCGTACGACGCTTCTACGACGCGATCGACCAGACGCCGATCGTCCAGGTCGAGCGCGGGTCGCAGGTGGAGAGGACGCTCGCGACGCTGGGCTTCGAGCCGATGGGCGACGGCGACGCGCACGCCCAGCTGGCGTCGGTCGCGCGTGCCCTGCGGTCGGTGCGCGCCGTGGCTCCGGAGGTCCGGGCCGAGGCCGACGAGGCGTCCGGCAGCCTCAGCGTGTCCGTCGACGCCGGCGCCGCCACCGGTCGCGGCGTGCTCTCCGGCGACTGGTTGCTGGTCGAGTCCGTCGTGGTGGACGCGGGTCGTCGTCGTCGCGGCCTGGCGACCGCCGTCCTCTCGGAGCTGCTCGACTGGGGCGCGTCCCTGGGCGCGACCACGGCGCTGCTGCACGTCGAGACCGACAACGAGGCGGCCATCGCGCTCTACGAGCGTCACGGCTTCGTCACCCACCACACCAACCGCTACCTCGTGCCCCGCTGACCGGTCAGGGCCTCGGCGCCTACTCGTCGACGGCGTTCGGGTTGGTGCAGATGACGGTGTCGGACGGCGTGTAGGTGGTGCTGAAGGTCTCGGGAGCGCGGTTCTCGGTGTTCTCGCCGACCGGCTCGAAGTAGCGCTTGACGTCGATGTCGAAGCCGCCGTAGCCCTCGTTGGCGTGGCACTTCAGGCCGTCGATCCGGCGCACCTCGGCCTCGGTGAAGTTGTGCCGCTTGCCGGTCGTGGTGGTGATGTTCCACCACTTCGTGGAGTACATCGTCACGGTCACCACCCCGGAGGACGACGGTGTCGAGGGGGTGACGCTGGCGTCGATCAGCACGCCGTAGGGGGTGTCGTTCTTGAACCTCAGGTCGACCGCCCCCCAGGCGACCGTGGCCTCGCGGCCGATCGGGTAGCGGTCGATGTAGAACGAGTGGGGCTTGTGCTCCACGTCCTCGAGGCCGGCGAAGAACATCGCGTTGAAGGTGGTGGTCGCCATCTGCGAGACACCTCCGCCGAGGTCCTGGACGAGGATCCCGTCGCTGATGATGTAGCCCTTGGTGAAGCCGTTGGCGACGGTGCGCTCCCCGACGGTGTCGTTGAGCGAGAAGGTCTCGCCCGGCTTGAGCACGGTGCCGTCGATCAGCTCGGCCGCGCGCCCGAGGTTGACGTTGCGGTAGTCGGCGTGGGGGTAGTAGGTCGTGAAGGACGAGACCTGCTCGGTGATCCTGAGGTCTTTGGCGTCCTTGGTCGTGAACTCGGGCTTGGCGACCCGGGCGTCGAGCTCGAGGGTGCGCTGGCCCTGCGGCCTGGCCACCACCTCGAGGAAGCCGGCCTCGAGCTGCGCCGGGTCGAAGGTGACACCCGGCTTGGCCGGGACGACCTGAGGCTTGCCGTCGACCAGTGCCACGGTGGCATCGACGGGGGCGCCGCTGGTGACCTTGCTCGCCACGACGTCGGACAGGGCCTTGGCGTCCAGCTGGGGGACGAGCTCGCCGTCGACCGGCTCCAGGGCGAGCGCCGAGGTGTAGTCGGCCGGCGGGATCTTGACGCTCGACTTGTTGAAGCGCAGCTCCACGGGCGCGGCGATGGCCGGGCTCGCGAACGCGTCGAGGGCCTCCTGCACGTCACCGGCATCGATCTCGGGCACCTCGCTGACGAGCTCGAGCTCGGCCGGCTCGGGCTCCTCGGCGACGAAGGAGTCCCGCAGCTCGTCGAGGGTGTCGGCGGGGTCGAGCGCACGCCCCTCGACCGCCTCGGTCCGGACGATCCGCGCGCCCTGGAAACCGATGGCGCCGTCGCGGGCGGGAGTGCCGTACTGCTTCTCGAGCGCGTCCACCTGCGCGTTGAACGCGGCCTCGTCGACCTCGACCTCCGCCTGCAGCTCCTCGCCGCCGGTGAAGTAGTTCCACAGGCGCACCGGATCCCAGCTGCGCTCGCCACCGGCCTCCGCCACGGAGGCGTCGTAGTCGACCGACAGGCCGGCCGTCGCGGGATCGACCGTCGTGGCCTTGCCGTCGACGGTGGTCTCGATGGGACGGCTGACGCGGTCGGCGAGCCCGGCCTGCAGCGCCCGGGCGGCCCTGGCCTGGGGGTGACCGCCGATCTTCACCCCGGAGACGGTCGTGCCGCGCGGGACCTTGTCGCCGGCGGCGTAGTGGGCGGCCACGTAGGCGCCGCCGAAGACGACGAGCAGGAGCAGCAGCAGCCAGCCGACGACTCGCCCGCCGGCCTTCTCGGGGGTCGTGTCGACGCTCGGGCGGGGGCGGGAGGGGTCCTTCGGCACGCTCGCGAGTCTAGGTGGGGGTGGGTTGCTCCCCCTGGACACCGTCCGCCCCGCCGCCCTGTCGCGCCGTGGCGAACGCCGCCAGCACGAGCGCGAGCGAGGCGGCCAGCAGCGTCCATCCGCGGGTGTTGGCAGGCACCAGGTAGTCACCCTCCGGCCGCGTGAGCGCCCCGCGGAGGACGACGAGCGCCCAGGCGAGCGCGAAGCCCACCCGGGCTGAGCCGGGGCCGAGCGCGGCCATGGCTGCGACGGCCGCGACCAGGGCAAGGACGAGCCACACCCAGGACTGGTGCAGGACGACCACGGCGACCCCCGAACCGAAGCCAACCACGGCTGCGCCGAGGAACGCAGCGACCCGGATGCTCACAGGCCGGCGAACAGGTCGCTCTCGAACCCCTCGTCGTCGACCGGCCCGGGCGTGCCCCTGACCAGGCGGTAGAACTCCTCGGCCCACCACGCGTGGCCGCTCTCGGCGCCGGCGAAGAACGGCCCGTCGGTCTGCACCTGGGTGCGGTGCTCGGCCAGCGCGTCCATCTTGCGCTGCACCGTGTCTCTGCCGTCGACCCGGGCGCTGATGAGCTCGTCGGGCGTGACGAAGTGGGGCAGCTTTCCGTCGGGCTCCATCCCGGCGAACGTCTCGGTGTCGCCGGCCTCGCGCAGGGCCCGGAGGCTGGCGCGCATCCGGCTCTCGCTCATCGCCGTCCAGTAGATCTTCGCGATGTCGTGGGGCTCGCCCAGGTCACGCTTGTAGGAGGGCACGGCGGCGAGGAGGGCGCCGTACATCGCGACACGGTGCGCCTGGATGTGGTCGGGGTGGCCGTAGCCGCCGAACTCGTCGTAGGTGACGAGGACCTGCGGCCGGACCTCGCGGATGACCTTGACCAGCTCGTCGGCAGCCTCGGTGAGGTCGGCGTTCCAGAAGGCGTTGTCGGGGATCTCCTCCGCAGCGACGGCGTGGCCCTCCTCGTGCCAGGCCATCCCCGAATCGTGGAAGCGGCCGAAGCCGCCCAGGAAACGGTGGTCGGTGACACCGAGGACCCGCATCGCCCGGGTCAGCTCCTCGCGACGGTGCTCCCCCAGGCCACCCTTGTCCTCGAACGCCAGGTGGGCCAGGTCGGGCACGAGCACCTCGCCCATCTCCCCGGCGGTGCACGTCACCAGCGTGACGCTCGCGCCCTCGTCGACGTAGCGCGCCATGGTCGCGCCGTTGTTGATCGACTCGTCGTCGGGGTGGGCGTGCACGAGAAGCAGGCGGCGGTCTGACATGGGCGCAAGGCTAGTCGCCGAGCGTCTCGGGCCGCTTCACCTGCCGGGGACCGGCCGGGAGGTCCAGCGGAGCCGACGGCTGGCGAGGCTCGGCATCCTCGTCGAGCCAGCCGTCGTGCTCGTCGACCACCAGCTCGAGCATGAAGGCGGGCGCGTCGCTCACGACGGCCCACGGGTGGTCCTCGTCGTCGTCCTCGCCCGAGAGGCGCTCACGGATCACGGTGGCCCCGAAGCCGCGGGCACGCAGCTGCGCCACCACTTCAAGGGCGTCGTCCTCGTCGAAGAAGATCGCGCGCATGGGGCCATTGTCCACCGCCCCACCCTCGCCCCGCCCACCCCCGACGCCCCGCCCCCTCTCCCCCGCCCCCTCTCCCGATACTCCGTATCAAACGGCTCGTGGAGGGCTCGCCCGGACGAGCTTTTCGATATGGACTATCGGGGGGGCGTGGTGTCAGAGTCCGCGCTCGGCAGCCCAGGCAGCCCACCAGCTCGGCTGCTCGAGCGTCCACCGCCGCTCGGCGAGAGGCCGGAAGGCCGATCGCTGCCGCGCAGCGAGCATGCGCTCGACGACCAGGTCCCGATCCGCGAGATCACCGCCGACGACCTCGAAGCATTCGAGGCCGGCATCCCTGAGCCGCTGTTCGCGCGCCACGTCGCGCCTGTGGTGAGCGCCGTCCTTGTGGTCGGCACCCTGGTACTCGCCGACGCATTCCGCCTCCACGTCGAGCAGGTCCACGATGGCGAGCAGGTGCCCCTCGAGGTCGAAGACCGGCGCATTGCACATCGGACGCGGGAGGCCGGCATCGAGGATCCAGACCAGGGCCATCCGCACCTCCTGCGGCGTACGACACCCGAGGCCGGCCACGGCTGCCGCCTCGCGCGCCAGACCGACGCCTGTCCAGGCCTGGCGACCAGCGATGTAGTCCCGGAACTGCACCATCGTGAGGAGTCCGGCCGCGACAGCCATCTCGATGTCGACCACGGCCTGGCGGTGCTGACCATGCCGTCGTACCTCGTCGAACAGCGCTCGTTCGGCGGTCGCGACCCAGATGCCGTCGACCAGCTCTCGTTCCCGGGGCGCCAGCTGCTCGGAGCTGATGCTCACCCTTGCGTCCGGACGCAAGCAGGCAGACCCGATCACGAGCGGCACGGGCAGCTCCTCCCCGTCCGGGAACGTGCTTCCCTCGAAGAACCGCGCACCTCGCCATCGCAGCCCCGCCCACCCCGTCACCGCTCCCCAGTCCCGGATGCGCGTTCCTTGCTCGAGGATGCGCTGGTGGACCGCTGTGGCATCGGCGGTCGCCGGGACGTACCTCCCGCTCGACGTCTGTCGCCAGCGCGGCCCACGAGCCTGGTTCCGGGTGGGCCCGAGGCGCCCGGCCGGGTCCAGGCCGACCGGCGCGATGAGTCCGTGGGGTCGTGGTTGCCATGAGGCCCATCTGTGCTCGTCCATGGCGTGAGACCAGCGCCTACGACCGCCCATCGGCGTCGTACTCGTCCGTGGCCTGTGGACATCGGCCTCCGCACCCCGCTGTGGACGGAAGTCGGCGCGCTTTGCCGCTGTCGCTCCTCCTGCGCCGGCGTACTCCCCATCAAACGGCTCGTGACGCGCCCGGTCCGACGAGCGTCTTGATACGGAGTATCGGGAGCGAGGGGGGTGAAGGTCGCCGAGGGGGGTGAAGGTGGGGAGGGGTGCCTAGGGTGGCAGGCATGTCGTACGTCGAGGGCGTCCACCTGCAGCGCACCGACGAGAACGTGCGCGAGATCGAGGCGCTGGCCGCGGTGCTCGGCAACACCGTGGGGCTCGAGGGGCTGCTAGGCGACCTGAAGTACCCGGCTCGTCGGGCCCGGGTCGTCCCGCGCCTGCTGGGGCGCGCGGTGCGCGAGGCGTACACCTGGGACTCCTACGACCAGCGCGACGAGCTGTGGTACCCGCAGGGCATCTCCACCAGCGCGGACGCCTCCGACAGCGAGGTCGTCGGCGGGCGCCGGGTGCTCGTCACGACGTGGTACTCCACCGGCAGGGACGGCGTGAAGCGCGGCTCGCGGGTGAGCTTCCTCGACCTGGAGACGCTGCGCTACCGCCACGTCCTGCTCGTGGTCCCGGTCTTCGACAAGACAGGCACGCTGCGCCTCAAGCCGATGAGCATCCACGCCGGCGGCATCGTGTGGGCGGGTCCGTGGCTCCACATCGCGGCCACGTCCCGCGGCTTCGTCACCGCCAAGGTCGACGACATCATGCGGGTCCCGGGCGACGACAAGCGGCCCGACGAGATCGGCATCGACGGCAACCGGGTCGCGTCCTTCGGCCACCACTACGTCCTGCCCGTGCGGTTCACCTACCAGGCCTACGCCGACGAGGGGCACCAGAAGCTGCGCTACTCGTTCATGTCCCTGGACCGCAGCACCGACCCGCCTGCACTCGTCGCCGGTGAGTACGCCTTCGGCGCGACGGCGACCACCCGACTGGCGCGCTACGAGCTCGACCCCGCGACGTGGCAGCTCCACCACGGGGACGACGGCTTCTCCCGGCCGCTCGCCCTCGACGAGGGTGGCGTACGACAGATGCAGGGCGTGGCGGTCGCGCGCGGGCGCCACCACGTGACCGTCTCGCACGGCCGCTGGATGCCGGGGACGGTCTGCTCGGGACAGCCCGGGTCCATGCGAGTACGACGCTGGGCACTGCCGATGGGCCCGGAGGACCTCACCTACTGGCCGTCCACCGACCGGCTCTGGTCGCTGACCGAGCACCCTCGTCGCCGCTGGATCGTGGCGATGGACCGCGCGTGGTTCGACTGAGGTCTCAGGCGCGACGGGGTCAGGCGCGGGGCCACATGGCGAGCTGGCGGCTCTGCGCCACGAGCCGCCCGGCGGAGTCCCAGACCTCGCAGTCCTCCTCGAACATGCCGCCGGCGATGTTGCGCGTGCGGTGGGAGACCTTCACCCAGCCGGGGGCCGGCACCGCGCGCACGTGCACCGTCAGCTCGAGGGTCGGCGCCCAGCCCATCACCCCGAAGTCCATGCTCACCGGCGGCAGCGCGTCGCAGACCATGAGCAGCTCGATCGGGTCGGGGTCGCGGCCGTCCTTGAGGCGGAACCATCCCTGGAGCAGTCCACGTCGGCTGGGTTCGCCGACCGCCCACCCGATGCACGTGGGGTCGAAGAGGAGGTCGAAGCGGTCCATGAGCGGCGCGACCTTGCGCAGCTCGGCCGGTGCGAACTCGTTGGAGACGCACTGGTCGCGCGGCGCGATGTCTGGCTCAACGGCCGTGGTGGACACCTCGTCCGGCAGCGCCGACAGGTCGGCGTACGTCGCCAGCGCGGTGATGCGCGTGCCTGCTCCTTGGGCGAGGTCTGCAGCCACCGTCGCGAACCGGCCTCCCTCGCGCAGCACCCGCGTGGACACCGTGGCGGGCCCTGGCGTCGTCGCCGACAGGTAGTGGGCGCTGACCGAGACCGGGTCGGGCTTGCCCGGCAGCGTCTGGCTGATGGCGTTGCCGATCACCGACAGGAGGTAGCCGCCGTTGACGCCGCCCCCGACGGTCCACCCCTGCTCGAGGTCGGCGTCGAAGCTGCCCTCGTCACGACGGCTCAGAGCGATGTGGTCGTCCCACTCGAAACCCATGTGCAGAGCCTAGGTCGGGGTGGGGTTCAGGCCTTCAGGAGGGCGGGCTGCACCTCGAACCCACGCAGGATGCGGGTCGAGCGGCGCTTGGAGCCCGGCAGGAGCTGGAGGTCGGGGAACCGCTCCCACAGCATGCGCAGGCCGACCTCGCCCTCCATCCGCGCAAGCGCGGCGCCGAGGCAGTGGTGGCGCCCGGCGGAGAAGGAGAGGTGCTCGCGCGCGTTGGCGCGGGTGACGTCGAAGCGCGTCGGGTCGGTGAAGACCTCGGGGTCGCGGTTGGCACCAGCCAGCACCGTCGTGACCATCGTCCCGGCCGCGATCGACTCACCGGCGATGGTGGTGTCCTCGCGGCTGGTGCGCCCCGTCAGGAGGACGGGCGGGTCGACCCGCAGGACCTCCTCGACGGCCGTGGCCCACCTGCTGGGGTCCTCGTCGAGGAGCGCTCGCTGGTCGGGGTGGTCGTGGAGGAGCGCGATGCCGTTGCTGAGGAGGTTGACGGTCGTCTCGAAGCCGGCGGCCAGGACGAGCCCGGCCGTGGCGCGCAGCTCCTCCTTGTTGAGGACCTGGCCTTCGTCGCTGGCCAGGACCAGCTCGCTGAGGAGGTTGTCCCCCGGGTTGCGGCGCAGCTCGTCGAGGTGGTCGCCGAGCCAGGCGTCGAAGGACTTCAGGGCCGCGTTGACCTCGCGGTACTGGCGCAGTCCCAGCCCCATGTCGAGGCTGGGCGCGGCGGCGCCACCGAAGTCGAGGACGCGTCCGCGCTCGCTCTCGGGGACGCCGAGGATCTCGGCGATGATCGTGACGGGGAGGCGGCTGCAGTAGGCCTCGACGAGATCGACCGGCGAGTCGCTCCGCGCAGCCATGGCGTCGAGCAGGTCGGAGGCGACGATCTCGGTGCGCTCACGCAGCTTCTCGACGGCGCGACGGGTGAAGACCTTGGTGACGAGCTTGCGGTAGCGGGTGTGCTCCGGGGGGTCGACGACGAGCAGCGAGGGGGGCTCGACCGGGTGCAGGTGACGCGGCCCCGACCACCGCGCGATGCCACCGAGGGGCCCTTCGTTGGTGGGGAAGCCGGTGCGGAACGCCTCGCTGACGAGCACCTCCTTCACGGCGGCGTGGCTGGTCGCGACGTAGCCGATCCTGGAGTGGTAGAGCGGGCCGGAGGCGCGCAGCTGCTCGATGATGTCGAGGACGTCGGTGCCCTGTCGGCCGGAGAGGATCATCTGGGCCTGGAGGTCGCCGTGCGCAGCCGCGCGGCCCAGGAGCTTGACGGGCAGGCCGTGGCCCACCGTCCAGTTGACGGTCGACCGGAACTCTTCACCGACGCGGGTCGCGAGCTTCATCGCGCCAGACTATAGATTTTCACGTACCTACGGTAGGTACCACTTCTGGACCACCGGGACGCCGCTCAGCCAGCCCAGCCGGGCGGCGTACAGCGCCCGCATCCCCCGGGCGCGTCGCCGGTGGTCCCACTTGGCCGCGCCGCGGCAGGGGCGGTCGGTGCCGTAGCAGGTCCAGCCGTGCAGGAAGACCTGGGTCGCCCCGTCTGCCCCGGTCACCAGGTCGGCGCCCCCGGCACCGCACAGGCCGGTCGTACGACGGTCCAGCAGCACCCCGCCCACGCGGACGCTCCAGTCGAGCAGGCTGCCGGACCGGAACCAGACCGTGCGGTAGCTGCACCTGGTCCAGTCGCCCTCGGACAGCAGCAGCACGTAGCCCTCCGGCCGCCTCGCCACGACCGGGTTCTCGATCACGCCGTCCGAGCGCATGATCTCCTGGCTCGGACCGGCCGCCCGCGTGCCGCCCTGCGAGAGGGGGAGCACCCGGATGGAGCTCGGGATGCGGTCTGTCTTGTAGAGCAGGTAGCGCGATCCGTCGTCGTCGACGAACAGGCTCGGGTCGATGACCCCGGCTCGGGGCAGGGTGCGGTCGCGAGGCAGCAACGGGTCGAGCGCCGTCGGCGCGTCGGCGTAGGAGGGGCAGACGAGGGGGCGCCTGCCGACCGGGCGGAACGGCCCTCGCGCCGAGCTGCTGCGCGCCACCCCGATGCAGCGTCCGTGCTTGACGATGCCTGCCACCGGGACTGCGTAGTAGAGGAGCCACTGCCGGCCCGCGCGGGCGACGTCCACCGCCCAGATGCCACCCTCGACCGCCCAGCCGGGACGTCGCGTGAGCACGGCTCCGCCGCGGGTCCAGGAGCGCATGCCCGGCGACCACGCGTGGGGCACGCGGTCGCCGGTCGAGTAGCCCACGAGCCCGTGGCCGGTCGCGACCACCGAGGGGTCGGGGAAGTCGGCGTTGAGGACGGGGTGCGGGACGTCGTCCGTCGTCCGCGCCGGCGCGGGTGTCGGCAGGGCGAGCAGCGTCGCCACCAGCGCCACCACGATCGCTCTTCCCCACCCGGACACGGCGGTGACCCTACCTGCGCGCGTAGGGTTCGTCGGTGCGCAGGATCAGTGGGGCCGTCGCGATCGCCGCGGTCGCCCTGGTCTCGGTCAACCTGAGACCCGGCGCCTCCTCCGTCGGCACGGTGCTCGAGGAGATCCGCACCGGGCTCGACACCACCGCCGGCGTGGCCGGCGTCCTGACCGGCCTGCCCGGTCTCGCCTTCGGCGTCGTCGGGCTCTCGGCGGTGGGCCTGGCGAAGCGGACCGGCATCACCGGCGGCATCGCGCTCGGCCTGGTGCTGGCCGTGGCCGGCCTCAGCCTCCGTGCCGTGACGAGCTCGACGTGGCTCTTCCTGGCACTGAGCGTCGTCGCACTGGCGGGCATGGCGCTGGGGAACGTCCTGGTGCCCGCCTGGATCAAGGCACACGCGTCCAGGGACACCGTGCTCCTGCCCACCCTCTACGGCACCGGCCTCATCGTCGGCGGCGCCCTCGGCTCCGCCTTCACCGCACCGGTCGCGGCGACCGGAGCGGGGTGGCGATGGTCGCTCGGCATGTGGGGGCTGGTGGCCTGCTCGGCCCTCCCGGTCTGGCTGTGGCTCGCGTCCCGGGAGCGATCGCTCGCGCCGAGCGGTCGTCGTACGCCATCCGTCCCCGGCGCCCGGATGACCACCTCCCCCACCGCGGTCGCCATGGCGGCGCTCTTCGGCGTGCAGTCCATGCACGCCTACGTGCAGTTCGGCTGGCTGCCGCAGATCTACCGGGACGCAGGGATCTCGCCGTCCGCGGCCGGTCTCCTCCTGTCGGTGCTCGCGGCCACCGGGATCGTGGGCGCCCTGCTGATGCCGACGGTGATCGCTCGTTCGGAGGCGATCACCGCGTGGATGCTGGGGTTCGGGGCACTGCTGCTCGCCGGCTACGTCGGCCTGCTGGTGGCGCCCGCGACGATGCCGTGGCTGTGGGCGCTGCTCCTCGGGGTCGCTGGGTGGGCGTTCCCGACCTCGATCGCGCTCCTCACCGCACGCACCCGAGAGGCGTCGGTGACCGCCCGGCTGTCCGGGTTCGTGCAACCGGTCGGCTACGCCCTCGCCGCCGTCGGCCCGGTCGTGGTCGGCCTGATCCACCAGGCCACCGACGGGTGGCGGCTGATCCTGGCCCTGCTCGCGCTCACGGCGATCCCGTTCACCTGGGCCGGGGTGTACGCCGCCCGGCCGGTGTGGGTCGACGACGAGCTGGCTGCCTAGGCTCGCTGCCATGGCACGGCCCGCATGGCTCCTCCTCGACCTCGTCCTGGTCGGGCTCTTCGCCGTCCTCGGCCGGCTCAGCCACTACGACTCGCTCTCCCTGGGCGGCTGGTGGCAGACGGCGTGGCCGTTCCTGCTCGGGACGCTCCTCGGCTGGGTGACGCTGCTGGTGGCCCGCCGCCCCGTCGACACGCCACGTGCCGGAGCCCTCGTCTGGCTGGTCACCCTGGTCGGGGGCATGCTGCTGCGCCTCGCGAGCGACCAGGGCACCGCAGCGCCGTTCGTCGTGGTCGCCACCCTCGTGCTCGGGGCGCTGCTGGTGCTGCCGCGGCTCTTCGTACGACGTGCGCGGCGGCACGCGTGACGCCTGCCATTTCGGGTTACCGAACAGTCGGGGGGCCCGTGCCGCCGATCGACCCCCGGACTGTTCGGTAGGTCCGCGCAGGTGTCGCTAGGGTGCGCGACGTGGAAGACAACGCCGCTCCCCTCAACGCCGTACGCCCGCTGCTCGAGCAGTCCGTCGAGATCGCCGCCGCCCCCTCGAAGGTCTGGGAGCTGGTCTCCGACGTGACCCGGATGCCCGAGTGGAGCGACGGAGTCGCCTCGGTGCGGCTGCGCGCCGGCTTCGACGAGGTCGCCCTAGGCACCGAGTTCACCAACCGCAACGTGCTCGGCGAGCTGGAGTGGACCACCCACGGCAAGGTCGTGGCCTTCGAGCCCGAGCAGGTGCTCGCCTTCCGCATCGAGGAGAACTGGGCCATCTGGTCCTTCACCCTCGAGCCGGTCGGTCCCGGGACCAGGCTGACGCAGCGCCGCGAGACGCCCGAGGGGATCTCCGAGCTGTCCCACCAGCTCACCGACGGTTTCATGGGCGGCCAGGACGTCTACACCGAGACGCTGCTGGCCGGGATGGCCGGGACGCTCGAGGCGATCAAGAACGCCGCCGAGGCCTGACCCGGCCCGGGACGTCATACGAATGAGAGCCCCTGGCCCTCGATTCGTATGACGTTGTGGGCTTGGATCGGGTCATGGCCTCACGACTGACCGAGATCTCCCTGGACTGCCACGACGTCGACCTCCTGGCCGACTTCTGGACCGCTGCCCTCGATTGGGTCGTCCTGCACCGGGAGCCGGGACTGGTCGAGCTCGGCCCGGAGCGCCGCGAGGACCAGGAGCTGCTCGACGCCGTGCGGTCGGGACCCGTGCCGCCCACGATGTTCCTGGCGTCGGTCGAGGAGGACAAGGCGGTCAAGAACAGGATGCACCTCGACCTCTCCCCCATTGACCGCTCGCAGGACGAGGAGGTCGCCCGGCTGCTGGCCCTCGGCGCGAGCCGGGCCGACGTCGGTCAGACCGGCGAGGAGACGTGGCAGGTCCTGGCCGACCCCGAGGGCAACGAGTTCTGTGTGCTGCGCAGCCTGGCCGAGGGGCACTTCACGCTCTGACTGGGTGTTTCCTGCGACCCCGGTTACCGCGCCGAACGCACCACCAAGGACGGTGTCGATCGCTTCAGTGGTTTCGATTGGCCGCTGGGGTGCCGGGCGTGGGGAACCAGTGCGAGATGACCGCTGACTGTCCCATCGTCCACGCGGAGTTGCAGACCCAGTAGGTAAGCAGAGCGAGGGGTACGACGCCGCCCGCCACGATCAGTCCGAGCGCCGAGAGTGCGGGCATGAGGTGCTGGACGCGTGCCATGGCTTCCGGCAGCCCCTCGATCGAGGTGTTGGGTGCGACGAGGTACTTCTGCGTGACGTACGAGAGTGCGGCCGCGGTCGCCGCCATGCCAGCCACCACAGCGAGGTGCGTGGCTCCGCCACCCAGATATCCGCGCTCGGCCAGAGGGACGCCGAGAAGGGTGGCCGCGCCCAGTGAGGCGACGAGCTCGGGAGTCATCGCCCCTATGGACGCGCCCCCAGCGACGTCCGCGAGCAGGTGGTAGAGCGACAACCAGATCGGCAACTGGATGAGCGTGGGCAGACAGCCGAGTCGTGACACCCCATGTTCAGCGCTGATGCGACGCCGCTCCTCCATGAACTGGCGCACGCTCTCGGGGTCCTTGCGGTTCTGGTACCGCTTGGTCAGTCTTGCAGCTGTGGACGGGCCGCTGCGGAGCTGTGCGCGAGGCGGACGGCGTGGATGACGAGCGGGAGAAGTAGGACGCGGACCGCGGCAACGACGGCGGCGATTGCGAGCAGCCAGGTGATACCGGCGGTGGGGTCGGCGCCGAGAGAGGTCAAGCCGACCTGGGCTGCGGCGACAACGGCGGCGAGCGCGTGCGAGAACGGATCGAGAAGCGACATGCGGAACTCCTGGGTTGGTGAGAGTGGTCTGAGCGCGGGTCGCGAACAAGCGCGACGGTCAGACCAGTCCAGGAGCGCGCGGGCGCAGAGGGTGGCGGGGTGAGTCGGTCACGTGCCCGGCCCGGAGCGCCGGCACCTCATCCGAACTGTCGGGGAGCAAACGAAGTGGACTACTCACCGGTGTCATCGGCAGCCGGTTCGGCAGGGCAAGGGCAGCGATCGTCACTGCGACGGCAGCCAGCGCTACGGATGACGGTGCGCTTGCGCTCGTCGACGTTGTCAGCAGGGAGAGGAGCACCAACACACCGGTCCCGCCAACGATGACGGACAGTGCCTGCCGGGAATCTCTCACGGCAGCACCACCCAACCGGCTCATGCGGTGAGCGTACTCCCGTCGCCACTTTCGAACCTGATGAGCGAGTGACTCATCTGGCTCCGATGAAGGACGAGCAGTTCCCCATGCATCCGGTCAGATCGCTTGGACACGACGTTCCCGCACGGTGACGAGAGGCCCAGTCGCGCAGCGGGGACCCACGCGGTCAGAGGTCGATGACGTCGTCGGGGGTAACGAGGGTGGCGATGTCGGCGGGGCCGGTCCACAAGTAGGTGCCGGGTGCGAGGCGTTGGTAGGTCCAGGCGCCGGAGGTCTTGGCCCGGTGGTGGCGTCGGCACAGTGGAGCGAGGTTGGCGGCGGTCGTGCCGCCTGACTCGGTGGGCGGTCCGGTGTCTGGTGGTCCGGTGTCGTAGGGGGTGATGTGGTCGAGGTCGCAGCCCCTGGCGTGGCGGCCACAGCGCGGGAAGACGCACGTCTCGTCGCGCAGCCGGACCGTCTCGGCCATCCGGGGTGGCGGGTCGTGCCGGTCGACGGTCCAGGTGTCGTCGGCGGCGACGTGCAGGACGGGCACGATCGTGACGCGGGAGTGCCCGACCCACTCCTTGACCTTGGCGAGGGTGACGGGGCCGAGGGTGTCGGCGGTGCCGACCAGGTCGTCGTGTCCGCGGGTCAGCAGGTCGGGCAGTGAGGCGTGGAGGAACAGCTTGACCTTCACCTGGGAGCGGGCGAGTGCCCTCGCCCGGACTGCTACACGGTCGTCGGACTGCACGTCGTCACACTGCTGACCGGCAATCAGGTCGGTGAGGTCGAGTGCGGCCTGCTGGGCGGCGATCACGCCGAGGGCCTTGGCCTGTCGCTGGCCGAGGGTGTCGGTGTCGCCGAGCGCGGCGAGGGTGTCGGCCTCGGCGTTGACGACGTCGTGGAACCGGGCCAGGTCGATTGAGTCGCCGCGGGCGGTCAGCGTGGAGGTGCCGGCGAAGTCACCCGGTGTCGGGTGGTGCAGGTCGACTCCCCAGGTCTCGCGTGCCCGGTCCTGACGGGTCTTGAGGGCATCGGGGTCGAACTGGGCGGTGGCGTGGGCGACGATCCGGTCGAGCTGAGCCGAGGACACTCGCCCGGACGCCGCAGCGACCTGACGGTCGACCCAGCGGGCACCCTCCGCGGACAGGTCGCGGGTGGCGCCGGCAACCCTGCGGGCCCGGGCGGCGGGGATCCTCAGCGCACGAGTGAGATCCCACAACAGGGGCAGCCGGAACGACAGGTCGAGCGCGTCCGCGACCAGCCGGGAGGAGACGAGGGGCGCGATCCCCATCGCCACGGCGAGAGTGTCGGTCGCGAACGCGGCCACCTCCGGCGTGCCGGCACCGCCCGGTTGGTCAGGTGTCTCGAGCACCGAGGACGACGCCTCGACCACTGGATGGGTGATCGCCCACTCCAGCGCGACCTCGAGGCGAGCCACCTCGACCTGGCGGGAGAGCTGCTCGACCTCGCCCGCGTGAGCCATCAGCTGGGTGCTGCTGAGCCCGTCCAGCACCGGACGCCCGGGCACCGGGGCGGCGAGGGTGGTGGAGGAGGTCATGTCTCAATACAACCGGAGACCACCGACATCGGACCCCCGAAAACCCGGCCACCGCCAGGATCTGGACAACCAATTCGACATGAAGGCCGACTCACCTCCATTCCTGCGCTCGCCCCTCACCACAGGACCCCAGGACCGGCCCGCACAGGCGAGACCTGGGCGCTCAGCTGCCGTCGGCGACGGCCAGTGGCGAGGCGTGCTCGCTCACGCCGTACCTCGCGTGGATTCGCTTCATCCATCGCGGCGCCCACCAGTTCCAGTGGCCGAGCATCGTCATCGTGGCCGGGACGAGCACCATCCGCACCAGGGTCGCGTCGATCAGCACGGCGACCGACAGCGCCAGGCCGGTCTGCTTGATCACCAGCATCTCGCCGGCCGCGAACCCCGCGAACACGATCACCATGATCAGCGCCGCCGAGGTGATGATGCGGCCCGAGCGCTGCAGCCCGAGCCGGACGGCGGTGTTGTCGTCGTAGCCCTGCTCGTGCAGGTCGATGATGCGCGCCAGCAGGAACACCTCGTAGTCCATGGACAGCCCGAAGCCGAACGCGAGCACCAGCAGCGGGATCACCGACTCGATGCCGCCCGCGGACTCGAAGCGCAGCACCGACTCGAGGTTGCCGTACTGGAACACCCACACCAGGACACCGAGGCTGGCCCCGAGCGAGACGGCGTTGAGCACCAGCGCCTTCACCGGGATCACCACGCTGCCGGTGAGCAGGAAGAGCAGCACGAACGTCGCTCCGCCGATCCACAGCACGGCCCACGGGGCCCGGTCCGCCGCCGCTGCCGTGAAGTCCTGCAGGGATGCCGCCTGCCCGGTGACCCAGGTGGGAAAGCCCGCGTCGGCCTCCATCAGGGTGGTGGACACCTCCCGAGCGGCGTCGGCCATCGCTCCGTCCTCGGTGTGGATGGCGATCGACACGAGGGTCGACCCGTCAGGCTCGCTTCCCGGCGCCTCGACCCCGCTCGGAAGGGGGCCGAGGTCACGCGGCGGGTCCACCCGGACGACGCCGTCGAGCTCCTCGATCTCGCCCACCCACCCGGCGACCTGGTCGGGCGTGGCCTGGGCGACGGCGGTCACTGTGGGGGTGGCCAGCGCCGGGAAGTCCTCGTCGAGGGCCTCGAAGAACTCCCGTTGCTCGGCCCCCACGGGGAGCAGCTCGACGCCCGAGGTGTTGAGACGCAGGTCGAGGACCGGCACGGCGAGGAACAGCAGCACCGCCACGCTGGCCAGCGTGGTGAGTCCCGGTCGCCGCTGGCCGGCGGCGGCCAGCTTGCTGAAGACGCCGTCGTCGGGTGCGGCCTCGGCTCCGCGGCGTCGACCCAGCCGCTTGGCTCCCTGCGAGCACAGTGCGGGCACCAGGGTGAGCGCGACGACCATCGCCACCACCACGACCGAGACGCCCGCTGCACCGATCGCCCGCATTACCGACGACTCGAAGAGCATCAGCCCGGACAGCGAGATGCCGACGATGAGCCCCGAGAAGAGCACGGTGCGCCCGGCTGTCGCCACCGCTCCTGCGACGGCCTCCTCCACCTGCCGTCGACCCAGGTCGCGCGAAGGCACGCCGGGCGCCACCCGGGCGAGCTCCTCACGGAACCTGCTCACCAGCAGGAGGCCGTAGTCGATGGACAGGGCCAGCCCCATCACGGTCACGATGTTGACCACTGACGCGTCGAGCGACATGACGTGGGAGAAGCCGAGCAGGATGGCCAGACCGCCCGCGATGGCGGCGATGGCACCGAGCACGGGCATCCCTGCGGCCACGAACCCGCCGAAGACGACCACCATCAACAGCATCGACAGGGGCAGCGCGATGCCCTCACCCCTGGTGAGGTCGTGCTCGATCTGCTCGATGATGTCGTCGATGAGCAGGCCGGTGCCGCCGATGCTGAGCTCGTCGGCGTACGGCGCCAGCAGCTCCTCGCCGGCGCGCTCCAGCTCCTCCACCGCCGCGTCCTGGACGGGCCCGCCCACCTCACCGCCGGTGTTGGCGACGATCAGGAACGATCCGCTCGCAGGGTCGTTGTCGGCGACGAACGTCAGGGCGCTCGGCTCGCTCGGCCACCCCTCCGTCGTCATCGGGGCGTCGACGCGGCCCACGCCCTCGACACCCTCGACCCGCTCGACGACTTCTCCGACCGCGTCGGCGAGTGCGGGGTCCAGGACGTCGGCGCCGTCGACCCGGAGCATCACCGTGAGGCCCCGCTCGTCGGAGGCCCGCAACAGCTCCCGACCTGTCTGCGCCTGGCCGGGCGCCTCGAGGTCGCCCGATTCCAACCGGTCGAAGAGGGACTCGTTGCCGAACAGGCCCAGGCTGGTGCCGAGGCAGAGCGTGACCAGCACGAGCCACGCCGCGATGTAGCGCCCCTTGCGGCGGGCGGCGCTGCGGCCGAGCCGCAGCAGCAGGGCCTCGCTGCGTCCCCGGTGCCGCGGGTCGCCGCGACGCGAGCGCGACGGAAGGGGCTTGGGCGAGGTCACGGGCGCAAGACTCCCATCTGGGCGCACCCCCGCCACGAGGTGTAGTCGCCCCGCGAGACTCGCCACGCTCAGGCCGGCGTCGGGACCCGCTCCGCCGTCGTGCTGCTCGTCGCGCCCGGTGCCGACAGCCGGACGACCCTGTCCATCTCGTCGAGGCCGATGGTGCCGTGGGTGATCCACACGATCGACCGCCCGGCCCCGGCGGCAGCAGCCAGGAGGTCGCCGGTGACGTGTCGCGCCGTGCTCGCATCGAGGTGCGCGGTCGGCTCGTCGAGCACCAGGACGGTGCTCTCGGCCAGGAGCGACCGGGCCAGCCCGATGCGTGCGCGCTCCCCGCCGGACACCTCCCGGGAGCCGGCGCCGACATGGGTGTGGAGGCCACGAGGGAGCGAGCCGACCCAGCGGGCGAGCCCTGCTCCGGCCAATGCCCGCGCCACCTCGGCGTCGGTGGCGGCAGGGCGGGCAAGGCGGACGTTCTCGACCACCGAGGAGGCGAAGACGTAGGGGTCGTCGTCGACCAGGCCGACGATCGTGCGCGTGTCGTCGAGGAGGAGGTCTCGCGCGTCCGTCCCGCCCAGGACGTAGGCACCCGCGGACGGGTCGAGGAAGCGCATCAGCGTCGCGGCCAGTGTGGACTTCCCCGACCCGGACGGGCCGACGATCCCCACGTGCTCGCCGGGGCGCACCCGCAGGTCCTGGGCCTGCAGCGCCGGCCGCTCGTCCCAACCCACCGTGACTGCGTCGAGGACGACGTCGTACGACGCCGGGCGGGGGCTGGGCGCGGCCGGGTCGGCGACAGCAGGTGTCAGTCGGGCGAGGCGCGCGAGGCGATCCCGGGCGGCGCGGCTGCGGACCGAGAGGGCTCCGGCGTCGCCCAGCGGCGACAGCACGTCGTCGAGTGCCAGCGGCAGCAGCAGGAGCAGCGACAGGGTCGCCGGCGAGGTGCTGCCGGGCGTGACGGCGGCGGCGATCCCGACCACGCCCAGGCCCGCGGCCAAGCCGGTCAGCGCGTGACCCGCCGCGACCGCGCTGGCCGACCGGAGGGCCGCGCGCGCCAGGCCGTCGGACTCGGCGCGCACCACCTCGAGCTCGCGATCGGCGGCCTGCCACTGCTCGAGCTCGCGCAGCCCCGCGACGACGTCCTCGACGCGGGTGCCGAGAGCGGCGCGGCGGTCGAGCAGCTCGGGCTCGCTGCGAGCACCCCGCCGACGCACCTGCACGAAGGCCAGGGGGCCGGTCAGCACCACGAGCAGGACGACCACCCCCGCGCCGGCGTCGAGGGAGGCGGCCAGCGCGACGGCTCCGAGTCCGACCAGGACGGAGGTGACCAGCGGCTGGCGCACGCGCAGCCGGTCGTCCAGCACGGCGTCGACGTCGTCGACCACCTGGGTGAGGAGGTCACCGCGTCGCGGTCCCAGGCGGCCGGGCACGAGCGGCACCAGGTCGGCGAAGACCCGGGTACGCCGCTCGGCCAGCTCCCTGAGGACCACGTCGTGGCTGATGACGCGCTCGGCGTGGCGCAGCACCGGACGCGCCAGGCCGAAGAGCCGCACCCCGACGATCGCGACCATGAGGTAGAGCACCGGCGGCTGCTCGGAGGCCCTGGTGATGAGCCACCCGGCGGTGGCGGTCAGCGCGACCCCCGATGCCGTCGACAGCGCCCCCAGCACCGTGGCGGTGCGCATCCCCCAGCGCAGGCGGTCCTCCACGTCGTCGTCCGGCGCCAGCGCCCGCGGCGGTACGACGACCTCGGCGGCCGTCGCGACGGGAGCCGCCTCCGGGGCGGGCAGCGGGCTCAGTGCGATCTCCCGGTCGGCGGCGCGCACGACCGCGGGGCGGTGGGCGACGACCACGACGAGGCTCGTGCGAGCCAGGCGGGCCATCGTGTCGAGGATGACCTCCTCGGTCTCGTCGTCGAGGTGTGCGCTCGGCTCGTCGAGGAGAACCACCGGACGTCGCGCGACCACGATCCTGGCGAGCGAGACGCGCGCTCGCTGCCCGGCAGAGAGCCCCGCGCCGTCGTCGCCCAGCTCGGCGGCCAGGCCCCCGGGCAGGCCGCGCACGACACTCTCGAGCCCGACCTCGTCGAGGGCGGCCCACACCTCCTCGTCGCTGGCCCCCGGGCGTCCCAGCCGGACGTTGTCCGCAACCGTGCCCGCCAAGAGCCACGGTCGCTGCGGGGCCCATGCCACGTGGCTGCGCCACCAGTCGGCGTCGACCTCGTCGAGCAGCACGCCGCCCACGGTCACCGATCCCGCCACCGGCGGGAGCTCCCCGCGCAGGGTTGCCAGGAGGGTCGACTTGCCGCACCCCGACGGACCGGTGACGGCCAGCAGGCCCCGCTCGGGGAGCTCGAGCGTGAGCGGAGCCATCAGCGGCGTGCCGCCGAAGCCGACCTCGAGCGTCTCGAGGCGCACTTCCCGGACCGCCGGCCGCGCGCCGTCGCGGTCCTCCGGGCGGGCTCCGTCCAGCAGGCCGTCGGCCTCGGCCAGGGCGGCTGCCCCCTCCGCGGCGGAGTGGAACTCCGCGCCGACCCGGCGCAGTGGCCAGTAGGCCTCGGGAGCCAGGAGCAGCACGGTGAGGGCGTCCCGGAAGTCGACCGTGCCGGCCGCGAGCCGCAGGCCGACGCACACCGCGACGAGGGCGACCGACAACGTCGCGATGAGCTCGAGGACCGTCGCCGAGGCGAAGGCCAGCTTGAGCGTGTCCACGGTCGCGCGCCGGTAGCGGTCGGTGACGCTCCGGATGGTCTCGACCTGGGCGAGAGCGCGACGGTGGGCGACCAGGGTGGGCAGGCCGCGCACGACGTCGAGGAAGTGGCCGGACAGCGCCCCCATGGTCCGCCACTGACGATCGGCACGGTCCCGGGTGGTCATGCCCACCAGCGCTGCGAACACGGGGACCAGGGGGATCGTGAGCAGCACGATCAGTCCGGAGAGCCAGTCCAGCCACCAGATCGCAGCGAGCGTCGCCACGGGCAGGACGACTGCCGGGACGAGGGCGGGCAGGTAGCGCGTCACGTAGGGCTCGACGCTCGTCACGCCGCGGGTGGCCAGCAAGGTCAGGCCCCTGCGCGAACCGACGTCGTGCCGCGTGCGCGCGGACGCGAGCAGCCGGTCGCGGAGGGTGCTGGAGACCACCGAGGCGGCTCGGGCGGCGGCGAGCTGGCCGGCGTACGCCGTCACGACCCGCAGGGTCACGAGCAGCACGAGCCAGGCAGCGGGCCGGTGCCAGGCTGGCCCGTCGGGCTCGCTCACTGCAGCGACGACGAGGGCGCCCAGGGCGAAGGCCTGCGCCACGGTCAGGAGCCCGGTCCCGATGCCGGCGCCGACGACGCACGCCAAGGACCTCCGGGCCGGCAGCAGGTGGCCCAGCACGCTCCTGTCGAGTGGTCTCATCTCCAGCGTCCGGCTCTGGTGGCGCTCAAGGGCCGTCGGTGCTCGTCACCGTGGCCGGCGCGGGGATGTGGTGCACAGCGAGGCGCTTGCGGAAGACCCAGTAGGTCCAGGCCTGGTAGCCGAGCACGATCGGGGTGAAGACCACCGCCACCCACGTCATCACCTTCAGCGTGTAGGCGGTGGCGGCGGCGTTGGTCGTGGTGAGCGAGTACGCCGCGTCCGTGGTCGAGGGCATCACGTCCGGGAACAGGGCGAGGAACAGCCCCGCCACGGCGAGCGCGATGGTGAGGAATGTGCCGACGAAGGCCCACCCCTCGTGACCGGCACGCGCGGCAGCAACGCCGGCGAGGAGGGCGACTGCCGCGAGGACGAAGGCGACCGCCGAGGCCACGGACCCGGTCTTGAGCTGGATCGACACGAGGAAAAGCACGGCGAGCACTGCCGCGACCAGGCCCAGCTTGACCGCCAGGTCCCGGGCACGGTGCCTGATGTCGCCGTCGGTCTTCAACGCGACGAACATCGCCCCGTGCGTCGCGAACAGCGTCAGGGTGACGAGCCCGCCCAGCAGGCCCAGCGGGTTGAGGAGCGTGAAGAGGTTGCCCGTGAACTCCTTGTCGGCGTCGATGGGCACCCCCGCGACGATGTTGGCGAAGGCGACGCCCCAGAGCAGGGCCGGCAGGGCGGATCCCACGATGAGGGCGAGGTCCCACCGCCTGCGCCAGGTGTCGTCGTCGTGCTTGTGGCGGTACTCGAAGGCGAGGTTGCGGACGATCAGAGCGACCAGGATCGCCAGCAGCGGCAGGTAGAACCCGCTGAACAAGGTGGCGTACCACTCGGGGAAGGCGGCGAACGTCGCACCGCCGGCAACCAGGACCCACACCTCGTTGCCGTCCCAGACCGGCCCGACGGTGTTGTACATGACGCGGCGCTCGGTGTCGTTCTTGGCGAGCACCGGCAGGAGCATGCCGACGCCGAAGTCGAACCCCTCGAGGCAGAAGTAGCCGATCCACAGGACGGCGATCAGCGCGAACCAGACGGTGGTGAGCTCCATGGCGGTTTCCTCGTGTCCCGGGTCGGATCAGTGGGATCAGGTCAGTGGGCAGGTCAGTAGGCGAAGGTGAGCGGGGCGTCGTCGTCGGCGCCGCCGATCGGCACGTCCGGCGGCTCCTCGAACGGCTCGGCACCGCGCTTGACGTACTTCACGAGCAGCCCGACCTCGATGACCGCCAGCACTGCGTAGAGCAGCGTGAGCACGATCAACGAGGTCGCAGCCTCGAAGGTGCTGACGCCGGGAGAGACTCCGGACTCGGTCGTCATCAGGCCGAACACCACCCACGGCTGGCGACCCATCTCCGTGAAGATCCATCCCCACGAGCTAGCGAAGGTCGCGGCCAGGGGCAGGCTGATGCCGAGGATGCCGACCCACTTGACGCTCGGGACGCGCTTCTTCCGGGTCAGCCACAGGATCAGGGCGGCGCCGGCCGCGGTGAAGAAGCCCAGCCCCATCATGAAGCGGAAGGACCAGTAGGTCACCGGGATGACCGGGACGTAGTCGCCCTCGCGGGCGGCCTTGGTGACAGTGTCGGAGCCGTACTTCTCGGCGTACTCCTCCTTCAGCTCGTCGATCCCCTGGACCGCGCCGTCGGTGGAGCCGGTGGCGAGGAACGAGAGCAAGCAGGGAACCGTGACGGAGAACTTCTCCTCCTTGCCGTCGGGGGTGCCGACGGTGAGGACCGAGAAGGGGGCACAGCCGTCGCTGGACTCGTACAGCCCTTCCGCGGCCGCCATCTTCATGGGTTGGACCTCGGTCATGATCTTGCCCTGGATGTCTCCGGTGAACGCGACCGCGAGGCCGGCCAGCAAGGTCACGACGGCGCCCACGCGGATGGCCCGGTGGTAGAGCGGGCGGTCGTCGGCGTGCTTGTCCTTCATGTAGAGGTAGGCCGAGACACCGAGCACGAAGGCGCCGGCGGTCATGTAGGCGGCGGCGATGACGTGCGGGAAGGTGATCAGCTGGACCTTGTTGAACATCACCGCCCAGAAGTCCACCAGCTCGGCGCGCCCGGTCTCGGGGTTGAAGACGTAGCCGACGGGGTTCTGCATCCACGAGTTGGCCGCCAGGATGAAGTACGACGACGCGAGAGTGCCGAGGTGCACGATCCACATGCAGGCGGCGTGCAGCCCGCGAGGAAGCTTGTCCCAGCCGAAGATCCACAGGCCCAGGAACGTCGACTCCAGGAAGAACGCGAGCAGTCCCTCGACCGCCAGTGGTGCACCGAAGATGTCACCGACGAAGCGGGAGTAGTCGGACCAGTTCATGCCGAACTGGAACTCCTGCACGATCCCGGTGACCACGCCGAGGGCGAAGTTGATCAGGAAGAGCTTGCCGAAGAACTTCGTCAGGCGGAGGTACTCCTCCTTGCGGGTGCGCACCCATGCCGTCTCGAACCCCGCGATGACCGCCGACAGGCCGATCGTCAGCGGGACGAAGAGGAAGTGGTAGACGGTGATGATGCCGAACTGCCACCGAGCGATGTCGAGGACATCCATGCGCGCGCCTTCCCTGCAGCATTTTTCACGGGTCACGGCCAATCTCGTGCAGGGCGCAGAGGCAACCTAGGGACCTTCGTCCCGACTTCGATGT
Source organism: Nocardioides seonyuensis (assembly GCF_004683965.1). Classification (NCBI taxonomy): domain Bacteria; kingdom Bacillati; phylum Actinomycetota; class Actinomycetes; order Propionibacteriales; family Nocardioidaceae; genus Nocardioides; species Nocardioides seonyuensis. The sequence goes on from NZ_CP038436.1 coordinate 556,406, forward strand.
GACGTGCGGCTCGTCCGTGCCCGTGGTGTCCCCTCCCGTGACGAGGCCTCCCGTGGGCGGATCCTGATCGACCGCGTCGGTTCAGCGAACACGCGCGCACCGGTCACCCGGCGTTCACGAGGCGCCGCGAGCGTGGAGGCATGCGCGTTGCGATCGTGACCGAGTCGTTCTTCCCGCAGGTCAACGGCGTCACGAACTCGGTGCGCCACGTCGTGGACCGACTTCTCGAACGCGGGCACGAGGTGCTGCTGGTGGCACCCGCGCCGGGGCTGGCCGTCTACCGGTCCGTGCCGGTGGTCCGTGTGCGCTCGGTCGCCATGCCCGGCTACCGCACCTTCCCGGTCGGGCTGCCGGACCGGGCGGTGGAGCGCGCGCTGGCGGACTTCCGTCCGGACGTCGTCCACCTCGCCTCGCCCATCGCGCTCGGCGCGGTGGGACTCCGCGCCTCACGCAGGCTCGGAGTCCCTGCGGTGGCCGTCTACCAGACCGACATCGGTGGCTTCGCGCGCCAGTACGGCGTCCGTGCGGAGGCCGCTGTCGGTCGGTGGGTCGGGCGCATCCACCGCAGGGCGGACCGCACCCTGGTGCCCTCGACGGCCTCGCGGGACCAGCTGGCGGGGCTCGGCGTGACAGACCTCCACCTGTGGAGGCGCGGGGTCGCGCTCGGCCTCTTCGGGCCGCAGCGACGCGTGCCCGAGCTCAACGCGAGGTGGACGCGGCACGAACCGGGGTCACTGGCCGTCGGGTACGTCGGCCGGTTGGCACCCGAGAAGCAGGTCGCCCGGCTCCCCGAGCTGGCCTCGCTGGGCGGGATCCGCCTCGTCGTGGTGGGAGACGGGCCCTCGCGCGCCTCGCTCGAGCGCCAGCTGCCCGCCGCGAAGTTCACCGGGATGCTGCGAGGACAGGACCTGGCCCAGGTCTTCGCGAGCCTCGACGTCTTCGTCCACACCGGTCAGGCAGAGACGTTCTGCCAGACGATCCAGGAGGCACAGGCCAGCGGCGTCCCTGTCGTGGCGCCCGCCGCAGGCGGGCCGCTGGACCTGGTCGACCACGGGCGCACCGGCCTCCTCTACGACCCAGCAGCCCCGGGCTCGCTGCGTGACACGGTCGCCCGGCTGGTCGGTGACCACGAGCTGCGCCGCACCCTGGGAGCGGCCGGCCCGGCCGCCGTACGGAACCGCACCTGGGCCACGGTCGTGGACGAGCTCATCGACGTGCACTACCCGGCGGTGCTCCCCGGGAACCGGACCGCGCTCGCGGCGTGAGCGACAGCCTGAGACGGTCGGCCGCCCGGGTCCTCCTCGCTTCCGCAGCGCTCGTCGGCACCACGGCCGCCCTCGTCGCCGTGCTCGGCGGACTGCTGCACCGCCAGGCACACGCCGTGCGTGGTGTGATCGGCAAGCCGTTGGGCGAGCGGGCACCTTTGGCCGCCGAGGTCTACAAGAGGAAGTACGGCGACCCGGTCGACCTGCTGCTGCTGGGTGACTCGATTGCCGCCGGCCTCGGCGCCGCCACACCGGACGAGACGCTGGGCGCCCAGCTCGCCAAGCGGCTGGCGAAGAAGACCCGACGGACGGTGCGGCTGCGCAGCGCCGCGCACGTCGGCTCGGAGACCTCGATGGTGCGCGCCCAGCTGGCGTCGCTCCCTGCGGGCTACCGGGCCGACGTCGCGGTCGTCGTCGTCGGCGGGAACGACGTCACGCACCGGGTGCGGACGGCCGACTCGGTGCAGCACCTGCGCGAGGTGCTCGAGCCGCTGCTGGCCGCAGGCACGGAGGTCGTCGTCGGGACCTGCCCGGACCTGGGCGCGCTCCCCGCGCTGCCCCAACCGCTTCGCGCCCTCGCGAGCAGGAGCTCCCGTCAGCTGGCCGCCGCGCAGCTCGACCTGGTCACCGGGCTCGGCGGGCACGCGGTCTCCCTCGCCGAGGTGGTGGGGCCGTTCTTCATCACCCAGCCCGACGACATGTTCGCCGTCGACCGGTTCCACCCCTCTGGCGCGGGCTACCGGCGTACGGCAAAGGCGATGCTGCCGAGCGTCCTCGCCGCACTCGGCCACGAGCACCCGTTGCCCACCGGGCACTACCCGCCAGCCGTCGGGCGACAGGATGTGTAGCGGCCTTCGTGAGCCGCCAGGCCCTACGCTCCGAGGATGCAGGAGCCTGCCGGTCCCGAGGACCTCCTGAGGGGATTCCCCGACTCCCTCGCCATCTACCGCGAGGTGAAGCAGGCTGTCGACGAGATCGGAGAGGCGTCGGTCCGGACCGCGAAGAGCCAGGTGGCATTCCGACGACGCCGCGGCTTCGCCTACGTCTGGCGTCCGGGACAGTACGTCGCCAGCGACGTGCCGCTCGTGCTCTCGCTCGCGCTGCCCCACGAGATCCACTCCGAGCGCTTCAAGGAGGTCGTGCACCCATCACCGGGTGCGTGGATGCACCACCTCGAGCTGCGTGGGCCCCGCGGGGTCGACGAGGAGGTCCGCGGTTGGCTCGCGGAGGCGTGGGCGGCCGCAGGGTGAACTGGCCCCCGGCCGGGCGCCCTACCCGCGCGTGGGCCAGACCGGTCCGTCGTCGGTCCAGGTGACACCCTTGTTCCGGCAGAGGCAGAACGGGTGGCCGATGGGGTCGGCGTACACCCGCCAGCCGTAGCCGTCGGAGCTGATGGAGTCCTGCAGCAGGGTCGCGCCCAGTGCCAGGACGCGGTCCTGCTCGGCCTCGACGTCGTCGACCTCGAAGTCGAGGTGGAACTGCTTGGGGTGCTCGCTGCCGGGCCACTGCGGCGCCCGGTAGTCGTCCACCCGGATGAATGCCAGCTCGACCTCGCCGCACTGGATGCCGGCCCAGCTGTCGTCGCTGCCCTCCTTGACCGGGCGACCGGTCACCGCTGAGTAGAACTCCGCCAGCTCCATCGGCTCGGGGCAGTCGATGATGAAATCGGTGAGTCGAAGCATCTGGTGATGCTGCCACACGGTGGGCTCAGCGGAACCAGTCGCAGACCTGGTCGCGCGTGTGCAGGGCGTGCCGGCGTGTGTGGTGGTGCAACGGTCCGGTCGGGCTCGTCACGTCAGCGGGAGCCAACGCACCAGCCATCGCGGCGGGACGGGCCTCAGCCTCGCGGACCGGTGGTCTCGAGGTCTCGGGGGGCGGCAGGTCGACGACGATCTCGCTCACTCCCGAGCCCTGGTCCTCCACGGTCGCGTCGCCCAGGCGCAGGAGCATCCTGAGGGAGGCCTGGTTGTCGTGGAAGACCTCGGTGACGATCCGTTCGACGCCGGGGGGCCGCTCGCGCATGAGCACGTCGAGCAGGGTGGTGGCGACACCACGGCCCTGCCACGCGTCCTTGACGGTGACGGCGAGGTCCGCGGAACGGGGGTCGTCGGCGTAGCGCACCATTCGCGCCAGGGCCACCGGCTCGTAGACGCCCGGGCTCGTCTCCACGCTGAGGACCAGCGCGACGTGGTTGATGCCGTCGACGTCGTCGACGAGGTGCTCCAGCATCGAGTCGCTCAGGTGCAGCACCGGGGCGAGGAACCTGCGGCGGCGCGACTCCGGCGCCAGCGTCTCGAACTCGGCGGCCAGCGTCGCCTTGTCCGTGCGCTGCAGGGGCAGGACGAACGCTTCGGTGCCGTCAGGCAACCTGACCTGCTCGATCATCGACGGCCTCCTGCCCTCGGTCACGAACCTAGCGTGCCCGATACGATCGAAGCAGCCGCGATCCCCTTCACGCGGCGAGGAGCATGAGGACGCCGTGTCGACCGAGCCGCCGCTGTGGGCAGATTCCTACGGTCCCGACGTGCCGCTGCACCTGCACTACGGTGACACAACAGTTCTCGATCTGTGGGAGGGCACAGCGCAACACCACTCCGAGCGGCCGGCGCTGGACTTCCTGGGCCGCGTCTCCACCTACGCCGAGGTCGACGAGGAGATCCGCCGTGTGGCAGGCGGCCTGCAGGCCCTGGGCGTGGGTCCCGGCGACAACGTCGCCCTGGTCATGCCGAACTGCCCGCAGAACCTGATCGCCTTCTTCGCGGTGCTGCGCCTGGGTGCGGCGGTGGTCGAGCACAACCCCCTCTACACCGCAGCGGAGCTGCGCCACCCCTTCGTCGACCACGGAGCCCGGGTCGCGATCGTGTGGGACAAGGTCGTGCCCGTCATCGAGGGCCTGAAGGCCGGCTCGGCCCTCGAGCACGTGGTCGCCGTCGACATGACCACCCGGCTGCCCTGGAGCAAGCGCCTCGCCCTGCGCCTGCCGATCCCGAAGGCGCGCGCCGCCCGGGAGCAGCTGACCTCCCCCGCCCCCCAGGTGTTGCAGTGGTCCGAGCTGGCCGCCGCAGCCCCAGTGGACGAGTCGCATCCCCGTCCCGACAAGGACGATGTCGCGCTGCTGCTCTACACCTCCGGCACGACCGGCGTGCCCAAGGGCGTGCCGCTGCTGCACCGCAACCTCGTCGCCAACGTCGTCCAGGGGCGTGCCTGGGTGCCGGGCCTGCGGGAGGGCGAGGAGTCCTTCCTCGTGGCACTGCCCCTGTTCCACGCGTACGGCGTCACGGTCAGCGTCCTCCTGGGCGTCGCCCTGGCCGCCAAGCTGGTGCTGCTCCCCAAGCCCGAGATCGGGCTGATCATGGACGCCCTCGGGCGGGAGGTGCCGAGCTTCGTGCCTGCGGTGCCACCGTTGTACCAGCGCATCGTCGACGAGGCCGAGCGCCGCAAGGTCTCGATCAAGGGCATCCGCTACTCCCTGTCGGGCGCGATGCCGTTGCCTGCTCCACTCGTGGAGCGCTGGGAGGCCGCCACGGGTGGCCTTCTCGTCGAGGGCTACGGCCTGACCGAGACGTCACCGGTGATCGTCGGGAACCCGATGACCAAGGCGCGCCGCCCCGGCGCGATCGGCGTGCCCTTCCCCGACGTGGAGATCCGCATCGCCGACCCGGAGGACCTCGACCGCGAGGTGCCCCTCGGGGAGCGTGGCGAGCTGCTGGTGCGCGGCCCCCAGGTGTTCTCCGGCTATCGCGGCCTGCCGGAGGAGACCGCGGCCGCCTTCCACGACGGGTGGTTCCGCACGGGGGACGTGGTGACCATGTCGCCCGACGGCTTCCTGACGATCGTGGACCGGATCAAGGAGATCATCATCACCGGCGGGTTCAACGTCTACCCGTCCGAGGTCGAGGCCGTGCTGCGCACACATGCCGGCGTCGTGGACGTGGCGGTGGTCGGCCTTCCCCACACCGACGGCGGCGAGGAGGTGGTCGCCGCGGTCGTCCTCGTCGAGGGCGTTCCTGTGCACCCTGACGAGCTCCGGGATCACACCCGGCAGGGGCTCACGCCCTACAAGGTGCCGCGCCGCGTCGTCTTCGTGGACGAGCTGCCGACCAACCCGATGGGCAAGGTGCTGCGCCGGGAGGTGGCGACCCGGCTGCGCAGGGCCTGAGCGTTACGCGCCGGCGGCAGCCGGCGGTGGCCCCTCGTCCACTCGCGGGCCGTGGGAGATGAAGTCCCGCACCACCGTGGCGAACCGGTCGGGGTCCTCGAGGTGGGGGAAGTGGCCAGCCCCCTCGAAGAGCTCGACCTGGCACTCGGGCACCGAGTGCTGCGCCTTGAGTGCGTGCCAGGCCGGGATCATCCGGTCCTTCGATCCCCACACGATCAGGACGGGGATGGGCAGGACCGACTCGAGGTGGTCGTGGGCGCTGATGCTCTGGCCGCCGATGTCGATGACGGCCCGCGTGGTGGACAGGAAGGCACGCCGGCTCTCGTGGTCGCCCAGGGAGGTGAAGCCTCGCCAGATGGCGCTGATGTCGGCACCGGGGCGCCAGCCCACCTTGGTCAACCCGCGACCCAGGGCCTCCACACGGCTGAGCACCGGCCCGGAGGCCACCAGGCTCAGCACCTGCTCGGCCCCCGGCAGGGTGGCGGAGCGCAGGAGGGGACTGACCTCGCGTCCCAGGCCTCCGCTGGAGACGAGCACGAGACGGTCCACCCGCTCGGGGAAGAGGTAGTAGAACTGCATGGCGATGCCGCCGCCGAGTGAGTGCCCCACGAGGGTGACGCGCTCGATGCCGAGGTGGTCGAGCAGGTCCCGCATCGTCGCCGCGTGCGCGCTGAGCGAGTAGTCCCCCGTGGGCTTGGCCGAGTCACCGTGGCCGAAGAGGTCGGGGACCACCACGCGGTGGTCGTCGTCCATCTTGTCCACGAGATGGGCCCACTGACGCTGGGAGCCGAGGATGCCGTGGATGAAGAGGACAGCGGGACCCTCGCCGCTGTCGAGGTAGGAGAGCTCGTGCCCGTGGAGCACGGTCGTGCAGGGGTCCATGCGAACCATGACGGTCCTCCTGTCGATGGTCGGACCTGATGCCCCCACGGTAGCGTCTCAAGGCCCTCCAGCGGCTAACCCGCGAGTGTGCCGCCGAACACCTGCCAGGCCAGCAACGACTTGGCCACCAGGCTCAGCACGATGTAGATCGTCTCGCCGAACAGGTAGTCGGCCCACCGGCCCTTCGCGCGGTACTGCAGCCACTGGTTGAGGGCGAAGATGTTGAAGAAGACGAAGAGCGAGACGACGATCGCGTAGACGAACCCGGGCGGGCTGGCGTCGGACGGGGACTGCGGTGCGATCACGTAGACGACCACGGCGATCCAGGGCACGGCACCCGCGATGCACCCGAACCAGAACGGCAGCCACCCGCCACCGCCGGGCTCCTCGTACTTCTCCTGCAGCCAGCCGAACAGGATCATCGACGCGTTCACGCCCACGATCGCCAGCAACGCGGTGATGTCGGCGATCCCGACGAGCTGGGCGATCACCACCATCATCAGCGACGAGGACAGGGAGTACTCCACCCAGCGCGCCCGGTTGATCCGCCGGGACAGGTCCCCGACGTAGCCCCGCCACCAGACGGTGATCACCACGAGGTGCGCCAGCGAGGACAGCACCAGGAAGGCCGCCACGGCGGCTCCGGTGGGCAGGTCGAAGACGACCGTCGGCTCCTGGGGTGCCGTGCCGGGCGGGCCCGCGAGGTAGCTCGCCGTGACTGGGAGCGCGAAGTCGGTGGCCAGCACGACCACCGCGACCGCCTGGACGGCGTGGAGCAGGCCGGCCGCGAGGTTGAACAGCCGCAGCCGACGCTGTCGGGGCGCCGGGATCTCGGTCGTCATCCGGCGACAGTAGCGGTCAGCCGGGACGCGCCGCCGCTCCACACCTCACACGTTGAAGCGGAACTCCACCACGTCGCCGTCGGCCATGACGTAGTCCTTGCCCTCCATGCGCACCTTGCCGGCCTCCTTGGCCTTGAGCATGGAGCCGGCGGCCATCAGGTCGTCGAAAGAGACGATCTCGGCCTTGATGAAGCCCTTCTGGAAGTCGGTGTGGATGACACCGGCGGCCTCGGGAGCCGTGGCGCCCTTCCTGATCGTCCAGGCCCGCGTCTCCTTGGGACCGGCGGTCAGGTAGGTCTGCAGGCCGAGGGTGTCGAAGCCGACGCGGGCCAGCTGGTCGAGGCCGGACTCGGTGATGCCCATCTCGGCGAGCATCTCGTGGGCCATGTCGTCGTCGTCCATCTCGGCCAGCTCGGCCTCGAACTTGGCATCGAGGAAGATCGCCTCGGCAGGGGCGACGATCTCGCGCATCCTGTCCTTGAGCGCCTCGTCGGCGAGCTCGTCGGCGTCGCAGTTGAAGACGAAGATGAACGGCTTGGCCGTGAGCAGCGACAGGTCTCGGATCAGTGAGCGGTCGATGCTGGTGTCGATGATCGAGGTGCCGGCCTCGAGGGCGGCCAGCGCCTCGCGCGCGGCGTCGAGGTTGGCGGCGAGGGACTTGGTGGTCCGCGCCTCCTTCTCCAGCCGCGGGATGGCCTTCTCGACCGTCTGCAGGTCGGCGAGGACCAGCTCGGTCTGGATGGTGCCGATGTCGGAGGCGGGGTCGACCTTGCCGTCGACGTGGGTGACGTCCTCGTCACGGAAGACGCGCGTGACCTGGCAGATCGCCGCGGACTCGCGGATGTGGCTGAGGAACTTGTTGCCCAGGCCCTCGCCCTGCGAGGCCCCGGCGACGATGCCGGCGATGTCGACGAACTCGACGGTCGCGGGGAGGATCTTGGCCGAGCCGAAGACCTCGGCGAGGCGTGGCAGCCGCTCGTCGGGCACGCCCACGACGCCGACGTTGGGCTCGATCGTGGCGAACGGGTAGTTCGCCGCCAGCACGTCGTTCTTGGTCAGGGCGTTGAAGAGGGTCGACTTGCCCGCGTTGGGGAGACCGACGATGCCGATGGTGAGAGCCACGGGTGGAGTCTAGGGAGACACGGCGACTCCACCCGAATCAGTGGAACAGCGCACGAGGCCGCCGGCGATTGGCCGACACTTGTGCGGTCCTAGTTCAATCGAGGCTCCACCCGAGCCGACACCGACCGACGACCGCCGGAAGGACGCCATGCTGCTGATGACGCTGATCCCGCTCCGCGAGCTGGTCACCGCGATCTCGGTGAGCGTCCTGTTGCAGCTGGGCGTCTCGGTCCCGGCGTCGATGACCGTCCCGGTCCCCCCGATCCCGACGACGCCCGGCACCGCGATGCCGTACGACGTCTTCCACGACGACTTCGACACCCCCGTGACCGAGCGCTGGCGGCACGTGTCGTCCTCGACGCCGGAGCGGGTCACGCAGCGGACCGTCGGCTCGAGGTCGGTCGTGGCGCTCGCTCCCGAGGGCAACCTGGAGTCGCTCCAGGCGATCCCCTACGAGGTCGGGATGACCTACCGCGTCTCGGCGTCCATCCGGATGCCCGGGCGCCCCGGGACCCACCCGGCGTTCTGGATGCGCAGCGTGGACGACGACCGGATCGGCGAGATCGACGTCGTCGAGAGCTGGGGCCACCACCGCGAGTGCGGCGTCCAGCTGGCGTTCTACTGGCGCTACGAGCCGGCCCGGGGTGAGCGGGTGTGCCGCGAGGACAAGTACCCCCACCGCATGGACCGCTGGCGCGAGTACGCCGCGGAGTTCACCTACATGGCGCCCGGGCGCGACCCCGGCGCCCACATGGCCGCGCCGACCAGGTTCTTCGTCGACGGCCGCCAGACCTGGTCCACCGACCACTCCCCCGTGGCGGCGGAGCTGCTGCGCCTCCAGCACAAGCGCAACTGCCCCCCGGAGCAGCAGCCCTCCTGCGGCACCACTGCTCCCGCGCCGGACATGCTGGTCGACTGGGTCCGGGTCGAGGCGATCGGGCGCCAGCCCACGGGCGGGCCCGCCGAGCTGCTGTCCCCGCGGAGCAACCCCGACGGCACCGTCGAGCTCCAGGCTCCGGACCCCGAGACCGGCTACGCGTCCTTGCGCTCCCAGGTCCCGCTCCCGCTGCCCCCTGGCGAGTGGCACTACGCCAGCGGTGACTTCGACGGCGACCTCGTCACCGACCTCTACGCGGTGACCGAGGCAGGCGACGGCGTGGCCTCGGTGAGGGTGCTCGACGGCTCCTCCGACTTCCAGCGCTTCCTCAGCCACGACACGATCGTCGGAGGCGGCCTCGACCTCGACGCCGTCGAGGTGCTCACCGGCGACTTCGACGCCAACGGTCGCGACGACCTCTACCTGGTGGGCTCGGACGGGCTGGCCTCCACCGCCGCCCGGATCCTCGACGCGACGACCGGGTTCCAGACCGAGCTGTTCGTCGGCCAGACCGCCGCGCCGCTCCTCGACCCCGACGACTGGGACGTCACCACGGGCGACGTCGACGGCAACGGCCGTGACGACCTCTACGTGGTCGACCGCGACGCCGGCGGCACCACCGCGCTCCACGTCCTCGACGCCGTCAGCGGGTTCTCCTCGTTCCTCGTGCGTACGACGACTGCCTCGCCGCCGCTCGACCCCATCGGGTGGGACACCGTCACCGGGGACCACGACGGCGACGGCCGCGACGACCTGGCCCTGGTCCAGCGCGACGACGGCGGGGTCACGTCGCTGCACGTCCTGTCGGCGGCCTCCGGCTTCTCGGCCTACTCGCTGGAGACCCGGACCGCGCTGACGACGACCCTCGACCCGGCGTGGTCACGGGTCGGGTCATGACGGCCGCTGACGTGTGCCACCCTCACGACCATGACTGAGGCCATCACCCCGGCACCCGTCGCGCTGCGCGCTCCTGCCCACCGAGTGTCGCCCCGGGCCGTGGGCTACTGGCGCACCTCGGCCCTCCTGGGCGACCTGGTCCTGGTCGCGGCCGCCGTGCTCGCCTACGCACTGGTCCCCGAACGCCCGTGGTGGGCGACCGTGCTGCTGGTGCTCCTGGTGGTGGGGGTGGTCGTCCACGTGGTCGCGATGCCGACCATCCGCTACCGAGTCCACCGCTGGGAGGTCTCCGAGCTCGCCATCCACACCCTCTCCGGGTGGATCGGCCGGGAGACCCGCATCGCTCCCATCAGCAGGGTCCAGACGGTCGACTCGCGGCAGGGTGCGCTGATGCGGTTGTTCGGGCTGGCCTCGCTCACCGTGACCACGGCGTCAGCGGCCGGACCGATCACCATCGACTGCCTCGACGCCGACACCGCCCGGCGCCTGGTGGCGCAGCTGACGGAGGTCACCGCCGCGTCCGAGGGCGACGCCACGTGATCCCGGCACCCGGCGAGGGCTGGGTCCGGCTCAGCCCGCGCAAGGTCCTCGTCGACCCGGTCAAGGTGCTGCGGCAGGTCCTGGTCCCGGCCCTCATCGCCCTGGTCGGCGTGAGCCAGAGCGGCGGCGGGCTGCCGTGGTGGAGCGTGCCCCTCGTCGCCCTCGGCGCCTGCGCCGCCGGCGTGCTGCCGTGGTTCACCACGCACTACCGACTCACCGAGACGCAGTTCCAGCTGCGCTCGGGCATCCTCAACAAGCGGACCTCGACCGCTCCGCTCGACCGGGTGCGCAGCGTCGACCTCGAGGCGTCGCTCCTCCACCGCATCCTCGGGCTCGAGAAGGTCCAGGTCGGCACGGGGGTCGACGACGAGCGCATCACCCTGGACGCCCTCGACCGCGCCGACGCCCGGGAGCTGCGCACGACCCTCCTGCGCAAGTCGCCGGCACCGGTCGTGGCGGAGCGGCCGGGCGCCGGGACCGGCGACGAGATCGACGCCGGGACCGACGCACCGGGCGAGCACGACGTCGTACTCCACGAGCCGCAGGCGCCGGCGCAGCTGCTGGCGACGATCGACTGGTCCTGGCTGCGGTTCGCCCCCTTCAGCCTCGCCCGCCTCGTCATCGTCGCGGGGGCCCTCGGCGTGCTCTCGCAGTTCGGCGACCAGCTGCCGATCTGGGACGAGGACACCGCACGCAGCGCCTGGGACTGGGTGACGCGCTTCACGGTGGCGCTGGTGGCCGCGGTCCTCTTCATCGTCTCGCTGGTCGCCTGGCTGGTCATCTCGGTGTCCGGCTACGTCGTGCAGTGGTGGCGCTTCCGGCTGACCCGCGAGAGCGGCGCCCTCCACCTCACCTCAGGACTCTTCACGACCCGGTCCGTCACGGTCGAGGAGGCGAAGGTGCGCGGCGTCGAGCTCACCGAGCCGGTGCTGCTGCGCCTGGTGGGCGGCGCCGAGCTGAGCACCCTCGCGACCGGGCTCGAAGAAGGCACCCACCAGGTGCTCCCGCCGTGCCCGCGCCACGTGGCCCTGGCGGTCGGCGACCAGGTCCTGGGTGGGGCCGGGCCGATGAACGTGCCGCTGCGCGAGCACGGGCCGCGAGCCCGGCGTCGCTCCTGGCTCCGCCACGCCGACGGTGTCTTCCTGGTGCCGCTGCTGATGATCGCGCCCTTCTGGTTCTTCGACCTCGCCTGGACCTGGTGGGCAGTGTTCGCCGTCGCCTCGCTCGTCGCCGGCGCCGTCGTCGGCGAGATGGCCTACCGCCACCTCGGTCACGCCCTGTCGCCCGGCCACCTGGTTGCCGGGAGCGGAGCCCTGGCCCGCATCCGGACCGTGCTGGAGACCGACGGCATCATCGGCTGGAACCTCGAGCAGTCCTGGTGGCAGCGCCGCAGCGGTCTCAGCACGCTCGTCGCGACGACGGCCGCCGGCAGCGAGCGGGTCGTCGTGCAGGACGTCGCCGTGGAGCGAGCGGTCGAGCTTGCCGACGCCGCGACCCCCGGCCTGCTGACGCCGTTCCTCGCCACCCGTGGTGGATAGGGTCGGGCCCGTGCGAATCGCCACCTGGAACGTCAACTCGCTCCGCTCCCGGATCGACCGTGTCGAGGCGTTCCTCGACCGCCACGACGTCGACGTCCTGGCGCTGCAGGAGACCAAGGCCCGCGAGGACCAGCTGCCCCTGATGGGGCTGCAGGCGCGTGGCTACGACGTCGCGGTCGCCGGCACCAACCAGTGGAACGGAGTCGCCCTCATCTCCAGGCTCGGGCTCGAGGACGTCGAGGTCGGCTTCGACGCCATGCCGGGGTACGGCGACCCGGTGGCCGCCGAGGCCCGCGCGATCGGCGCGACGTGCGGCGGGGTCCGGATCTGGTCGCTCTACGTGCCCAACGGTCGCAAGCCCGACGACCCCCACTACCTCTACAAGCTCGACTGGCTCGCGTCCCTCCGGGAGACGGCACGCGGCTGGCTGGCCGGGGAGACCGCGCTGGTCGGTGACTGGAACATCTGCCCCACCGACGCCGACGTCTTCGACCCCGCCCAGTTCCGCAACTCCACCCACGTGACGCCGCCGGAGCGGGCGGCCTTCCAGGGGTTCCTGGACGACGGCTACGCCGAGGTGACTCGGCCCCACGCGCCGGGGTTCACCTACTGGGACTACTACCGCCAGCGGTTCGAGCGCGACCGAGGGCTGAAGATCGACTTCGTGCTGGGGTCCCCTGCGCTGGCCTCCCGCGTGACGGGCGCCTTCATCGACCGCGACGAGCGCGACCCGGCCCAGGGATCGGGCTCCCCCTCCGACCACGCGCCCGTCGTCGTCGACCTCACCTGAGCGCGCTCACCCCTGCAGGGCCAGGCTGGCCCGCTCGATCTCCTCGGGTGAGAGCACGTGGGAGATGGCCATCGCCGCGGCGCCGATGACGCCCGCCCGCTCCCCCGCGGCGGACGGGACGATCCGGAGGTGCTCGGTCGCGAGCGGGAGCGAGCGTTGGTAGACCGTCTCGCGGATCCCTGCGATCAGGTGCTCGCCGGCAGCGGACAGGGCGCCACCCACCACGACGACGGAGGGGTTGATGAAGTTGACGACCATCGCGACGACCTCGCCCATGTCCCGGCCGGCCTGACGCACCACCTGGATGGCGGCGACGTTCCCGCTGCGCACCAGGTCGACGACGTCGGAGCCGCTGTGCACGTCCTCGCCGACCGAGCGCAGCTCGGCCGTGAGTGCCGGTGAGGCCGCGACCGCCTCGAGGCAGCCCTCGTTGCCGCAGCGGCAGGCCACCCCGTCCGCGCGCCGCAGCCGGACGTGCCCCACGTCGCCGGCCGTGCCCATGGCACCCCGCTGCAGCGACCCGCCGGAGATGATGCCGGCACCGATGCCCGTCGAGACCTTGATGAAGACCAGGTCGTCGACGTCGGGGAAGTGGGCATGCTTCTCGCCCAGCGCCATGATGTTGACGTCGTTGTCGATGAGGACGGGCACGTCGAGGTCACGGCGCACCCGGGCCGGCACGTCGTACCGGTCCCAGCCGGGCATGATCGGCGGATTGATGGCCCGCCCGGTCGCGTGCTCCACGGGACCGGGCAGGCCGATCCCGATGGCGGCCAGGTCGGCGATGCGGCGCTTCTCCCGGCGGAGCAGCGAGCGCACGGTCCGCGTCACCCAGCCGAGCACCTTCTCGGGCCCCTCGGCGATGTCGAGGTCCTCGCGCTCCTCGGCCAGGATCCTGCCGGACAGGTCGGTGAGGACTGCCCGGGCGTGCGTGGCGCCCAGGTCGACCCCGACCACCACCCGGGCGGTGGGGTTGAGCGCCAGCAGCGAGGGAGGTCGGCCCCCGGTCGACACGGCGTCACCGTAGGGGGCGACGAGGCCCAGCCGGATCAGGGTGTCGATCCGCGCCGCGATCGTCGAGCGCGCGAGGCCGGTGGACCGGGCGAGCTCGGCGCGCGTCTTCGGGCTGCCGTCGCGCAGCAGCTCGAACACGTCGCTGGTCTTCACGTCGGCGATTCAACCACCAAACCTTTTGTGCGTCCATCAATGATCTTTTGCCGGAGTCTCGACAAAAGCCTGTGAGCCATGCCACAGTGACCGCGTGGTCGACAACTCCGCGCCTGCTGCTCCCGTGCTCCGCGTCCGGGGACTCACCAAGTCCTTCGTGGGCAACGTGGTGCTGCGCGACGCAGACCTCGACCTCCACGCCGGACAGGTCCTCGGGCTCGTCGGCGAGAACGGCGCAGGCAAGTCGACCTTGATGAAGGTGCTTGCCGGCGTGCACCAACCGGACTCCGGGACGATCGAGATCGACGGTCGCCCCGTGACGTTCACCCATCCCGTGCAGGCCCAGCACGCCGGGCTGTCCACCGTGTTCCAGGAGTTCAACCTCCTCCCCGAGCGCTCCATCGCGGAGAACATCTGGCTCGGCCGCGAGCCGCGCCGTCGCGGCGTCGTCGACACCGCGACCATGAACCGCGACACCGAGGAGCTGCTGGCGGGCCTCGGGATCACGGGCCTACGCCCCACCCGCCGGGTGCGCTCCCTCTCCGTCGCGGAGCAGCAGGTCGTCGAGATCGCGAAGGCCGTCAGCTTCGACTCGCGCATCATCTCGATGGACGAGCCGACAGCCGCGCTGGCCGGGCACGAGGTCGAGCTGCTCTACCGCATCATCGAGCGGCTGACCGAGCGAGGAGTGGCGATCCTCTACGTGTCGCACCGGCTCAAGGAGATCTTCAGGCTCTGCGACACCATCACCGTCCTCAAGGACGGCGAGCAGGTCGCCACCGAGCAGGCGGCCGACCTCGATGAGGGCGGTCTCGTCCGCCTGATGGTCGGTCGGTCGATGTCGTCGTTCTTCCCCGACCCCCTGCCGGGCACCACGGTGGGAGAGCCCCGTCTGGAGCTCCGCGGCGCAGGCAACGGGTACGTCGACGGTGTCGACCTGACCCTGCACGCCGGCGAGATCGTCGGGGTGGCCGGGTTGCAGGGGTCCGGCCGCACCGAGCTGCTGTCCGCCATCTTCGGCGTGGACCCCTTCACCCGTGGCCAGCTGCTCCTCGACGGCACCGAGACCCAGGTCCGCACCCCCCGGCAGGCGATCCGACACGGGCTCGCCCTGATCACCGAGGACCGCAAGGCCACCGGCCTCGCCCTGCACCAGTCGATCCTCGACAACGCGCTCGGCGTCGTCCGTTCCGTGTTCCCCGGGCGCACCGGCGCGGCGCGCGCAGCCGTGCCGCAGATGCTCTCGACACTGGCCGTCTCGGCACGGTCGATGGCCCAGGAGGCGCAGTTCCTCTCCGGCGGCAACCAGCAGAAGGTCGTCCTCACCCGATGGCTCGCAGCGGGACCCGGCGTCGTGCTCATGGACGAGCCGACGCGCGGCATCGACGTCGGCGCCAAGCACGCCATCTACGAGGTGATGCGCAGCCTGGCGGCCGACGGCGTCGCCGTCCTGATGGTCTCGAGCGAGCTGCCGGAGGTCATCGGGATGTCGGACCGGATCGTGGTCATGAGGGACGGCCGCCTGGCCGGGGAGCTCGCCGCCGGGGCCACCGAGGAAGCAGTGCTCGCCATGGCGGCAGGCTCGCAGGACCGAGAGGACGTGGCGTGATGGCGGCACTCCCGCGTCCGGCCCTGCCGCGATCCCGGCACCTGACCTCCACGGGCATCGTCTACGGGGTCCTGGTGATCGCCATCGTGGTCGGCGCCCTCATGACGGCATCGAAGGGCCGCAACTTCTTCAGCGTCGGCAACATCGACAACATCCTGACCACCACGACGATCCTCGGCTTCATCGCCATCGGTCAGACGCTGGTCATCCTGGTCGGCTCCCTCGACCTCTCCGTCCCGTTCGTGGTGAGCCTGGCGAGCGTCACCGGTGCCGGCATCATGGCCGACGGCGCCGGCAGGATCGTGCCGGCCGTGCTGGTCACTCTGCTCCTGGCGGCCGTGATCGGCCTGGTCAACGGCGCCGTGGTGAGCGGGCTCAAGGTGCACGGCTTCATCGCCACCCTCGGGATGGGCCTCATCCTCTCGGGCTACCTCGCCAGCAACTTCCAGGGCAGCTTCGGCCGCGCCCCGCGTGAGTTCCGGCTCCTGGACGCCACCCGGATCGGCCCCGTCCCGATCGCCACCCTCCTCATGCTCGCCGCCGCGGTGCTGGCGATCCTGATGTTGCGCCGTACCCGCCTCGGGCACCACCTGTACGCCGTCGGCGGGAACGCAGACGTGGCGCGGATGTCGGGCATCCGCACCGCGGCCCCGGTCGTCGCAGCCCATGTCCTGTGCTCCGTGCTGGCCGCGATCGCCGGGCTGCTGCTCCTCGCGAGGCTCGGGGTCGGTCAACCCACCGTCGGGTCGCAGGGCAGCTACGACCTGATGTCCATCGCCGCGGTCGTCCTCGGAGGCACCCTGCTGGCGGGCGGCAAGGGCAACATCAGCGGCACCATCGCGGGCGTCGCGATCTTCGCCGTGCTCGACAACGTCATGGGCGTCATGCAGACCGACCCGTTCCTCAAGGACGTGGTCCGCGGCCTCGTGATCGTCGTGGCCGTCGCCGTCTACGCCCGACGCGACCTCGACCGCCGCCCGGCCCGCTTCGGTGGGACGGTCGGTCCCGCTGTCACCGCCCAGGAGGCGAGATGAGCTCCGCAGCGCCCCACATCACGACAGGTGAGACGCAGGCGCGCCCCCCGCTGCCGGCGACCCACGGCCCCGTGGTGAACCGGGTCGGGACCGCGCTCGCCACGCCCAGCGGCGCCGTCTGGGTCCTCGTCGCCGTCCTCCTCGTCTCGGTCATGGTCGCCAACCCCAACTTCACCGACCCCGGCTCCCTGATCCGGTTCGTCGGTCGTACGGCGCCGATCGCCATCGCGGCGATGGGCCAGTACTACGTCATCGTGAGCGGCGAGTTCGACCTCTCCATGGCAGCGGTCATCACCACCCAGGTGGTCCTGGCCGGCAACTTCATCGGCCAGGACGAGAGCCGGATCATCCCCGGTCTGCTCCTGATGCTGGCCGTGGGAGTCCTGATCGGCCTGGTCAACGGGCTCACGACCACCCTGCTGAAGGTGCCGAGCTTCATCGTCACCCTCGGCATGATGCTCGCCCTCAGCGGCCTGGTCCGCTACCTGACGGGCGGGGCGGCCACCGGCAACCCGGTCGACAGCTTCCGCCAGATCGGCCGTGGCGGCATCGAGGACGTCCCGGTGGTGGACCTCATCCCCTACCCCGTCGTGATCCTGCTCGTCGTGGCAGCCGGATCGGCCTGGCTGATGCGTCGTCCCTTCGGCCGCACGCTCGTCGCCGTGGGCGACAACCCCGAGTCCGCGCACTACTCCGGGACCGCCGTGTGGTGGCTGAAGACGCGGGCCTTCGTCCTGTCCTCGCTCTCGGCGACCGTGGCGGGGATCATCCTCGTCGGCTACGCCGGCGTGCACCCCTCGGTCGGAGCCGGCTACGAGTTCACCGCCATCACGGCCGTCGTCCTCGGCGGCGTCCTCCTCGGCGGTGGCCGTGGGTGGGTCCTCCGCAGCGGCCGGGGCCTTCGCCCTCGAGCTGCTCTTCGTCCTGCTCAACAACCTGGGGCTGGAGTCGACGTGGCGCGACACCGTGCAGGGCCTGATCATCATCGCCGCCGTCGCCCTCGGCGCCCGCACCTGGCAGGGCGCCCGGCGCCCCCGCCGTACAGCTCGACCCTCAACAAACCGGCCCGACCCGGGCACGACCCAAGGAGAAGTCTGATGCGTAGAACCTTCAGGGCGACGCTCGCGTCCGCCGCCGTGCTGGCGCTGCTGGCTGGCTGCAGCACCGACACGATCGAGGACGAGCCCGACACAGGATCCGACTCGAGCAGCGAGGAGAGCAGCTCCGAGGAGTGGTTCGTCCAGGCCGACTACGAGGAGCAGGACGCCCAGCGTTCCGCCACGTTCGAGGGCAGCGACGAGGAGCCGTGGCTGCAGTACATCGACGGAGAGATGACCGACACCTCGGAGTACAAGTCGCAGGGCGCCAAGAAGGTCTGCTTCGCCAACGCCTCGGTGAGCAACCCCTGGCGCCAGACCGGTTTCATCACGATGAAGCAGCAGCTGAAGGCGCTGAAGGACCAGGGTGTGATCTCCGAGATGGAGGTGCGTGACGCGCAGGACGACGACAACACCCAGCTCGCCGACATCGACTACTTCATCTCCGAGGGCAACTGCGACGCGTTCATCATCTCGCCCAACTCCACCGCGGCCATGACCCCGGGTGTCGAGCGCGCCTGCGAGACCGGCAAGCCCGTCATCGTGTTCGACCGTGGCGTGGAGACCGACTGCGCCACCACCTTCATCCACCCGATCGGCGGCTACGCCTGGGGCATCGACACCGCGGAGTTCCTGGTGGACAACCTCGAGGAGGGCGACAAGGTCGTCGCGCTGCGCATCCTGCCCGGCGTCGACGTGCTCGAGACGCGCTGGGCGGCTGCGGAGAAGATCTTCGAGGAGAACGGCATCGAGGCCGAGGACTTCTTCACCGGAGCCGACCCGACCGAGATCAAGAAGATCATCACCGACGCCCTGAACCAGGGGGAGGTCGCGGGAGTCTGGATGGACGCCGGTGACGGCGCCGTCGCTGCGATCGAGGCCTTCGAGGATGCCGGGGTCGACTACCCGGTGATGACGGGTGAGGACGAGATGAGCTTCCTGCGCAAGTGGGAGGAGACCGGCCTGACCGGACTCGCCCCCGTCTACTCCAACTTCCAGTGGCGCACCCCGCTGCTGGCCGTGGAGAAGATCTTCGCCGGCGAGGAGATCCCGCGCGAGTGGGTGCTGCCGCAGGAGCCCATCACCGAGGACGAGCGCGCCGAGTTCCTCGCCGCCAACGAGGGCATGCCCGATGGGCACTACGCGAAGTTCGGCGGCCAGGACCTGCCGGGCTTCCCGGAGGCGTGGCAGGACCGTTGATCCACTGATCCGGCCGGTCGGCTGCGGCGCCCGTCGCAGCCGGCCGGCACCACCGCCACAGCTGACGGAGGACCGCGCGTGCGCGCCATCGGCATCAACACCTGGGTCTGGACCTCACCACTGACCGACCTGAACGTCGACGAGACCCTCGACCACGTCGCGTCGCTCGGCTTCGACGCGGTCGAGCTGCCCCTGGAGAACCCCGGCGACCTCAGCGCAGAGAAGGTCGCCGTCGCCCTGGGGAGAAGCGGTCTCGACGCCTACGTCGTCGGGGCGATGGCGCCCGGCCGCGACCTCGTCGGCACCGACGCCGAGTCCGTGCGCGCCACCCAGGACTACCTGCGCTCCTGCATCGACCTGGCGGCCGGCATCGGCGCCGCCTCCGTGTGCGGCCCCTTCTACGCGGCGACCGGGCGCGTCTGGCCGATGTCGCCGACCGAGCGCAGGGCGTCGTACGCCGAGTGGCGCACGAACCTCTCGCCCGTGGTCGAGCACGCCGCAGAGCGCGGGGTCGTCCTCGGGATAGAACCCCTGAACCGCTACGAGACGTCGCTCGTCAACACCGTCGACCAGGCGCTGGAGGGGCTCGACGGACTGCTGGGCCCGAGCCTCGGCCTGGCCCTCGACAGCTACCACCTCAACATCGAGGAGCGCTCCAGCAGCGCAGCCATCCGCAGTGCCGGTGAGCATCTCGTCCACGTGCAGGTGTGCGGGAACGACCGTGGTGCCCCGGGTGGCGACCAGACGGACTGGGAGGCCCTGCTGGACGCGCTGGACGAGGTCGGCTACGCCGGCCCGCTCGACATCGAGAGCTTCACGGCCGACAACGCGGCCATCGCCAAGGCCGCCTCCGTCTGGCGCCCCCTCGCACCCAGTCAGGACGACCTGGCGCGCGACGGGCTGGCGTTCCTGCGCGACCTGGTGGGCGCCCGGGACGGGGGCCTGGCATGACGAGCCCGCAGCGGGGCCGCCCTCTCGGCGTCGCCGTGATCGGCCACTCGTTCATGGGCAAGGCCCACTCCAACGCCTGGCGCAACGTGAGCGCCTTCTACCCCGACGTGCCGCACACCGAGCAGCGGGTCATCGTCGGCCGCGACCACGCCCGCGTCAAGGCGGCCGCGGGCCGCTACGGCTGGCAGGAGGCCGCCACGAGCTGGCAGGAGGTGATCGAGCGCGACGACGTCGACATCGTCGACATCTGCACCCCGGGCCACCTCCACGCCGAGGTCGCCGAGGCCGCCCTCGCCGCCGGCAAGCACGTGCTCGTGGAGAAGCCGCTCGCCAACACCGTCTTCGAGTGCGAGAGGCTGGTCGAGCAGGCCGCCGACGCACGCGCCCGCGGGGTCTTCTCGATGGTCGGGTTCAACTACCGGCGCGTGCCTGCGCTGGCCCTCGCGCGCGACCTCGTCTCGAGCGGCCGCATCGGGGTCGTGCGCGAGGTTCGCGCCGCCTACCTCCAGGACTGGCTGGCCGATGCCGGCGCACCGATGACCTGGCGCCTGCGCAAGGACGAGGCGGGATCCGGAGCACTCGGCGACCTCGGGTCCCACGTGGTGGACCAGGTCCAGTTCCTGCTCGACGACGCCGTGACCACGGCCAGCGGCCGTCTCGAGACGTTCGTCGAGTCGCGACCCGGCAGCCACGGACCCGAGGCCGTGACCGTCGACGACGTCGCCTGGGCGTGGCTGGGCACGGCCCGAGGCGCCACGGTGAGCATGGAGGTGAGCCGGATGGCCTTCGGACGCAAGAACGGCCTGTCGCTGGAGATCTTCGGCGCCGAGGGCTCGATCAGCTTCCACCTCGAGTCGCTCAACGAGCTCGTGGTCGACGCAGGCACCGGAGGGACCCGCGTCCTGGTGACCGAGGCCGACCACCCCTACCTCGAGGCGTGGTGGCCGCCCGGCCACGTGCTCGGCTGGGACCACACGTTCACCTCCCAGGCCGCCGACTTCCTCGCCTGCATAGCGTCCGGGACGCCGCCCCAGCCGAGCTTCGCCGACGGGCTCGCCGTGCAACGCGTCCTCGCTGCCGTCGAGGAGAGCGCCGGCACCCGTGGCGCGCAGGTGGACATCGCACACTGAGACCTCACGCACCAGAAGGAGCCTCTCCATGGGCAAGCGCTTCACACTCTTCACCGGCCAGTGGGCCGACCTGCCGTTCGAGGAGGTGGCCCGGCTCGCCGGCGAGTGGGGGTACGACGGCCTCGAGATCGCCTGCTGGGGCGACCACCTCGACGCCTCTCGCTGGGACGACGCCGACTACGTCGCCTCCCGTCGCGAGATCCTGGCCCGCCACGGGCTCGACGTGTGGGCGATCTCAAACCACCTGCACGGTCAGGCGGTCTGCGACGACCCGATCGACTTCCGGCACCAGGGCATCGTGCGGGAGCGCGTGTGGGGCGACGGAGATCCCGAGGGCGTACGACGTCGCGCCGCCGACGAGCTCAAGGACACCGCGCGCATGGCTCGTGCGCTCGGTGTCGACACCGTCGTCGGCTTCACCGGATCCTCGATCTGGCAGTACGTCGCGATGTTCCCGCCGGTGCCGGCCGAGCGGATCGAGGCGGGCTACCAGGACTTCGCGGACCGGTGGAACCCGATCCTCGACGTCTTCGACGAGTGCGGGGTGCGGTTCGCGCACGAGGTGCACCCCTCCGAGATCGCCTACGACCACTGGACGACCCAGCGCACCCTGGAGGCCATCGGGCACCGCGAGGCGTTCGGCCTCAACTGGGACCCCAGCCACATGATGTGGCAGGACATCGACCCTGTCGCGTTCATCACCGACTTCGCCGACCGGATCTACCACGTCGACTGCAAGGACACGCGGATGCGCATCGGTGGCGGCCGCAACGGCCGGCTCTCGTCGCACCTTCCGTGGGGCGACCAGCGCCGCGGCTGGGACTTCGTCTCGACCGGGCGCGGAGACGTGCCGTGGGAGGACGCCTTCCGAGCCCTGTCCAGGATCGGCTACGACGGCCCTGTCTCGGTCGAGTGGGAGGACGCGGGAATGGACCGCCTGCGCGGAGCGCCCGAGGCGCTGGAGTTCCTCCGGCGCTTCGACTTCGACCTCCCCGAGACGTCCTTCGACGCCGCCTTCGACCAACGCTGAGTCGCCCTGTCGGTGGCGTCGTCCATGATCGGCGCATGGACCTTCTGACTCTCCTGATGACGCTCCTGCTCGGAGTGGCGCTGGGCGGGCTGATCGGCTGGCTGGCCGCCCACGCCCGGCGTGCGTCCGAGCCGGCTGCCGTGGCCGCCCTCGAGCAGCGCGCCGCCGAGCAGGCCGTGGTGCGCGAGGGCCTCGACCGTCTCCAGGACCAGCTCAGCGACCTCGCCCACGATCGCGTCGCCTGGCAGGCCCAGCTGCACCAGCAGGTGGCCGACATGCGGCAGACCACCGACAGCCTGCGCAGGGAGACCTCGAGCCTGGCCACCGCGCTGCGCAAGCCCCAGGTGCGGGGTCAGTGGGGTGAGCTCCACCTGCGGCGCACCGTCGAGTTGGCCGGGCTGGTCGACCACTGCGACTTCGCCGAGCAGGTGCAGTTCGACGAGGGGCGCCTGCGCCCCGACCTCGTGGTCTCCCTGGCGGGCGGCCGCACCATCGCGGTCGACGCCAAGGCCCCGTTGGCAGCCTTCCTCGACGCCGCGGGTGCGGAGGATCCGGCAGAGCACGACCGGGCCCTCGCGCGCCTCGGCGAGCACGTCCGCAAGCACGTCGCCGACCTCGGGTCGCGACGCTACTGGGAGGCCCTCCCCCAGACGCCCGAGTTCGTGGTGCTCTTCCTCCCGGGCGAGACGATCCTCCAGGCCGCGCTGCAGGCCGTGCCCGACCTCGTCGAGCAGGCCACCGCCAAGAACGTCGTGCTTGCCACTCCCTCCACGCTGATCGCCCTGCTCCGCACGGTCGCCCAGGGGTGGCAGCACGAGACGCTCAACGCCCAGGCCCGCCAGGTGCAGCGGCTGGGCCAGGAGCTCCACGCGCGCCTGGTCTCCATGGCCGGCCACCTCGACCGGGTCGGGCGCTCCCTCAACGCCAGCGTCACGGCCTACAACCAGGCGATGGGGTCCCTCGAGGGACGCGTGCTGGTCTCGGCACGCCGCTTCGCCGACCTGGGCGTGACCACGGACGACCTGGTCGAGCCGCGCCAGGTCGAGACCATGCCGCGCTCCCTGGCAGCGCCAAAGTTGGCTGCGCTCGGCGACGTCGCCGAGCCTGCCGGCGATCCCACACTCGACGACCTCCTGCCCGAGCCGGCCGACGACGTGTCGGCGCGCCGCGCCGAGGGCGCCTGAGCCACGGGCCTAGGTTGATCACCGTGAACCGGGTCCACGCCCCCTGGGAGGCGGGCTCCGAGCGGGCTCACCAGGTCGTCGCGCTCGGGGTCGCGCTCGCGCTGACGGCCGTCTTCCTCGACGTCTGGCTGGTCGGCCACCTCACCTTCTTCTTCGACCTGTGCTTCGTCGCGCTCTGCCTGGGGCTGGCCGCGTTGGTCAGGCGTGACGGCTTCTTCGTGGTGGCCCTGCTGCCGCCGCTGCTCATGGTCGCGGTGTTCGCATTCGTCTCCCTGGTGGCGCGCGACGCCGTCGCCGATCCGCGCGACAACCTCGTCCAGGCCGTCGTGTCAGGGGTCGCGACCCACGGCGTCGCCCTGTTCGCCGGCTACGTCCTGTGCCTGGGGTGGCTGGCGTGGCGGATCCGGTCGGAGCCGGCCGCACAGCCCGGGCAGGCCGACGCCGGCGAAGCGGGAGCAGAGGGTCCCATCCGTTCATTCATGTGAATGAACGCCGCGAGAGCGCGGTCCGGCGGGTCGCTCAGGCCTCGAAGCGGGACGCGTCCCCGGCCCCGTGTCGTACGACGACGGGCTCGGCCTCGGACCAGTCGATGACGGTCGTCGGCTCGGCGGTGACCTCGCCCGACTCGATCACGATGTCGACGACGTGGTCGAGGTCCTCCTTGATCTCCCAGCCCAGGGTGCGGGCCTCGGTCTCGCCGGGGAGGATCAGGGTGCTGGTGAGGATCGGCTCGCCGAGCTCCTCCAGAAGGGCGCACACGAGGCGGTGCTCGGGGATCCTCACCCCGACCGTGCGCTTCTTGGGGTGCATGAGCCGCTTGGGCACCTCGGTGGTGGCCGGGAGGATGAATGTGTAGGGGCCCGGCGTCGCCGCCTTGATGGCGCGGAACGACGAGTTGGCCACGTGGACGAACTGCCCCAGCTGGGAGAAGTCCTTGCACATCAAGGTGAAGTGGTGGCGCTCGTCGAGCTCGCGGATCGCGAGGATGCGGTCGCGACCATCGCGGTTGCCGAGCCGACAGCCGAGTGCGTAGCCGGAGTCGGTCGGGTAGGCGATCAGCGCGTCGTCGCGCAGCGCCTCGACCACTTGCGCGACGAGCCGCGGCTGCGGGTTGTCCGGGTGGATGTCGAGGAAGCGCGCCATCGGCTCAACCCTGGGCGGTCTGGGCGGCGCGAAGGTCGCGGCGCAGCTCGGGCGGCAGCGCGAAGATCAGGGACTCCTCGGCGGTGTGCACGGCCTTGGCGTCGGGGTAGCCGCGCTCGGCCAGGAAAGCGAGCACTCCGTCGACGAGGTCCTCGGGCACCGAGGCCCCTGAGGTCACCGACACCTTGTCGACGCCGTCGAGCCAGGTCTCGTCGATCTCGGAGGCGTCATCGACCCGGTAGGACGCCTTGGCCCCGGCCTCGAGCGCCACCTCGACCAGGCGCACGGAGTTGGAGGAGTTGCCGGACCCGACCACGATGACGAGGTCGGCGTCCTGGGCGATCTCCTTGACGGCGAGCTGGCGGTTCTGGGTGGCGTAGCAGATGTCGTCGCTGGGCGGGTCGAGCAGCAGCGGGAACCTCTCGCGGATCGCCGCGACGGTCTCCAGGGTCTCGTCCACGCTCAAGGTGGTCTGGGACAGCCAGGCGACCTTGCTGGGGTCGCGGACCTCGATGTTGACGACGTCGGCGGGAGACTGCACGAGCTGGATGTGGTCGGGCGCCTCGCCGGCGGTGCCCTCGACCTCCTCGTGGCCCTCGTGGCCGATCAGGAGGATGTCGTAGTCCTCGCCGGCGAACCGCTTGGCCTCGTGGTGGACCTTGGTGACCAGGGGGCAGGTGGCGTCGATCGTCTTGAGCCCACGCTCCTGCGCCTCGGCGTGGACGGCCGGGGAGACCCCGTGGGCCGAGAAGACGACCGTCTGGCCGAGGGGCACCTCGTCGAGCTCCTCGACGAAGATCGCCCCGCGGGACTCGAGGTTGGCCACCACGTGCTTGTTGTGGACGATCTGCTTGCGGACGTAGACGGGCGCGCCGTAGAGGTCCAGCGCCTTCTCGACCGTGATCACGGCCCGGTCGACCCCGGCGCAGTAGCCGCGCGGGGCAGCCAGCAGGACGTTCTTGGCAGTGTCTGGGTCAAGGACCGGTGGCATGCCGAGGTCGGAGCTCATGGGCCTGAGTCTAGGCACCCGCAGGGTACGGCGCAGTGTCGGCGCCGTCACCTAGAGTCACCGCGTGCCCACCCTCCGCGACGCGACCCCCGAGGCACCGGCGCCGGTGCGCGCGGTGGCCAATGCGGTGACCCAGTGGATCGACCGGCTCGGCGCCGTGTGGGTGGAGGGCCAGATCGCCCAGGTCAACCGCCGGCCGGGCGTCAACACCGTCTTCATGACGCTGCGCGACACCGTCGCCGACATCTCGGTGACGCTGACCTGCCAGCGCTCGCTGTTCGACTCCCTCAACCCACCGCTCGTCGAGGGGGCGAGCGTGGTCGTGCACGCCCGCCCGAGCTTCTACCCCAACCGCGGGTCCTTCTCGCTCCAGGCGCGCGCCATCAAGATGGTCGGTCTCGGCGAGCTCCTCGCCCGCCTCGAGCGCCGTCGCCAGCTGCTCGCCGCCGAGGGGCTCTTCGCCCCCGAGCTCAAGCGCGACCTCCCCTTCCTCCCCCACCGCGTCGGCCTCGTCACCGCGCCCAACAGCGCCGCCGAGCGCGACGTCTTGGACAACGCGCGGCGACGGTGGCCTTCGGTCGGGTTCGAGGTGGCCTACGCCGCCATGCAGGGCACCCGCTCCGCGGCCGAGGTCATCGAGGCCCTCGAGCGTCTCGAGCGCGACGAGCGCGTCGACGTCATCGTCGTCGCCCGGGGTGGGGGTTCGGTCGAGGACCTGCTGCCGTTCTCCGACGAGGCCCTCATCCGCGTGGTCCACCGGATGCGCACCCCCGTCGTAAGCGCCATCGGGCACGAGCCCGACCAGCCGCTGCTCGACCTGGTCGCCGACGTGCGCGCCTCGACCCCCACCGACGCGGCCAAGCTCGTGGTCCCGGACATGGCCGAGGAGGTTCGTGGGGTCTCCTGGGCCCGCGACCGCCTGCGCCAGCTGGTCGACCAGCGGGTGACCGGCGAGCAGCAGTGGCTCCACGAGCTGCGATCGCGGCCCGCCATGGCCGACCCTCGCACCCTGCTCGCCGACCGCGCCCACGAGGTCGAGGAACTGGTGGGGCGCGCCCGCCGCAGTCTCGGTCATCGCCTCGACCGCGCGGCCGACGACGTCGGCCACCACCGCGCCCGCGCCCGGGCCCTGTCACCGCTGGCGACGCTGCAGCGGGGCTACGCCGTCGTGCAGGACGCCGAGGGCCGGGTGCTCACCTCCGTCGCCGGCACCTCGCCGGGCTCCTCCCTCTCCATCCGCGTGGCCGACGGCCGCGTGCGAGCCACCACCGAATCCGTCGAAGGAGCAGCCGATGCCCCCACGTGAGAAGGCCACCGACAAGGCGGCCGACCAGGCTGCGACCGAGACTCCGACCTACGAGGACGCCCGGGCTGAGCTCGTCGAGGTCGTCCGCACCCTCGAGACGGGTGGCACCACGCTGGAGGAGTCACTGGCACTGTGGGAGCGCGGCGAGGCGCTGGCCAAGGTGTGCCAGGAGTGGCTCGACGGTGCCCGCAAGCGACTTGACGCCGTGATCGGCGACTCCGCCGAAGACTGATCCTGCGCGGATGCCGACTACCGTGTGAGCATCCCGAGGTAGGCCTCGATGTCCTCGACCGGCGCGGAGCCGTAGACGAGCACGGCATCGTCGTCGACCTCGGTGGAGTAGCCGTGGTCCCCGCCCGCGTCCGACCACGTCTCCCAGGTGTCGGCGACGTCACTGTCGACCTGCGCCGGCTCGCCGTCCACGTAGTCCTTGTCGATGTAGGTCCGCACCAGCTCCTCGATCGAGGAGTCCTCCTGCCGGATGCCGATGTAGTCGCCCTCGTCGGTCAGCACTCCGAGCCCCCACCTGGGGATGTCTCCGGCTCGCAGGTCGACGGTGGTGGCGATCCACCCCTCCGGCAGCTGCTCGGGGTGGACGACGCGCAGCCCTGCCTCCTCGGCGAGGCTCACGCTCTCCTGCCAGTCGATCGGCTCGGGCTCGTTCTCGATGTCAGGGCGGAAGAGCGCCCGCCAGCCGACGAAGGCGAGCACGACGAGCAGCGTCACCAGCATCGCGCCCACCATGCCGGAGAACGAGCGCTGGTATCGACTGGGCTGGTTGGCTCCGGGCTGCTGGCTCACGCCGTACATCCTCCCAGCGTCCTCACAGTCGCCGGACCCAGGTCAGACCTCCGCAGATGCGGCATACTTCACGCGTGACCACCTACAGAATTGCGGAAGCAGCCGAGGTCCTGGCGGTCAGCGACGACACCGTACGACGCTGGGTCGACGCCGGCCGCCTGCCCTCCCGCACGGCCGAGGGCAGGGCGGTGGTCGACGGCGCCGACCTTGCGGAGTTCGCGGAGGGGCTGATCGAGTCGGCCGCGGCCCTCGAGCGCGACCGCACTCGGGCAGGCTCGGTGAGCGCCCGCAACCGGATGAGCGGCATCGTCACCCGGGTCCGGCGCGACGCGGTGATGGCCCAGGTGGAGATGGTCTGCGGCCCCTACCGCGTCGTCTCGCTGATGAGCAGCGACGCCGCCGAGGAGCTCGGGCTGGAGCCCGGCTCGCGCGCCGTCGCCTCGATCAAGTCGACCAACGTCGTGGTCGAGGTCCCCTGATGCGGGCGCTCCTGGCCGTCGTCCTCGCCCTCCCACTCGCGGCGTGCAGCGGCACCGACGACGACCAGGTCCTCACCGTGCTCGCCGCCTCGAGCCTCGCCGACACCTTCGCCGACCTTGCCGAGCTGTTCGAGGACGAGCACCCGGGCACCGACGTGCGGCTGGTCCTCGGCTCCTCCACCATGCTGGCCGAGCAGGTGGTCGACGGCGCCCCCGGAGACGTCCTCGCGACGGCCGACGAGCGCTCGATGCGGGTGGCCGAGGACGGCAGCACCCTGGCCGACGGCCCCTACGCGTTCGCCGGCAACGCCCTCACCCTCGTCACGCCGCCGCAGAACCGGGCCGGCATCGCCTCCCTCACCGACCTGGACCGGGAGGGTGTCGACTACGTGGTGTGCGCGGAGGCCGCCCCCTGCGGCGCGCTCGCGGTGCAGCTGCTCGACCAGCAGGAAGTCGCGCAGCCGCCCGCCAGCCAGGAGGTCGACGCCCGGGCCGTGCTGGCCCGCGTCGAGCAGGGCGAGGCCGACGCGGGGTTGGTCTACCGCACCGACGCCGTGGCAGCCGGCGACGCCGTCACCGAAGTGCCACTTCCGGAAGGGCTGACCACCAACTACCTCGTCGCGCCCCTGCACGGCGACGACGCCGAGCGTTCCGACCTCGCAGCGGAGTTCGTCACCCTCGTGCGCAGCAACCGGGCCCGCCAGGTCCTCCAGGACGCCGGCTTCAGCGGGGTCGTGGTCGAGTGAGCACCAGCGGCCTGAGCACCGCGCGACTGGGCAGCGTCCGACTGGGGCGGGCTCCGCTCCTCCTGGTCGTCCCGGCCGTGTGTGGCGTCGCGCTGCTCGTCGTACCCCTCCTCACGCTCGTCCTCGACACCCCGTGGCGGACGCTGCCCGAGCACCTGGGCTCCGAGCCCGTACGACAGGCGCTCGGCATCACCGCAGTGAGCAGCCTGCTGACCGTCGCCGTGTGCGTCGTGATCGGCACCCCGCTGGCCTGGCTGCTGGCGTGCGTCGACTTCCGCGGCCGGCGGGTGGTCCGCTCGCTCGTGCTGGTTCCGCTGGTGCTGCCGCCGGTGGTCGCGGGCGTCGCGCTGGTCACCGCCCTTGGCCGCAGCGGCCTGGTCGGGCAGCACCTGCCGTTCTCGGTCCCCTACACGACCGCTGGCGTGGTCCTCGCCCACACGTTCGTGTCCCTGCCGTTCTACGTCCTCGCGGTCGAGGGAGCCCTGCGCACCCGCGGAGCGGCGTACGACGTCGTGGCGGCGACGCTGGGTGCCGACCGGTGGACGACCTTCCGCCGTGTCACGCTCCCGCTCGCCCTCCCAGGCATCCTCGCCGGCAGCGCCCTGGCGTGGGCCCGCAGCCTCGGCGAGTTCGGGGCGACCATCACCTTCGCGGGGAACTACCCCGGGTCGACCCAGACGATGCCGAGCCTGATCTACGTCGCGCTCGGGTCCGATCCCATGGTCGCCCGGACGCTGAGCCTGATCCTGCTGGTCCTCTCCGTCGCGGTCCTGGTGCTCCTGCGCGAGCGGTGGGCCACCCGGTGAGCGGGGGGCCGACCATGCTCGTCCGGGTCGACCTGCCGGGCCGGGTCGTCGCGCAGCTGGAGGTGCCGGCCGGTGAGGTGCTCGTCGTCATCGGGCCCAACGGGGCCGGCAAGTCGACGCTGCTGCGAGCCGTCGCGGGGCTGGAGCGGGCCGCGGTGCGGGTCGGCGACGACGACTGGACGGACCTGCCGGTTCCGCGGCGCCGCATCGGCTACGTCTTCCAGGACCAGAGCCTCTTCCCCCATCTCTCCGCGGTGGCCAACGTCGAGTTCGGGCCGCGCTCGCGCGGTGTCCCCCGCCGGGAGGCGCGCGCACGGGCGCGGCACTGGCTCGACCGCTTCGGCATCGGTGACCTCGCGGACCGCGGGCCCGGCCAGCTCTCCGGGGGCCAGGCACAACGCGTCGCCCTCGCCCGGGCGCTGGCCACCGACCCGCAGGTCCTGCTGCTCGACGAGCCCTTCACCGGCCTCGACACCACGGCGGCGACGTCGTTGCGGATCGAGCTGTCCCAGCATCTGCGCGACTTCGCAGGAGTCACCCTGCTCGTCACGCACGACGCGATCGACGCGCTGACCCTCGCCGACCGGGTGCTGGTGCTCGACGGCGGCGTCGTCGCGCAGGTCGGGCGTCCCGAGGAGGTCGCCGCCCGGCCACAGACGGCTCACGTGGCACGCCTCGTCGGGCTCAACGTCGTACGGCTCGGGGACGAGCTGGTCACCTTCAGCCCGTCGGCGGTGAACGTCTCGGTGCGCGAGCCCGAGGGGTCTCCGCGCCTGAGGTGGTACGGCACCGTGGCGACGCTCGCTCCCCACGGCGACGCGCTGCGCGTGCTGGTCCGCGGCGAGACGGATCTGATCGCCGACGTGACGCATGCAGCGGCTGCAGAGCTGGGACTCGTGGCCGGGCGAGACGTCTGGTTGTCGGTGAAGGCCACGGCTGTGAGCCGTGAGGGCACCACCGCGAGGGGCCGCTAACATTCGCGCCATGAGCCCCATGACCGGCAAGCCCGACCGCAACCTCGCCCTGGAGCTGGTGCGCGTCACCGAGGCCGCCGCGATGGCGGCAGGCCGCTGGGTGGGCCGCGGCGACAAGAACGATGCCGACGGCGTGGCCGTCGACGCGATGCGCGTGATGATCGCCAGCGTCGGCATGCGCGGAGTCGTCGTCATCGGCGAGGGCGAGAAGGACGAAGCGCCCATGCTCTACAACGGCGAGGAGGTCGGCGACGGCACCGGGCCGCTGTGCGACGTGGCGGTCGACCCGATCGACGGCACCACCCTGACCGCCAAGGGGATGAACAACGCCATCTCGGTGATGGCGGTCTCGCCCCGGGGCACGATGTACGACCCCAGCGCGGTGTTCTACATGGAGAAGCTCGTCACCGGTCCGGAGGCCGCCGGGGCCGTCGACATCCGCCTGCCGGTCGCCGAGAACATCGACCGGGTCGCCAAGGCCAAGGGCAGCTCGGCCGGTGACGTGACCGTCGTCGTGCTCGACCGCCCCCGGCACGCAAAGCTCGTCGAGGAGATCCGGGAGACCGGCGCCCGCATCAAGTTCATCACCGACGGCGACGTCGCCGGTGCGATCATGGCGGCTCGTCCCGACACCGGCGTCGACCTGCTGCTGGGGATCGGCGGCACCCCCGAGGGCATCATCACCGCCTGCGCCATGAAGTGCCTCGGCGGCACGATCCAGGGACGCCTCTGGCCCCAGGACGACGCCGAGCGGCAGCGAGCGCTGGACGCCGGCCACGACCTCGACCCCGACTTCGTCCTCGGCACCGACGACCTGGTCACCGGCGACGACTGCTTCTTCGTCGCCACCGGCATCACCGACGGCGAGCTGATGAAGGGCGTGCGCTACCGCGGCAACGGCGCCACCACGCATTCCCTCGTGATGCGCTCACGCAGCGGCACGATCCGCTCGATCACGGCCGAGCACCGGCTCTCCAAGCTGCGCGACTTCTCTGCCATCGACTTCGACGGCTGATCAGACGGCGGCCGCGACCTCGGCGGTCCGCGGCGTCGAGCGCAGTGCGTGCACGACCGCCGCGATGACCTGGGAGTCCATGGCCATGCCCACGTGGGACGCAGTGACCTCGACGGACTCGGCCTCGGGGTCGACGCACGCGCGCCAGTCGACGATGCCGTCGCGACGGCTGTAGATCGCGGTGAGCGCGACGTCGTCGGGGATCGGGTGACGAGCCTGGCCGAACCCCTCTCGCGCACACTCCCCCGCCACGCAGTCCTCGGCCATCAGCGCGGCCAGACCGGCGCGGTTCAGCCGCACGAGCACGTCCACGGTTCGCGCCAGGGTGGCGTGGTGCGCGCCGGGCGCCAGCACCGGGCTCCCCATGGTGACGACGCCGGAGACCAGGTCGGGACGGCGCACGGCCAGGGCACGCCCGAACACGCCGCCCAGGCTGTGCCCCACGATGCGCACCCGGGAGTCACGGTGGTGCGCGATGTCCTCGAGCCGCTCCTCCAGCCGTGCCATGGCGGCCTGCGTGCAGCCGACGTTGGCGCGGATCTGCGAGTCGTAGGTGCGGAACCCCTCGCGCTGCAGCGAGCGGGCCATCGGCCTCAGTGTCGCGTCGCCCGCCATGAAGCCGGGAACCAGGAGCACCGGCTCCGCAGCGCGGGGCACTAGCCTCCCGGCGTACGGCGTCCGCCTGGCCATCCTTCGCTGCCCGGCCGTGCGTGCTGCGTAGTGGCCGGCCTCGCGCAGCACTCGCGCCTCCCGCAGGACGGCGGCCAGCGAGGGCGGGGCGAAGCCCGCCGGGGTGAGGAATTCAGCCACTGTGCGCTGGGTCACAACGGGAACGGTAACCAGAAACCCGCCATGTATGTGGATTTCGTGGCTTTCAGTCAGGCGTCGTGTTGACTTGAGGCATGTCTGTCCCCTCCTCCGACGCCGATGTCCTCGTCTCCGAGGAGCTCTTCGCACCCGTCGGCAACGACGTGGAGCTGTGCTACCAGACCTTCGGCGACCCTTCCGACCAGGACCTCGAGCCCCTGCTGCTCGTGATGGGCCTGTCGGGTCCGATGACCTGGTGGGACGAGGAGCTGTGCCTGGCCCTGGCGCGAGCGGGGTTCTTCGTCGTCCGCTACGACAACCGCGACGTTGGCAGGTCGACCAAGCTCCCCGGACGCGTCCGTCGCGGCCACCTGGTGCGCGCCTTCGCAGGGCGCCGGGTGCGGGCGCCGTACTCCATGTCCCACCTCGCCCAGGACGCGGTCGCACTGCTCGATCACCTCGGGATCGACTCCGCCCACGTCGCCGGCATCTCGATGGGCGGCATGATCGCCCAGACGGTGGCCATCGAGCATCCGGCACGGACCCGGTCGTTGACCAGCATCATGTCCACGACCGGGCGCCGCACCGTGGGATGGCAGGACCCTCGGCTGCTCCCGATGCTGATCGGACCGCGCAGGGCGGGCCGCGAGGCCTACGTCCGCAGCAGTGCCGCCATGTGGGCGCTGATCGGCTCGCCCGGCTACCCGACCGAGCCGACCGCTCTCGAGAAGCGAGCGGGCGAGACGTTCGACCGTGGGATCAGCGCCAGCGGCGTGCTGCGCCAGATGCTGGCCGTCCTCACCCAGCCCGACCGCACCTCAAGGCTCCGCAGCGTCAAGGTCCCGACCCTGGTGCTGCACGGGATGTCGGACCGCATGGTGCACGTGAGCGGGGGGCGCTCGACCGCCGCTGCCATCCCCGGCGCGGAGCTGGTGCTGGTCGACGGGATGGGCCACGACCTCCCGCCCGCGCTCTTCGACACCTTCGTCGACGCCATCCGTCGCACCGCTGATCGGGCCCGCTCCGACGCCCAGATCTGAGCGTCTCGTAGTCCTGCCTGTTGCCAAACATGGCCCATTGGCACTAGACCAGTGGCCTGAGTCACAACAGGGAGGGCGCCGATGATTTCACCATCTAGGACCCGACTGCGGGGGCGTCCCGGCGTCCGGCGGACGGCATCCGCCGCAGTGCTCGGCCTCGCGTGCGGACTGCTCGCGTCCTGTGGCGGCGAGGGCAAGACCTCCCTCACCTGGTACGTCAACCCCGACGGGGTCGAGATCTTCCAGGAGTACGCCGACTCGTGCAGCACCGACGACTACGACATCTCGGTGCAGCAGCTGCCCTCGAGCGCGACCGACCAGCGCGTCCAGCTCGCGCGTCGTCTGGCTGCCGAGGACTCCTCGACCGACCTGATGAACCTCGACCCGGTGTTCGTGGCGGAGTTCGCCAATGCCGGCTGGCTCGCCGAGGTGCCCCAGGAGAAGGCGGAGCAGATCCTCTCCAGCATCGAGGGCGACGGTGACTACCTGACCGGCGCCGCGGAGACGGTGGTCTGGGACGACACCGTCTATGCGATCCCGCAATGGGCCAACACCCAGGTGCTCTGGTACCGCAAGTCGCTCGCCGAGGCGGCCGGGCTCGACATGGACCAGCCGGTGACCTGGCAGCAGATCATCGACGCCGCCAGCTCCGAGGGTGGAAGCGTGGGGGTGCAGGCCAACCGCTACGAGGGCTACGTCGTCTGGATCAACGCACTCGTCGAGGGCGCCGGTGGCTCGATCGTCGAGAACACCGAGGCCGGCCGCGACGCCGACGTCACGATCGGCTCCGAGGCCGGACAGAAGGCCGCCGAGGTGATCCAGTCCCTCGCTGAGTCCCCCGCGGCCCAGCCCGACCTGTCGGTGTCCAACGAGGGCACGGTCCTCGGCCCGATGTGGTCCGACCCCGGCGAGTTCATGGTCAACTGGACCTTCGTCTACAAGAACTACGAGGGCCAGGTCGGCGCCGCCGGCGGCCCCGAGGACGACCAGGCCTTCGAGGACCTCGGCTGGGCGCGCTACCCCGCCACGGTCGAGGGCGAGGAGTCCAGGCCTCCCATCGGTGGCATCGACATCGGGGTCGGCGCCTACTCCGAGCACCCGGACTGGGCGGCCGAGGCGGCCGAGTGCATCACCTCCACCGAGGCACAGGTCGACCTGGCCCTCAAGGCAGGGCTGATGCCGTCGACCAACGCCGCCTACGAGGAGGTCGCCTCCAGCGGCGACTACCCCGAGGACCTCGTCGAGCTCTTCCGCGACAGCGTCGACACCGGAGGCCCGCGACCCAAGAGCGCGTTCTACGCGACGATCTCCAACGCCCTCCAGACCCAGTGGCACGCGCCCGGCTCCGTCGACCCGAGCAGCACGCCGAAGGAGTCGGCGACATTCCTGGAGGCCGTGCTCGAAGGCAAGGAGCTGCTATGAGCACCACCGTGCAGACTGCGACGGCGCAGGGCAAGAAGGCCCCCCGGCCGGAGGTCAGCGACCGCAGCAGGGCGGAGAACCGCCTGGGCCAGAAGCTCGTGCTGCCGGCGATCATCCTGATGCTGATCGTCACCGCGTTCCCGATGCTCCGCGCCGTCTGGCTCTCGGTCTTCGACTACACCCTCACCGCGCCGGACGACCGCAACTTCGTGGGGCTCTCCAACTACCTGACAGCACTGAGCGACGACCTGTTCTGGAAGACCACGGGGATGACCGTCCTCTACATGCTGGTGACGGTCGCGATCGAGCTCGTCATCGGCTTCATCTTCGCGATGGTCATGCACCGCGTGATCTTCGCGCGCGGCGTCGTACGCACCTCGATCCTCATCCCCTACGGCATCATCACCGTCGTCTCGGGCTTCGCCTGGCAGTTCGCGTTCTCCTACCAGAACGGCTTCGTCAACTCCTGGCTCCCCGGCATCGAGGACAGCTTCAACTGGTTCGGCGACACCCTGCCCGCCTTCATCGCCATCTGCGTCTCGGAGATCTGGAAGACCACGCCGTTCATGTCGCTGCTCCTCCTCGCCGGCCTCGCGCAGGTCTCCGAGGACATGCTCGAGGCCGCCAAGGTCGACGGGGCCACCTGGTGGCAGCGCCTGTGGAAGGTCGTGATCCCCAACATGCGCTCGGCGATCATGGTCGCCGTCCTCTTCCGCGCACTCGACGCCTACCGCATCTTCGACAACATCTTCGTGATGACCAACGGTGCCGAGGACACCGCGTCGATCAGCTTCCTGACCTACCGCCAGACCATCGAGCAGTTCCAGCTCGGCATGGGCTCGGCGCTGTCGGTGCTGCTCTTCCTGTCCGTGCTGCTGATCGCGTTCCTGATCATCAAGCTGTTCCGTGTCGACCTGGCCGCTGCCCGACAGGAGTGATGACGATGAAGAAGCTCGGAGTCCCGCTCGGGGTGCTGCTCATCCTGGTCTGGTGCCTGCTGCCGGTCGTGTGGATCATCTCGCTGTCGTTCAAGTCAGAGGAGTCGATCACCGCCGGCAACCCCGGTTTCCTCCCCGGTGAGGGCACCAATGCCGGCTGGGCCAACTACGACAAGGTCCTGACCGACCCCCTCTACGACTACTTCCCGCGAGCGATCCTCAACTCGATCGGGATCAGCCTGATCGCGACGCTGCTCTCGGTCATCGTCGCCACGCTGGCCGCCTACGCGATCGCCCGACTGGAGTTCAAGGGCAAGAAGCTCGTGCTCTCGCTCGCCCTGGTCATCGCGATGTTCCCGGTCGTGTCCCTGGTGGGCCCGCTGTTCGACATGTGGCGCACGTTCGGGATCTACGACACGTGGATCGGGCTGATCATCCCCTACATGAGCTTCACCCTGCCGCTGGCCATCTGGACCCTCTCGGCGTTCTTCAGGGAGATCCCGTGGGAGATGGAGCAGGCCGCCCAGGTCGACGGCGCCACCTCCTGGCAGGCGTTCCGCAAGGTGATCGTCCCGCTGGCCGCACCGGGCGTGTTCACCGCGGCGATCCTGACCTTCTTCTTCGCGTGGAACGACTTCGTCTTCGGCATCTCGCTCACCTCCACCGAGGCTGCGCGACCGATCCCGGCATCGCTGGCGTTCTTCGTGGGTGCCGATCCGTTCAACCGCCCGGCCTCGCTGCTCGCGGCCGCAGCGGTGATCTCCACGATTCCGATCATCATCGTCGTCTTGTTGTTCCAGCGAAAGATCGTCGCCGGCCTCACCTCCGGCGCAGTGAAGGGTTGATTGCCATGGCTGCCATCGAGATGAAGAACATCGTCAAGCAGTACGGCGACGGCTTCCCTGCCGTCAACGACGTCAGCATCGACGTCGCAGACGGGGAGTTCCTGATCCTCGTCGGGCCCTCGGGCTGCGGGAAGTCCACCCTCCTGCGGATGATCGTCGGCCTGGAGGACATCACCAGCGGCGACATGGTCATCGGTGGCAAGAAGGTCAACGACCTCGCCCCACGCGACCGCAACCTCGCGATGGTCTTCCAGAACTACGCGCTCTACCCCCACCTCAGCGTCTACGAGAACATCGCGTTCCCGCTCCGGTTGGCGGGCGCCTCGGACTCCGAGGTCGACCAGAAGGTGCGCGAGGCGTCCAAGACGCTCGAGCTCGACGAGCACCTCGAGCGCAAGCCGGGCAACCTGTCGGGCGGCCAGCGACAGCGGGTCGCCATGGGTCGCGCGATCGTGCGCGACGCTGAGGCGTTCCTCTTCGACGAGCCGCTCTCCAACCTCGACGCCAAGCTCCGCGGGCAGATGCGCACCGAGATCTCGCGCCTGCAGAAGAAGCTCGGCATCACCACGGTCTACGTCACCCACGACCAGACCGAGGCGATGACGCTGGGCGACCGGGTCGCCGTCCTCAAGCGTGGCGTGCTCCAGCAGCTCGCCACTCCGCGTGAGCTCTACGAGAACCCCTGCAACCTGTTCGTGGCCGGGTTCATCGGGTCGCCTCCGATGAACTTCCTGCCTGCCACCGTCAAGGGAGACAGCGTCGAGCTGCCGTTCGGCACCGTGAAGATCCCGGCCGAGAAGGCCGAGCGGGCGCAGGGCAAGGGCCTGCTGATCGCGGGCATCCGTCCCGACCACTTCGAGGACGCCAGCGTCGTGGACAACCCGGCCGACGAGGCCACCTTCGACACCACCGTCGACGTGGTGGAGTGGCTCGGCAACGAGGCCTACGCCTACATCCCGTTCGAGGCGCCGCCCGAGGTCACCAAGCAGCTACAGCAGCTCGAGCGCGACCTCGATGGTGAGTCACTGCGCACCCAGCTGGTCGTCTCGCTCGACGGCGCCAGCCAGATCAAGGAGGGCGACCAGGCCAAGATCTGGGTCGACGCGCGCAAGATCCACCTCTTCGACCCCGCCACCGGCGAGAACCTCACCATGGACCCCGACAAGGCCGGGACCGTGCCGGGCGACAACGCCATGGCGAAGGCGGAGCAGGCCGGGGAGAAGCAGGACGCCGTACAGCCCGCCGGAGCCGCCGGGGACGCCAAGACGACCCAGTAGGGCGCGGCCGACCGCCTCAGTAGGAGCCGAGGAACTTCTTCGGCGTGCCCCGCGGCGGCTGCCGCTGCACCTGCACCGACCCCATCAGAGCCACTCCGCGCACGCGCACGGTCGGTGAGTCGGGACTCACCTGCGCGGGGGCCTTGTCCTTGCCCTGCCCGTAGTCGCCCATGATCGGCGTCCCGTCGACGACGACGTGGAAGTGGGCCGGGACGATGATCTTGACGTCACCCATCACAGCGCTGGCGTTGATCAGGGTGTGGTGGCTCGTCATGACGGCTTCACGCAGGTCGAGGGTGACGCTGCCCATCAAGGAGAAGGCGGAGTGGCTCTCCGGCACCTGCCAGACGCCTCGCCGCTTGCAGTCGCCCATGATCGCGATCGACGACGCGTGGCCGGTGACGGGGCCCACCGGTGCTTGCGCGGCGGGGACGGGCGAGTGCCCGGCAACCTGCAGGTCCACCGTGATGGGGACCAGGTCGGCGTACGTCTTGGCCGCCCAGGTGGCCTCGAGCCGCTCGTCGAGCTCGTCGAGGTCGATGCGCCCCTCACCGGCAGCGTCACGCAGCACCTCGGCGACCTTCTGGCGGTCGGCGTCGGAGATGCGCATCTGTGCGGGACCGGTCGGACGGTTCTCGATCTCCCCCATGCAACCAGCCTAGACGAGTCTGCGCATCGCTCGCCTGTGACAGACGTCAGTGGCCCTGCTGCTCCACGAGCAGCTCGAGCGCCTGCGCCACTCCATCGTCCATGTTGCTGGCGGTCACCTCGTCGGCGACCGCGCGCGTCCCCGGGTGTGCATTGGCGACGGCCACTCCGCGCCCAGCCCAGGTGAGCATCTCGACGTCGTTGAGCGCGTCACCGAAAGCCATCACCTCGCGGGGCTCGATCCCAAGGAGCGAGCAGAGCCGCGCCACGCCCCAGGCCTTCGTGATGCCCTCGCTCATCACCTCCAGGAAGGGCGCACCCGACGAGGTGACGGAGAAGCCCCCCAGGCCCAGCTCGTCGAGGCGCAGACGGAGGTCCTCGGCACCGATCTCCGGATGGCGCAGGATGAGCTTCAGGCTGGGCTCGGCGAGCACGTCGGCCACGGGATGGTTTCCCATCGTGGTCACGTCGCGCTTGTGGTCGTCGTACGTCGCGATCGAGCTGTAGCCCTCCTGCGCGACGAACTTGTCGCCGCCGTCGCGGACGCTCGCGCACAGCACCCCCGGGACCGCCGTGACGAGCGCCTTCACGAGGGCTTGCTGGGCCTGCACCGCGAGGTGGGTCTCCCACAGCTGCTCACCCGTGCCCAGGTGGACGCCGAGGCTGCCGTTGCTGCAGATCGCCCAGTCCTCGAAACCTGCGTCCTCGGCGATGTGGCGAACGCCGATCGGCTGCCGCGCGGTGACGGGTACGACGCGCACTCCCGCCTTGCGCACCCCGTCGAGCGCCGCGCGGGTCCGAGGACTCACGCTGAGGTCGTCGCGGAGCAGGGTGCCGTCGAGGTCGGTGACGACGAGGCGAATCCGCACGGAAGCGAGCCTAGGGTGTCCACGCGGTTCGCTGTATCCACCCTGGCGGCAGATGACAACGGGCTCTCCACCCTGGCGGCGTACGACGGCTCAGTTCACGTTTCGGACGTTGTATGCCGCCACCTTCGCGGCGGGCATGTCATGTGCCGCCACCCTCAGGGCTCCAACCGGCCGAGCGGCGTACGACGCCTCAGTCGGCCGCGGCGTCGACGTACACCGTTCCGCCGAGCTCCACGAACTCCGCGGACTTCTCCCTGAACCGCTCGCGGACGTCCTGGCTGATGCGCATCGAGCAGAACTTCGGGCCGCACATCGAGCAGAAGTGCGCGGTCTTGGCCGCCTCGGCCGGCAGGGTCTCGTCGTGGAAGGACTCGGCGGTGTGGGGGTCCAGGGAGAGTGCGAACTGGTCGTGCCACCGGAACTCGAAGCGCGCCCGGGACAGCGCGTCGTCCCAGTCCCGGGCACCCGGGTGGCCCTTGGCGACGTCGGCTGCGTGGGCGGCGAGCTTGTAGGTGATGACTCCCGTCTTCACGTCGTCCCGGTTGGGCAGGCCGAGGTGCTCCTTGGGCGTGACGTAGCAGAGCATCGCCGTCCCGTGCATCGCGATCGTGGCTGCACCGATCGCCGAGGTGATGTGGTCGTAGCCCGGCGCGATGTCGGTCACGAGCGGGCCGAGCGTGTAGAACGGCGCGCCGTGGCACCACTCCTGCTGGAGGCGGACGTTCTCCTCCACGAGGTTGAGCGGCACGTGGCCCGGCCCCTCCACCATCACCTGCACGTCGTGGGCCCAGGCCCGTTCGGTGAGCTCGGCCAGGGTCCGCAGCTCGGCGAGCTGCGCAGCGTCGTTGGCGTCGGCGACCGAGCCGGGACGCAGGCCGTCGCCGAGGCTGAAGCTGACGTCGTACTGCGCGAAGATCTCGCACAGCTCGTCGAAGTGGGTGTGGAGGAAGTTCTCCTCGTGGTGGGCCAGGCACCACCCGGCCATGATCGAGCCGCCCCGCGAGACGATCCCCGTGACCCGCTCCGCCGTGAGTGGGACGTGGCGGAGCAGCACGCCCGCGTGGATGGTCATGTAGTCCACGCCCTGCTCGCACTGCTCGACGACGGTGTCGCGGAAGATCTCCCAGGTGAGCTTGTCGGCCTCCCCGTCCACCTTCTCCAGCGCCTGGTAGATCGGGACGGTGCCGATCGGCACGGGGCTGTTGCGCACGATCCACTCCCTCGTGGTGTGGATGTCGTCGCCGGTCGAGAGGTCCATGACGGTGTCGGCTCCCCACGTCACCGCCCAGGTGAGCTTGTCGACCTCCTCGGCGACCGACGAGGTGACCGCGCTGTTGCCGATGTTGGCGTTGACCTTCACCAGGAAGCGCCGCCCGATGATCATCGGCTCCAGCTCGGGGTGGTTGACGTTGGCCGGGATGATGGCGCGCCCGGCAGCGATCTCGCTGCGGACGAGCTCGACCTCGCAGCCCTCGCGCGCGGCGACGTACTCCATCTCCGGGGTGACCAGGCCACGTCGGGCGTAGGCCATCTGGGTGACCGTGCGGCCGGGCAACGCCCGTCGAGGTGGACGCTGCTCGCCGCGCCACTCCTCGCGCGGGCGCCCTCGTCGCAGGGCGCCGCGTCCGTCGTCGAGGAGCTGCGTCGCGCGGCCGCCGTAGACCTCGGTGTCACCCCGCTCCTCGATCCACCCGGAGCGCCGGGGCGCGAGCCCGAGCTCGGGGTCGGAGCCGGGCCCGCTGGTGCAGTAGCGGTCGAAGGTCTCGCCGTTCGTCAGCGTCACCCGAGTGACGGGGACTTCGCGGTCACCGGTCAGCACTCGCTGGTGTGCGGGGCTGACGACGTGGGGGCTGACGGGGCGGGGGTGGACGGTCATGGTGCTCCTCCTGAGGTGTGGGCGATGGGTCCTCGGCCGCGGCCGAGGTCCCAGGTGCTGCTGGTCGTGAGCTGGGTGACGACGTACGACGCCGCGCGCCGGGCGGCGTCGTGCACCGCGTCGCCGAGCGCGAGCCGCGCGGCCAGCGCGCTGCTGAAGGTGCAGCCCGTCCCGTGGTCGGCGGTCGTCGCGACGGCGGGGTGCCGCAGTGGCTCAGGGTGTCCGCCGGGCACGCACAGCCAGTCCGTGCACGTGCCGGCAGCGCCGCCTCCGGTCAGCACGACGACGCAGCCCAGGTCGGCGAGGCGTGCTGCCAGCTCGCCGGGTGGATCGTCGCGACCCGTCAGCGCGCGCGCCTCGTCGAGGTTGGGCGTCGCGACCGTCGCGACCGGGAGCAGGTGCTCGACGTAGGCACGGACCACCGAGGCGTCGCCGAGCACCGCTCCGCTGGTCGCCACCAGCACCGGGTCGACCACGAGGGGCAGGTCCCCCAGGCGGTGCGCGACCGTCTCGACAACCTCGGGCGAGCCCAGCATCCCGGTCTTCACGGCAGCGACGGGGAGGTCGCCCACGACCGCCTCCACCTGGGCAGCGACGAGGTGGGCGGGCACCGCGTGGACCGCATGCACTCCTGCCGTGTCCTGGGCGGTGACAGCGGTGACGACGCACGCTGCGTGGCAGCCCAGGTGACCGATCGTGGCCACGTCCGCGGCCAGGCCGGCTGCCCCTCCGCTGTCGGTGCCGGCCACGGCCAGCACCACCGGGGGCGTGCTCATCCGACCTCCCCCAGCAACTGAGCCACCACCGAGGCAGGGTCATCGGCTCTCATCACCGCACCCATGACGGCAACGCCGTGCGCGCCCGCCTCGATCGCCGCTCGGGCGTTGGTGGCGTCGACGCCGGCCAGCGCGAGGACCGGGACCGGGTGACCCGCCCACGAGTCGGCGGGCAGGGGCGGGCGACCGGGCTTGCTCCTGCTGGGAGCGTACGGCGACAGGGTCGCCCACGCAGCGCCCTCGCCGGCCGCGCGTGCGACATCCTGCCGCGAGTGGCAGGAGCGGCCCCAGCGACCAGAGCGGGGAGCCGGCTGGTGCGCGGCGAGGTGGAGCCCGTGCGCGGTGAGGCAGGGGCTGCGCGAAGAGATGACCATGAGCCCGTCGATGCGGGCGAGGTCGCGCAGGAGCAGTGCCCGGGCGTGCACGGAGAGGTCGTGCTCACGGACCACGACGGCCCGCAGGCCGGCGGCGGTGCACTCGCGCACGGTTGCCAGCAGTCCCCGCCCGGGGGGCAGCAGGGAGCGGTCGGTCACCAGCACGACTCGCGGCAGTGGGAGCGACGTGACCTCCGGCTGTTCATGCACGTGAATGAACCGCTGTCCATCGGGGCCGCTCATCCGACCCTCCCCTCGAGGGGACTCGCGGACCGGGCTGCCGCGCGTCGTGGGATGCGTCCGGCCCCGTGGGAGAGCTCGCCGGCGTGCACGGCGAGCCGCAGGGCACGGGCCATGGCGACCGGGTCCTCGGCCCGCGTGACCGCGCTCGCGGCCAGCACCGCGGAGCAGCCCAGCTCCATCGCCAGCACAGCGTCGGACGCGGTGCCGATGCCGGCATCGAGGACGACCGGGACGTCGACGGCAGCGACGACCGCCTCGATGTCGTGGGGGCTCAGCACGCCGAGCCCGGACCCGATCGGTGCGCCCAGCGGCATCACGGCCGCGCAGCCCAGGTCGGCGAGACGGCGAGCCAGCACCGGGTCGGCCGTCGTGTAGGGCAGCACCGTGAAGCCCCGCGAGACCAGCATGCCGGCTGCCTCGATGAGCTCCACCGCATCCGGCAGCAGGCTCGCCTCGTCTCCGACCACCTCCAGCTTGACCCAGTCGGTCTGCAGCGCCTCGCGCGCCAGCTCGGCGGTGAGCACCGCCTCGCGGGCTGAGAGGCAGCCCGCGGTGTTGGGCAGCACCGGGATCCCACGCCGCTCGAGCACGTCGAGGACGCTGCCCGGCGCGTCCGAGGAGGTACGACGCATGCTCACCGTCACCAGGGCCGGCTCCGCAGCATCGAGCACGGGCTCCAGGAGGCTCGGTCGCGGCAGCCCGCCCGTGCCGAGGAAGAGCCGCGAGGACAGCCGGATGCCTGCGATGACGAGGCCGCTCATCCGCCCGCCACCGCCGTCACGACCTCGACATCGTCCCCGTCCACGATCGGGTGCCCGCTCACGCCGGCGCGCGGCACGACGTGGCCGTTCACCGCGACGGCGCTGCCATGGGGCAGCGGCCCGAGCAGCTCGCCGAGCGTGGCCGCGGCGGCGTCGGTCTCCTGACCGTTGACTCTGAGCCTCATCACGCGGTCCTTCCTGGTCGGAGCAGGCGACATGGGTCCACGGCCGGCTCGACCCGGCCGTGCTCGATCGAGTCCGCGAGCAGCTGCGCGGTCAGCGGGGCGAGCAGGACGCCGTGCCGGAAGTGCCCGGCGGCCAACCAGACGCGGTCCTCCACCTGGCCGACGAGCGGCAGGTGGTCCGGCGTGGCCGGCCGGTCCCGGGCGATCGCCTCGCGCAGCTCGGCCCGGTCCAACGAGGGCACGAGCACGCGCGCGGCCCGCAGCAGCCGTTCGACGCCGCCGAGGGTCACCACCGGGGGTGCGGCGTGCTCCTCGACCGTGGCGCCGATGACGACCTCGCCGTCGGGCCGAGGAACGACGTAGACCGCCTCTCCGCGCACCCAGCCACGCACGACGTGCCGCGGGGGGTCGTCGCAGCGGGCCCGCAGGATCTCGCCGCGCACTCCGCGGACCAGGGTGTCGTACGGCGCCGGTAGCCGGCTGCCGGTCGCGATCACCGTGGCGTCGGGCGACTCCCCCGGGCGTTCAGGCACCAGGCGCACCAGCCGCATCAGGGCCGCCACCACCTCCCTCGGGTCCACGGCGT
This sequence comes from Nocardioides seonyuensis, assembly GCF_004683965.1. Lineage (NCBI taxonomy): Bacteria > Bacillati > Actinomycetota > Actinomycetes > Propionibacteriales > Nocardioidaceae > Nocardioides > Nocardioides seonyuensis. The sequence continues at coordinate 600,646 of NZ_CP038436.1, forward strand.
GGTCGCCGGGCAGCAGCAGCCCGGCGCTCGCCCGCCCCAGGGTCGGCTCCTTCAGCCGCAGCTCGCGCGGGTCGAGCGCCTCGGCCTCGACCCCGAGGCCCGCCAACAGGTCTCCCTGACGCCGCACGAGCTGGGCGTCCCCGGCGTCGTGGCCGACCAGCAGCGTGCCGGTCTGGCGCAGCGTGACGCCGAGGGCGGCGGCGTACGACGGCCACAGCGCCGCGCTGCGCACCCCCAGCTCCCACGTCGAGGCCTCGCCGTGCCAGGCCTCCCCGGCCGGCGAGAGCATCCCGGCGGCGGCGTGGCTGGCGCCCGTGCCCGGCGACGGGTCCACCACGACGACGTGGTGCCCGCGCAGCGAGAGCTCATGGGCGCAGGCCAGGCCGATGATCCCGCCGCCGATCACGTGGATGCGCATCAGCACACCGCCGCGACGAGCTCCTTCGCTGCTGCGACGGGGTCGGGTTGTCGCCAGGCTGCGCCGATCACGGCCACTCCGTGGGCTCCCGCGCGCCGTGCCCTGCTCGCGCCGGCGACCGTGATCCCGCCGATGGCGACCAGCGGCAGCACCCCCGCGGCTGCCGTGATCGCGTCCAGGCCGAGCGGCGACGGGAGCGAGTCCTTGCTGGCGGTCTCGAAGACCGGCCCGAACCCGGCGTAGGTCGCGCCCTCCGCGGCCGCCCTGCGCACGGCCGCCGCGTCCCTGCAGGTCGCCCCGACCACCAGGTCCGGCGCGAGCCGGCGGGCGTCGGTGACGGCGAGGTCCTCGGCCCCGAGGTGGACGCCGTCGGCGCCCGTCGCCAACGCGACGTCGAGCCGGTCGTCGACGACCACCACGGCACCACTCGGCCGCACCGCAGCGAGGACGATCCGCGTCAGCTCGACGAGCTCTCGGGTCGTCGCGGCCTTGTCGCGCACCTGGAAGCCGTCGACACCGACGCTCGCCATGTCCTCGAGCAGGGCGAGGTCGTCGGCCGCAGAGACGAGGCAGAACAGGCGGGGCAGGCTGGGCGTGCGGTCAACCATCAGAGCTCACTTCCTTCGCCGGCATGACCCGGATCAGGTACGACGGTCGGAGCGGTATCAGCTCCCTCTCAGCCCGCTGCCGCGGACTCCCGTGGGGACGCCGACGACCGTAGCAGAGCCACGACGGCGCTGGCCGCCGCTCTCCCGGCACGACTGGCGCCGATGGTGCTCGCCGACGGGCCGTAGCCGACGAGCTGGACGCGGGGGTCGAGGACGGCGGTGGTCGCAGCCTGGACGTTGCCCGGCACCGGCTCGAGGGCGATGCCCCCACCGGAGGATCGCAGGCCCAGCGGGGCGAGGTGGTCGACGGCGGCACGGAAGCCGGTGGCCCAGAGGATCACGTCGACGGGCTCGAAGGCACCATCCGCCCAGCGCACGCCGTCGGGCTCGATCGCCGCGAACATGGGTCGCCGCTCGTAGGCTCCGAGCTCGGCGGCACGCTGTTCCTGCTCCCGCAGCGCCAGGCCGGTGACGCTGACGACGCTTGCCGGCGGCAGCCCGCGTCGTACGCGCTCCGCGACGAGGGTCACGGCGGCCAGGCCGGCCTCGCGGTCGAAGTCGTCCTCGCGCCACAGCGGCGGCTGACGCGTCACCCACAGGGTGCTGGTCACAGGTGCCAGCTCACCGAGGAACTGCACGGCCGAAGCCCCACCACCGACCACCAGCACGCGCTTGCCCCTGAGGTGGTCCGCACCCGGGTAGTGCGCGGTGTGGAACTGCTCGCCCTTGAACGACCCGATGCCCGGGTAGTGCGGGACGAACGGGCGCGTCCAGGTCCCGGTCGCGTTCACGAGGGTGCGAGTGCGCCACTCGCGGTCGCCGGCGCGTACGACGAGCAGGTCACCGTCGCTCTCGACCCGGTCGACGCGCACCGGACGCAGCACCGGCAGCGCGTGGCGGCTCTCGTAGTCCGCGAAGTAGGCGGGCACCACGACGTTGGCCGGGGCCGGCGAGCGGCCCGGGGCAGGGGTCGCCGGCAGGTCGGCGACGCCGTGCACGTCCTCCATGGTGAGCGAGTCCCACCGGTGCTGCCAGGCGCCGCCGGGACGCCGGTCGGCGTCGAGCACGACGTGGTCGACACCGCGTCGCAGGAGATGGAAGGACGCCGCCAGGCCGGCCTGACCGGCGCCGATGACCACGCTGTCGAGGACGGAGTCGCGGGAGGTCATGCCGTGACAACGCCCCGGCCGCCGCATCTATGCCGGCCCACTTCCCCCTACACAGGCGTGCGCCGGCGTGGCAACCTCGGAGGCATGGACCTCACCAGCCTCGCCCGCACCCTGCTCGACCTCCACCACACCGGCCGCACACTGGTCCTCCCCAACGTCTGGGACGCCTGGTCCGCAAGGGCCGTCGCCGAGGCCGACTTCCCTGCCCTGAGCATCGGGAGCCACCCCTTGGCCGACTCGCGCGGGCAGGGCGACAAGGAGGACATGTCGCTCGACGACGCCCTCGACGGCGTGCGCCGCATCTGCGGCGCCGTGCCCGACGTTCCCGTCACCGCCGACCTCGAGGCGGGCTACGGCGTGGCCCCCGCCGAGCTGGTCGAGCGGATGCTCGAGGCCGGGGCGGTCGGCCTCAACGTCGAGGACACCGTCCACTCAGAGGGCGGGCGGATGCGCTCGGTCGCCGAGCACGCCGACTACATCGGCGGGCTGCGGCAGGCAGCTGACGGCGCCGGGGTCGACGTGGTCATCAACGCCCGCACCGACGTCTTCCTCCGCAAGGCGGAGTTCGAGGACCCGGTCGCCGAGGCGATCACCAGGCTGAAGGCGTGCGAGGACGCCGGGGCGAGGTGCGTCTACCCCGTGGGAGTCCCCGACGTCGAGACCCTGCGCACGCTCCTCGACGAGCTCTCCGGCCCGGTCAACGTCATCGCCAACCCGCGCATCGGCTCGGTGGTCGGCCCCTTGGAGGAGCTTCAGGCCATGGGGGTCCACCGGGTCACGTTCGGGCCCAAGCTGCAGCAGGAGCTCGCTGCTGACCTCAAGGCCCTGGTCTCCCACTGGCGGGCGTAGCATCCCGGCGTGACCGTCGCACCTCCCACTGCCTCCACGCCAGCCCCCACCGGCCCCGAGTTCCACTACTCCGAGCTGCTCCCGACCGCTGGCTCCAACGGCGCCGAGCAGACGCCGTACCGCCTCGTGACGAGCGAGGGCGTGAGCACCTTCGAGGCCGAGGGGCGCACCTTCCTGCGCGTGGACCCCGAGGCGATCCGGCGCCTGACGGCCGAGGCGATGCACGACATCAGCCACTACCTGCGGCCCGGCCACCTCGCCCAGCTGCGCAGGATCATCGACGACCCCGAGGCGTCCGGCAACGACCGCTTCGTCGCGCTCGACCTGCTCAAGAACGTCAACATCTCCGCCGGCGGAGTGCTCCCGATGTGCCAGGACACCGGCACCGCGATCGTGATGGGCAAGAAGTCCGAGGGCGTCCTCACCGGCGGTGACGACGGCGAGGCCATCAGCCAGGGCGTCTACGACGCCTACACGCGCCTCAACCTGCGCTACTCCCAGCTCGCTCCGCTGACGACCTTCGAGGAGAAGAACACCGGCACCAACCTGCCGGCGCAGATCGAGCTCTACTCCACGCCGGCCCAGGACGTGCCCGAGTACAAGTTCCTCTTCATGGCCAAGGGCGGCGGGTCCGCCAACAAGTCGTTCCTCTTCCAGGAGACCAAGGCCGTCCTCAACCCGACGCGGCTGATGCAGTTCCTCGACGAGAAGATCCGCTCGCTCGGCACCGCCGCGTGCCCGCCCTACCACCTCGCCGTCGTCATCGGCGGCACCAGCGCGGAGTTCGCGCTCAAGACCGCGAAGCTCGCGTCCGCGCACTACCTCGACGACCTGCCCACCGAGGGGTCGATGAGCGCCCACGGCATCCGCGACACCGCGCTCGAGGAGGAGGTCTTCGAGCTGACGCAGTCCTTCGGCATCGGCGCGCAGTTCGGTGGCAAGTACTTCTGCCACGACGTACGGGTCGTGCGCCTCCCCCGCCACGGCGCCTCCTGCCCGGTGGCGATCGCGGTGTCGTGCTCGGCCGACCGTCAGGCACTCGGCAAGATCACCCCCGAGGGGGTCTTCCTCGAGCAGCTCGAGACCGACCCGGCGCAGTACATGCCCGACGCCGGCATGGCGCACGACATCGCCGGCGGTGAGGTCGTGCCGATCGACCTGCGCCGCCCGATGCCCGAGATCCTGGCCGAGCTCTCCAGGCACCCGGTCAAGACCCGCCTCTCGCTGACCGGCCCGCTCGTGGTCGCGCGCGACATCGCCCACGCCAAGATCAAGGAGCGCCTCGACGCCGGCGAGGAGATGCCGTCCTACCTCAAGGACCACCCGGTCTACTACGCCGGACCGGCCAAGACGCCCGACGGGATGGCCTCCGGCTCGTTCGGCCCGACGACGGCCGGTCGCATGGACTCCTACGTCGAGCAGTTCCAGGCGGCCGGCGGCTCGATGGTGATGCTCGCCAAGGGCAACCGCAGCAAGCAGGTCACCGACGCGTGCCACGCCCACGGCGGCTTCTACCTCGGCTCCATCGGCGGGCCCGCCGCCCGGCTCGCCCAGGACTGCATCAAGTCGGTCTCGGTGCTGGAGTACGAGGAGCTCGGCATGGAGGCGGTGTGGAAGATCGAGGTGGAGGACTTCCCCGCCTTCATCGTCGTCGACGACAAGGGCAACGACTTCTTCACCGACCCCGCCGGCACCACGACGGTGCCGTTGAGCGGGATCCGCGTCCGCTCGGTCGGCTAGCCCCGGACGTCATACGCTGGTGGACCCATCGGTCGACTCGCGTATGACGTCCCCACGCCGTATGACGTCGGCGCCCTCCATCCGCGCGAGACCAGCGCCTGCTCGACCTGTGCGAAGAAGTCGTCTGGACATGCCTTCAGTCCGAGCACCGGGAGTCGGAGCACGATGTCGCCCTCAAGCGCGATGGTGTTGTGTCGCAGTGCATCAGCGATCGCGTTCTGGACCCAGCCGTGCTGGATCCCGTCGACCTCGAGGCACACCCTGAACCAGCTCCATCGGAAGTCCAGGTAGTAGGTCCGGGCCGATGTCCGCCTGAGCGCTTGGAGGTCAGGCTCGGGGAGCCCTCGTTCTCGGCAGCCCCGCAGGACGTCGAGCTCTCCCAGAGACCCCACACCTCCTGCCAGGTCCAGGAGCAGCGAGTCGATGCGCGTACGACGACGGTCTCGCCGCACGGCGAGCAGCGCCGCCGCGATCTCGCCGGGGGTCGCCAGCTTCTGTTGGACGGTCATCGTCAGGACGAGATCTGCCTGCCGGTCGGATCTCGCCCACAGGGCTGCTCGAACGGCGGCGACCGGAGTGCGGGAGCGGGGGACGTCCTCCCGGTCGATGTCGTCCTCGTTCCACCGCCTCGTCTGCCTGATGTCGACGCTTGCGCCCCGGTGTCGCACGCGCGCACCGCGCGGCACGGTGACGCGCAGTGGCGTGGCGTCGAAATGCTTGAGCCCGCCGAGCACCAAGGACGACGCTCCGTCGACGTAGGCACGCGGACCCGCCTCCAGCACTGCCGACCAGTGCTTGGCTCTCTCGTCCAGCGGGCCGCAGTGAAGCACGATCGAGTGCACCCCCAGCGGGCGCCACCGGTTCGCCGTGATGTTGGCCGCGATCGCGGCTGGGCTCAGACCCGCACGGCTCAATTGCGCCCGGGTGACGACTCCGGCCTGCTTCTCCCCCAGCTCGTGCGCGGTGAGGTGATGGCCCCGGCGACGCGCCGCCGTGCTCCTCGTGATCTCCATGTCGAGGAGGATGTCCATTGGCGTCGGCCGACCGCCGGGGCTGGTCGCCGCCCTTGTGGACGACCCGCACCAGAGGCGTCTGTGGACGACTGACGGCCTGTTCCGGGGCGCCGCGCGCACGTGGGAGCGTCATGCCGCACGCACGTCATACGTCGCTGGACCCACCGGTCAATCACCGTATGACGTCCGTGGCGCCAGGACCCGGCTACTCTCGCAAACATGCAGCAGGAGGCCGCCCACGAAGTCGCCCGCGCCGAGTCGGAGCGGGGCGAGGTGGTGCTGAGACGACGTACGTCGGATGCCGGCGCCGACGTGCTGGAGCTGCGCGCCAACGGGGTCTTCGTGATGGACACCCTCGAGACGAGCACCGAGACCGAGCTCGCGGCAGCTGCCCTCGAGCTCGTGGCCGACCCACGCGACGTCGTCATCGGTGGGCTCGGCCTGGGGTTCACCCTCCAGCGTGTCCTGGCCGACACCCGGGTCGAGAAGGTGAGCGTGGTCGAGGTCGAGGAGGCGCTCATCGGCTGGATGCGCGACGGCACGGTCCCCCACGGGCCGGCCTTGCTGGCCGACCGCCGTGTCCACCTCGTCAACGCCGACATCACGATGGCCGTCGCCGAGGCGCGGCACACCTACGACCTCGTGCTGCTCGACGTCGACAACGGGCCCGGCTACCTCGTCCACGACCAGAACGTCGGCCTCTACGAGCCCGCGATGGTCGAGCAGTGCCGCCGGATCCTCAACCCCGACGGCGTGCTGGTGGTCTGGGCGGCCAATGAGTCACCCGAGCTGCTGCGCACGCTCGAGGACGTCTTCGGCAAGGCCGAGGAGCGGGCGTACGACGTCCTGCTCCAGGACCGCCCCGAGCAGTACTACCTCTACCTCGCCCGCCGCTCCAGCGCGTAGCGTCGGACCCATGACACCGAGCGGCGCCCACGAGACCAGGATCGAGCACGACTCCATGGGCGAGGTCGAGGTGCCTCGCGACGCCCTGTGGCGGGCCCAGACCCAGCGGGCCGTGGAGAACTTCCCGATCAGCGGGATCACCCTCCAGCCGCGCCACATCCAGGCGCTGGCCCACGTCAAGGCGGCGGCTGCGACGGTCAACGCGCAGCTGGACGTCATCACCCGGGAGCAGGCCGACGCCATCGTCGCGGCGGCGGGCGAGGTGGCCGAGGGCCGCCACGACTCGGAGTTCCCGCTCGACGTCTTCCAGACCGGCTCGGGCACCAGCTCCAACATGAACACCAACGAGGTGCTCGCCTCCCTCGCCGGCCGGGCCGGGGTCGAGGTCCACCCCAACGACCACGTCAACGCGAGCCAGTCCTCCAACGACACCTTCCCCACGTCGATCCACGTCGCCGCGACCCTGGCCGTCGCCGAGGACCTGCTGCCCGCCCTCGACGTGCTCGCCTCCTCGCTGGAGACGAAGGCCGACGAGTTCGCGACGACGGTGAAGTCGGGCCGCACGCACCTCATGGACGCGACGCCGGTGATGCTCGGGCAGGAGCTCGGGGGCTACGCCGCCACCGTCCGCTACGGCGCCGAACGGCTCGAGTCGGTCCTCCCCCGGGTGCGCGAGCTGCCGCTGGGTGGGACCGCGGTCGGCACGGGCATCAACACCCCCCAGGGCTTCGCGGCCCAGGTGATCGAGGAGCTGGGTCGTCGTACCGGCCAGCCGTTCACCGAGGCCCGCAACCACTTCGAGGCCCAGGGGACCCGCGACTCACTCGTGGAGCTCAGCGGGGTCCTGCGCACCATCGCCGTCGGGCTCACCAAGATCTGCAACGACCTGCGCTGGATGTCGTCGGGACCGACGACGGGGCTCGCGGAGATCCACCTGCCCGACCTCCAGCCGGGGTCGAGCATCATGCCCGGCAAGGTCAACCCGGTGCTCCCCGAGGCGACGCTGATGGTGTGCGCCCAGGTCGTCGGCAACGACGCGACGATCGCCTGGGCCGGCGCTGCCGGCAACTTCGAGCTCAACGTGATGATGCCCGTGATCGCCCACAACCTGCTGGAGTCGATCCACGTGCTCTCGACCTCGTCGGTGCTGCTCGCGGAGCGTTGCATCGACGGGATCACCGCCGATGCCGAGCGCATGCGCGCCTACGCCGAGTCGTCGCCGAGCGTCGTCACCCCGCTGAACAAGTACATCGGCTACGAGGAGGCCGCCAAGGTGGCCAAGCAGGCGATGAAGGACGGCGCGACCATCCGCGAGACCGTGCTGGCGCTGGGGTACGTCGACCGCGGCGACCTCACCGAGGAGCAGCTCGACGCCGCCCTCGACGTGGAGTCGATGACCCACCCCTGAGGCTCACATCTCCTCGTGGGTCTCCGGATCGCCGCCCCACAGCCGGCCCGACGGGTCGTCCAGAGCACTGATCGCCGCCATCTCGGCGTCGGCGAGCTCGAAGCCGAACACGTCGAGGTTGCTCGCCTGCCGCTGCGCCGTCGCGCTCTTGGGGATGGGGACCGCCCCGAGCTGCACGTGCCAGCGCAGCACGACCTGGGCCGGGGTGACGTCGTACGCCCGCGCCGCCTCGGCGATCGCCGGCTCGTCGAAGGGCGGCTTGCGAGCACCCAGCGGGCTCCACGACTGGGTGCGGATGCCCAGTCGCTCGTGCTCGGCGCGCAGGTCGGCCTGGGCGAAGCGGGGATGCAGCTCGACCTGGTTGACGGCGGGCGTCACGCCGGTCTCGTCGATGATCCGCTGCAGGTGCGCCGGGGTGAAGTTGGAGACCCCGATGCTGCCGACGAGCCCTCGCTCGCGAAGGTAGACGAGGCCGCGCCAGGTGTCGACGTACAGGTCTCGCGAGGGGTTGGGCCAGTGGATGAGCACCAGGTCGATCCGGTCGAGACCGAGCCTCTCTAGTGACCCTTCTACCGAGCGGACGGCTCCGTCGGCGCTGTGGTCCCGCCCGCGGATCTTGGTGGTGACGACCAGCTCGTCACGGTCGATGCCGCTGGCGCGGATGCCCTCACCGACCTCGGCCTCGTTCTCGTAGGCCACCGCCGTGTCGAGCAGGCGGTAGCCCGCGTCGATGCCGGAGGCCACGGCACGTACGCCGTCGGCGCCACGCAGCCGGTAGGTGCCGAGGCCGATCGCGGGGAGCGGCTGACCGTCGTTGAGCGTGTGCGTCGGAACCTGGGTCATGCCCCCACGTTAACGAGCCGGCTCAGGCACCCGAGAGCCGAAGCTCCTGCTGGTGGTCGAGCTCGGCGCGAAGCTCCTCGATGAGGTCGTCGTGGTCGCCGCCCAGCGCAGGCCGCTCCTCCACGCGCTTCTCCCAGTGGTGCAACGCTGCGGGCCACCCGACGATGTCGGCCGGCTCCCAGGAGTACCGCGGCGTCACGTGGGCGTGCAGGAAGGCGTCGGTGTTGCCCTGGATCTCCAGGTTGATGCGGCGGAACTGCGGGTCGCGCCGCGCGCACACCGCCCCCACGGCCCGCCCCAGCACGGCCATGTCCTGGAGGAACACCAGCTGGCGTGCCGGCTCGAGGTCGGTGAGCTGATCGACACCGGGGGTGTCGGAGATCAGCACGCAGTAGCCCGGCAGGTGCTGGTTGTCACCGATCACGGCGAAGCCGGCCTCGAGCCGGCGCAGCACGGTCGGGTTGGTCCCGGCGATCGCCGAGCCGACGCGGTCGGCCTTGTAGTCCTCGTTCATGCCCTTCACCGTAGGGGTGCGTGGACTCAGTAGAAGCCGTGGCTCCGCTTGAAGCTGTCGGCGTTGCAGGGCGTGCCGTAGCGCCCGGCGATGTACTCGAGTCCCCACCGGATCTGCGACTCGGCCGAGGTCATGTAGTCGGCCGGCAGGTCGTGCAGCTGGGTGAGCGCCTGCGGGATGCCGTACGCAGACGACGTGGGGTTGTCCGCGTCGACCCGCCAGTTGGACTCCCCGACGTACAGCGAGTCGAGGCAGGCGAACTGGTCGGCGGAGAAGCCGTACTCGGGGAGGAGCGCCCGGGCGATGTCGCGCGGGTCGCTCTGCGAGAGGTCCTGGCTGCGGCTGACCGCCGTGCCTGCTGACGCAGAGAGCGCGGCGGCCTTCGTCGCGTCGCGGTGACCGCGGCGGTCCGAGCGCGAGACGACCGGGGCGCGCTCCTCGAGCGCCTCCGCGCCGGCGGTGGACGGCGTGGTCGAGCTGATGTTCGCCGATGCTGCGGTCACCTCGGGCGGGGCCTCCAGGAGCCCCCCGGACACGGCGACGCCGGTGGCCGCGGCGGCGACCCCTGTCACGACGACGGACCGGCGAATCACGCGGGCCGACGTGCGGGTCGCCTTGTGGCGACCGGGCGCGCGGTGCTTGGGGGTGTACTTGTCGGGTTTCGGCACAGGTGTGTCCACAGGGGGGTTGACGACGGGGGTTCGTCACGCGTGCGACCAGGCGAGGGTCCGAGCCCCCGACCGCTTGGTCACGAAACGATCACGAGCCACCATGCCGGAGCCGTTCAAGGCCCGCCAAGAGAACGAAGCAATTCACCGTGCCTCATTGGCCCCACTGATCACACTGGCCCCGCCTGCCTCATCGGGCACGTTTCACCGTGAGGCGTTCCACAGTGGCGGCGTACGACATCAGCGCGGGCGAGGGTGGCGGCGTACGACGCCCCGATCGCCCGTGGGCGCGTCGTGTGCCGCCACCCTCAGGGGGAGGCGTGTCGTGTGCCGCCACCCTGGTGGCCTCGCAGGACCAGGCAGGTCAGAGCGTGACGTTCTCCAGCATCTCGGTCACCAGCGCGGCGATGGGCGACCGCTCGGATCGGGTCAGCGTGACGTGGGCGAAGAGCGGGTGGCCCTTGAGCTTCTCGACCACCGCGACGATGCCGTCGTGCCGGCCGACGCGCAGGTTGTCCCGCTGGGCCACGTCATGGGTGAGCACGACCTTGGAGTTGGCCCCGATGCGCGAGAGCACGGTCAGCAGGACATTGCGCTCCAGCGACTGCGCCTCGTCGACGATCACGAACGAGTCGTGGAGGGACCGGCCGCGGATGTGT